>CAYYNP010000003.1:0-98425 GCA_964472545.1 uncultured Planctomycetaceae bacterium | reverse complement strand
ACCAAACACAACTCAAAGCAAGCAACTCACTTCCGTACAACGCAACCGCCTTCGCCCGGGCGTAGGGCCATTGCGTTTTCTCCTCTAACGACGACAATGGTCGAGAGGCTCTTGGCGGGTGAAGGGGCCTTGGCCAAGAACGGAGAAGCCCCATGAACGGACGATGGTTGACGACGCGTTCACACATCCTGCGGTCGCTACGTTCCGTCGTCATCGCATGCGCGGCGTTCGTCTTGCTCGTTTCTCCGCCTGCCCTCCACGCCGGCTGGGGCGACTTGCCGGACATGCACAACTACGAGGAGGTCTTCGGCCTGAACGGCACGGCCCGTGTCACATCGGACCGGAGCAGTTTCCGCCGAGGATCTAAAGGCTTTCACCTGCCCAGTCTGGACCCGCCAGTTCTCAAGCGTCGTCTCACGAGCCACGGCACGATCATCATCGATATCGAAATCGTAATGAATGTAGTGAACCCTAGCACCGCGTATTCCGGAATCTCGGGGTCGCGCTTGACATACACTGAATACGCATTGAAGAGCATACCTACCAGTAGCAGCGCTCCGGAAATCTGGATGAACCACAGCGGAAGGACTGTGACGCCGTTTGCGGCGCGTTCGCCTCGGAGCAGTCGCCTTGCCAACCAGAAGAAGAACAGGGCCGCGGCGGCATAAACCGGTATGGCCATAGCTAAGAAGGGTGCCAGTTCCCGCTCCTCTTGCTCCCCGAAGAACCAAATTGCGATCACTCCGACAGGGAGGATCAGAACGTGGAGTGCAAAGAAGACGGCGGCGACCGCCATGACCAAGCCGGACGCCACCCGACAGCATCCGCCGACCTCATTCAAGTTATCTTGCATCGTCGCCACCTTTTGCCTAACAGGACAGCGTTATCCCTTCATCGCTTCGTAGCGATGTTGGCCTGAGCCGTAGCGTAAGCTCGTTGCATCCAATTGGGGATTGTATCAGGAAGTACCTAGGGGGGGATAGGTTTTGCGAGCCGGACGCCGGTCAAGTCGGGCAAGCTCGAGGTTCGATACCAGGAAGGAGTCCGGATCGTCGAGTGTGCCCTGCCCTGGTCGGAAATCCCGCACGCCAAGGCCCGCCTCGACGCCGGCAATACGCTCAAGTTCGGCCTCCGCGTCAACCACGGCGAGCGCGGGTCGGGCATGAAACTGGCCGCCGCAGACAGCGCGGCCGCAGGCATCAGCCACCGCTTCCACCCCAACCGGAGCCGAAGCTGGCCGAATGAGATGGAGTTTGGGTTCGAGAAGTGAGTGCGTTTGGTGACAGTGTGTTTGGTGACCTGGAGATCCGCATCGGCGAGGCCATGACGGCCGACCGCTACCGGCTGCGCCGACGTCTGAAGGGGCTGATGCGAGACGCCAAAGAGGGCGAACGCGTCGAGCGGCGGGTGCGGAAGTTCTGGCAGGAAATCGAGCAATCGTGTGCCCGGGCGAATCGCCGCCGCCGGTCCGTGCCGGCGATCAAATACCCGGAAGAACTGCCCGTCTGCGGACGCCGCGAAGAGATTGCCGCGGCGATCGACGCGAATCAGGTGGTGATCGTCTGCGGCGAGACCGGCTCCGGCAAGTCGACGCAGTTGCCCAAGATCTGCCTTGGTCTCGGACGCGGGGCGACCGGCACGATCGGCCATACGCAGCCGCGGCGGATCGCCGCCCGCTCGGTCGCCGCGCGGATCGCCGAGGAACTCGGCTCGCCGC
The DNA here is from genome assembly GCA_964472545.1 of uncultured Planctomycetaceae bacterium. GTDB lineage: Bacteria > Planctomycetota > Planctomycetia > Pirellulales > Thermoguttaceae > CAYYNP01. The sequence continues at coordinate 96,708 of CAYYNP010000003.1, read as the reverse complement.
TGGGGCAACTCGTGGGATTCAAGATCCGCTTCGCCGATTCGACCGGCGAGAACACCTGTGTGAAGCTGATGACCGACGGCATCCTGCTGGCCGAGACGCAGGGCGACCGGTTCCTCGAGCAATACGACACGATCATCCTCGACGAGGCCCACGAGCGGTCGCTGAACATTGATTTCCTGATCGGTTATCTCAAGCGGCTGTTGCCGAAGCGGCCGGACTTGAAGGTGATTATCACGTCGGCCACGATCGATGCCCGGCGATTCGCCCGGCATTTTCCCTCCGGCAACGACCCGGCGCCGATCATCGAGGTCGGCGGGCGGATGTTCCCGGTCGAACTGCGCCATTGCCCGTTGGCCGACGACGAAGACGGCGAGGCCGATTGGATCGCGGCCGTGGCCGGCGCGGTCGAGGAACTCGCGTTGATCGACGACGGCGACGTGCTGATCTTCGCCCCCACCGAACGCGACATCCACGAATTGGCCAAGGTGCTGCGCGGCCGCCGGCTGCCGGGCGACGATGGGCGGCGGCGTACGGAGATCCTGCCGCTCTATGCCCGCCTGCCGGGCGCCGAGCAGCAGCGGATCTTCCGTCCACACAAACATCGCCGGATCGTGATCGCCACCAACGTGGCAGAATCGTCGTTGACCGTGCCGGGCATCCGTTACGTGATCGACCCCGGCACGGCCCGGATCAGCCGCTATTCGGCCCGCTCGAAGACCCAACGATTGCCGATCGAGCCGATCTCACAGGCCTCGGCCGATCAGCGTGCCGGACGTTGCGGGCGCGTGGGACCGGGTATCTGTGTGCGGCTGTTTAGCGAAGATGATTACGAGAATCGCGACCGCTTCACCGCCCCGGAGATTCGCCGCAGCAACCTCGCGTCGGTGATCTTGCAGGCCAAGGCGTTGCGGCTGGGCAAGATCGAGCGCTTCCCCTTCCTCGACCCGCCCAAGACGGCCACCATCCGCGACGGCTACAAGACGCTTTTCGAGCTCGGGGCCGTCGACCGCCGCGAGGAACTCACGCCGCTAGGCCGCAAGCTCGGCCGGCTGCCGGTCGACCCGCGAATCGCGCGGATGATTCTCGCGGCGGCCGAAGAGGATTGTCTGGCCGAAGTGCTGATCATTGCTGCGGCGCTGGAGATCCGCGATCCCCGCGACCGGCCGCACGAAAAACGCCAAGCCGCCGACGAGGCCCACGCGAAGTTCGCCCACGAGGAGTCGGATTTCTTCACGTACCTGAAGCTCTGGGACTTCTACCACGAACTGAAGCAGAAGCTCTCTCGCAACCAACTCCGCAAGGCCTGCCGGCAGAACTTCCTGGCCTACAACCGGATGCGGGAATGGACCGACGTCTACAAGCAACTGTTGCGGCTGATCGAAGAGACGGGCCTGAAGCGGCGGCGACGGCGCGACGAGTACGGCCCCGTGCATCGCGCGATCCTCACCGGGCTGCTGGCCAACGTCGCCAATCGCACGGCTACCTACGAATACACGGCCGCCGGCGGCACGTCGTTCCACCTCTGGCCCGGTTCGGCCACCTTCGACGCCAAGCCCGATTGGGTGATGGCGGCCGAACTGGTCGAAACCACGCGACGCTACCTGCGGACCTCGGCGCGGATCGACCCGAAGTGGATCGAGCCGATCGCCGAGCATCTGGTAAATCGTTCCTACAGCGAGCCGCATTGGCACGGCAAGGGCGGCTCGGCGATGGCCTACGAACGCGTTTCGCTCTTCGGGCTGATCGTCGTACCGCGGCGGCGTGTGGCGTTGGGGCCGATCGATCCTGCCACCTCGCGCGAGATGCTCATCCGCCACGGGCTGGTCGAAGGCGACCTGCAAACCAACGCCCCCTTCTTCCGTCACAACCGCGAACTGGCCGAGCAGATGCAGCGGCTCGAGAAGAAGCTGCGGCGTTCCGACATGCTGCGCGGACCTTGGGCCCAGTACGAGTTCTTCGACGCCCGGCTCCCGGAGGACGTGTGCGATTTGGCACGCCTGAATCGCTGGCGGAAGACGGCCGAGCGGCAAGATCCGCGCGAGTTGTTCCTGTCGGAGTCGGATCTGATCGACGAAGAAGAACCAGTCGAACTCGACCCGGCAGCATTTCCCGACGCGATCGACGCCGGCGGCGTGCAACTTCCGATCGAGTACGAGTACGACCCCGGCTCCGACGACGACGGCATCCATCTCAACGTCCCCCTGGAAGAGCTCAACCAGGTCGATCCGCATCGTGTGGAGTGGCTCGTGCCGGGGTTGTTGGAACAGAAGGTCACGGCGTTGATCCGTTCGCTGCCGAAGCCGTTGCGGCGCACGCTGGTGCCGGCCCCGGACACGGCCCGGCAGGTGGCCGCCGGGCTCCGTTTCGGCGAGGGCCAGATGCTGACGACGGTGGCCGCCGCGCTGGGCCGGCTCGCCGGAGAGACAATCACACCGGACGATTTTCGGCTGGATCGTCTGCCCGGCGAGTTGCGTATGAACCTCCGCGTGCTCGACGTTGGCGGGGAACCGATCGCCAAGGGCCGCGACCTCAGCGAAGTCCGCCGCCAGGTGGGCGACCGGCTCTCGGAGAGTCTGGCGGCGGTCGACGACACCGCGTTCAACCGCGACGGGCTGACGGCCTGGGACTTCGACGAGTTGCCCGAGCAGGTTGAGTTGAAACACGGCGTCCGCACGCTGGCCGGCTTTCCGGCGCTGATCGACCGTCGCGAGTCGGTCTCGCTACGTTTGGCCGATACGCTCGAGCGGGCGATCCGCCACAACCGCCGCGGCATGGCCCGGCTGTTCTACTTCGCGGCCACGCGGGACCTGCGATCGCAGGTGGCCTGGTTTCCGTCGCTGGACGAGATGCTGTTGCACGCGGCGTCGATCCTCGAGTTCGATCTCCGGCAGGAGATCACGGAGTTATTGGCCTTGTTGGCTCCCGACACGGATGCTCCCCTGCCGCGTCGGCGGGAGGAGTTCGACGCCTACGTGGAAAGGGCACGCGGACGAATCGGGCTGGCCGTGCAAGAGGCGGCAGGGATCCTGCCGCCGTTGTTCGCCGCTTATCATCAGGCCCAACTGGCGGTCGAAGAGGCCACTTCGCCGAGATGGAAATACGCGGCCAACGACGTTCGCCAGCAACTCGACCGGCTGATGGTCCCCGGCTTTCTCACCGAAACGCCCACCTCGTGGCTGAAGCACTATCCACGCTATCTTCGCGCGATCGTCGCCCGGCTGGAAGCCCTTCGCGGCGGCAGCTTGCGCCGCGACCGCGAGTGCTGCGAGGAGATCGCCGCCCGTTGGGAAGCCTATCACCAGCGCGCCCGGCAGCAGCGCGAGATGGGCGTCGACGACGAGGAACTGGTTTACTACCGCTGGATGCTGGAAGAATACCGCGTCTCGATGTTCGCCCAGAAGCTCGGCACGTCGATCCGCGTTTCGTCCAAGCGGCTCGACGAGCAGTGGGCGAAGACACAGGGGTGAGACGGTTCAGCGTCGCCGCTACGACACGTCGCTGGTCTCGAGCACGCCCAACTCGCGCATCCTGTCGAGCAACTCCTGCTCGTCGATCGGCTTGGTGACGTAGCTTTCGCAGCCCTCTTTGAACGAGCGGATGCAGTGCTTCGAGTCGCGCAGGGCGGTGGTCATGATCACTTTCACGCCGTCGGAACCGAGGATACCTTGGGCCTGCTCGAGTTCTCGGATGGCCTTCAGCGCCCCGTGTCCGTCGAGGCCGGGCATCATGATGTCCAGGCAGATCAGGTCGAAGCGGCGGCCGTCTTCCTGGGCCAGACGGACGGCGTCGACTGCCTCGCGGCCGTCGTAGGCGAAGGTGCAGCGGCCGAACGGCGAGAGGATCGCCTCGAGCAACGCACGGCAGACGCCGTCGTCGTCGACGATCAGGCAGTCGAGATCCCGGCGCGGAGCGGCATCTCGGCCGCGGCCGCCTTCCGCAGATTCAAGCGGCGACGTCGGCGAGGCCAAGGCGGCTGCGGCATCGTCGGCCTGGCGAAGCTCGCCCACCAACTCGCCGACCTTTTCGAGGAACTCGGCGGCGTGGATCGGCTTGGTGTAGTAGCTTTCGCAGCCTTCCTCGAAGGCGCGGATACAGTGTTTGCTGTCCATCACGGCCGTGGTCATGATGATCTTCGTGCCGTCGGATCCCACGATTCCCCGGGCGTGCTCCATCTGTCGGATCGCGTCGAGCACTTCGTGTCCGTCGCTGCCGGGCATCATGATGTCCAGGCAGATCAGATCGTACGGCCGGCCGTCCTGTAACGCGAGGCGAACGGCATCGATCGCTTCCGTGCCGTCGAACGCCAGGTCGCACCGGGCGTAGGGCGAAAGCGTAACTCGCAACAATTCGCGACACAAAGAGTCGTCGTCGACGATGAGGAATCTCACGGCTACGGTTCTCCTGCTGAGATACGTCAGTTTGTATTGGCGGCCTGCCACCCTTCCACCGCCGACTGAAGGCGACAGATGGCCCGGGCGGCTTGTTTCAGATCGCTGCTACGGGCGGCGAATTGCACGCGCATCGCGTGATCGGCCATATTCTCGGCACCGGCGTGCAGCGAGAGCCGCCTCAAGACGGCGGCCGATCGCTCCAGATCGCGGAAGTCGCCTTGCTCCAGCGCCGCCTCCAGCGAAGTGCGCAGCGAGCACAATTGCTCTTCGCCAAGCTGCTCAGAATACGTCCCGTCGGCCCCCGTATCCAACACTCCCGACGCCGACTGACCGTCCTGCAAGCATCCGGGCAGATAACGGGCCACGCTGCCGATGAGCACCTCGAGGGTGAACGGCTTGGCGATGCAGTCGTCGGCGCCGGCGTCCAAACACCGTTGCCGGTCGGCCGGCTGCACCTCGGCACTAACCGTGATGATCGCTACGTGTCCGCCGGTCTCCGCCTCGCGGTGGCGAATGCGGCGAATCGCCTCCAGGGCGTCTATCTCCGGCATGGCGACGTCGATCAGCACCAACTGGTACGTCGCGCTCTCGATCATCGCCAAGGCTTCGCGGCCGTCGACGGCCAGGTCGACCAAGCACCCGGCACGGCTGAGTAGCACTTCGGCCAGCGTGCGATTGAACGAGTCGTCGTCGGCCACCAGCACCTGCGGCCGGCCGCCGATCGACGAGCCGTCGGCCGGTTCTGGCTCGTTGGCTACGTCGCCGGAATCGGCCTCGGCAGAGTCTCCCGAGCCGTCGTCGGCCGTGTGATGATCTGTACATTTGTTCATGGTCAGGCTGAGCCAGAAGTGGCTGCCTTCGCCGGGCGTGCTGCGGAAGCCGATCTGCCCACCCATCAACTCGACCAATTGCCGGCTGATGGCCAATCCCAGGCCAAGTCCGCCGTACGCCCGCGTCGAGGAACCGTCGGCCTGCGAGAAGCTGGCGAACATGGCCGTTTGGCGGTCGACGGGGATACCCGCCCCGGTGTCCGTGACGGTGACCCGCAACGTGGCCGTGTCGTCGGTCTGTTCGTCGAGCACCACGCGGATGTGGATCGAACCGTCGGCGGTGAATTTGATCGCGTTGTCGGTCAGGTTCAACAACACCTGCCGGAACCGCGTTTGATCGCCGATCAACCACCGCGGCACCGTCGGGCCGATACGAAAATGAACCGAGAGCCCCTTGGGACCGGCTTCGTTGCGGGCGCGCTCGGCGACCCCGCGGATCAAAGCCCGCAGGTCGAAGGGCGCTTTGGCCAGCGTCATTTGCCCGGCGGCCAGCTTCGAGAAATCGAGCGTGTTGTTGATCAACTGCAGCAGCGAACGGCCGGCGTCCTGCACGTACTGGAGTTTCTCCAACTGGCCGTCGGTCAGCGGCTCCTTGGCCAGCATTCGGGCAAAGCCCAGAATGGCGTTCATCGGCGTGCGGATTTCGTGGCTCACGTTGGCCATGAACTCGTTCTTGGCCCGATCGGCCGCCTCGGCCTGTGCGCGCGTACGGGCCAACTCGCGCCGGGTCGCCTCCAACTCGGCGGTGACTTGCTGCAACAGGTGCTGCAACACGTCCGGGTCGTGCGACGACGCGTCCGGGTCGACGTCCGGCCAGACGCCGTCGGTGTTCTCGGCTGGGGCTGGTTGCTCAGGCACGCTGCTCGGTCTCCCGTGGGGCGAAAATCACGACGCCAAAGAAACCCTACGTTGTGGCTACCCACGTCCGCGTCGAATTTTTGGCCGGATGAGCGTTTTTCGGCAGAGAACCGGTCGAGCAAGGTTCGTGTGCCACGGCTTCGCAGAAGCAGTGTTTTCCAGAGTGCAACGTGTGCAGCACTGCTTCTGCGAAGCGTGGCACACGGACCGATCGTAGCGATTGGGAGAGAACTGCCCGAGATTTCGATCATTCCGGCGGCACGTCGGGCGCGTCCGACACGGCGCTTGCCGTGCGGGGATGATAGTGGATCGAGACGCGGCGAAGATACTCGACCTGTTCGCGAACGGCCCGTTCCGCCCGGGAGGCGATTTCGTCGCCCTCGGCCACGCTGATCGTGCCGTCGACGCCGACGGTTACGTCGACCAGCAGGTAGTGTCCGATGCGATGCACGTGGACTTCCTCGACCGTCTCGACGCCCCGCACGCCGGCCAGTAGCGTATGGATGCGATCGTCGACGTGTTTTGCCGGCCGCGTGTCCATTAACTCGGCCGACGACTCCATGAGAATGGTCACGCCGGTGTAGAAGATCAACACGGCCACGGCCGCCGCCGCCAGCGGATCGACCCACAGATAGCCGGCCTGCCCCAAGGCGATTCCTACCGCTGCCGTGGCGATCGAGAAGACGTCGTTGCGGTGGTCGCGGGCCAAGGCCGCCACGGCGATGCTCTGCGTTCGCCGGGCGATGCGGTTGGTGAAGACGACCAGCGCGAGCTTGAGGATTACCGTCAGCAGGGCAACCCAAAGCGTGAAGGCGGACGCCTTGCGGGCGGTATCGGGCTCGGCTAGCCACTCGAACACCGTGTGTGCGGCGTTCCAGAAGACGGCCAAACCGGTGGTCATCACAAAGGCCCCGATCACCACCGCGGCGATGCCCTCCAGTTGGCGATGTCCGAAGGGATGCTCGCGGTCGGGCGGCTTGCCGGCCAGCCGCATGAACGCGCGGACAATCGCCAGGTAAACCACGTCGGAGGCGGAGTGGATCCCGTCGGCCAATAGCGCCGGGCTGCCGCCGAGGATGCCCACGCCGGTCTTCGCGGCCGCCAACAGCGCGTTGACCGCCAGGCCCAGGTTGACCGCCAGCAGGTTCTTTCGGTCGTTGGAATCGGGGCTCATAGTGACCGGTGATGGGCGGCGAGGCGATTGCCGGTTTCGTTCGCAACGCACAAGCGTACCCTTGTCGTCGGCCGTCGGCAACCGCAAATGACGTCGGGGGGCGTTTTCTCGAGGCGCCGGCGTGGTTATACTCGTATCGGATACAAATGAGGCCTTTTCCAGGAGGTTAGTGATGTTGAGAATGAGGTGCATTGTTTGGTTCTTGCCGGTGTTGGCCGTGCTGCCGTTGGCTGCCGGCTGCGGCGGAGCTACCGAAGAGGAAACTACCAAGACCGGTCAACCGGATGCCGAGAAGCCCGAGACCGGCGATCTGGAGATCCTCTGCGGCGATTCGTTCATCGATCCGGTGACGAAGCTGACCGAGATGTATGAGGAAGAGACCGGCGAGAAGGTCGACATCTCGCAGGGTGGATCGGAAGACCTGTTGCCGAGGGTCAAACTCAAGCGAGGCGGCGACGTCTTCATCACCCATACCCCGTATCAGCAATACACGAAAGACGCCGATGCGCTGGGGCGCGAAATCCCCGTCGGATTCCTGGGGCCCGTGCTGGTGGTTCGCAAAGGCAACCCCAAGGGCGTAGGGAACATTGAGGATCTTGCCCGCGAACCCGGGGAAGGCGGGGATAAGCTGCGGGTGATCTTGCCCGACCCGCAATACTCCACCTGCGGCGAGATGGTCTTCAAGCTCTTGGAGGAGAAAGGAATCACCGACGCCGTGCTGGCGAACGTTGAAGATCACTTGATGCGCAAGCACGGCCAGATCGGCAACCAACTGAAGCTCGACAACCGCGACGCCGGCATCATGTGGAACGGCGTGGCCAACAAGTTCCTCGACGACATCGAGGTCGTGCCCGGGCCGTACGAGTACGACGAGATCGTCGTCTCGGTGATGGGGCTGTCGTATTCCCAGCGGCCGAACAAACTGAAGAAGTTCCTCGACTTCGTTGAAGAGCACGGTGAAGGAGTGTTCAAGGAATTCGGCTACGTGAAGTGAACGCCCCATCAGACCACACCGTTCGACACGGCCGTTCCCCGTTTAGCCGCCGCCGGCACGGCGGTGTCTTTCGCGGCGTATTGGCGGGCGTCGTCGCGGCCGTGCTGTTGCCTTGGCTGATCGGCTGCGGCGCCGATCCGCCGCTGCTCTATTGCGGAGCCGGGTTGAAGCCGCCGATGGACGAACTGGTCGAGAAGTTCGAGCAACAACACGGCGTGAAGATTGCCGTGGACTATCGCGGTAGTGAAGTACTGCTCAGCAGTGCCAAGGTCTCCGGCAAGGGCGATCTCTACATGCCCGGCGACGTCCACTACATCGAACTAGCCAAGCAGCACGAGCTGCTCGGTGAGGGTACGACGGTCTGTTACTTCGTGCCCGTGATTCTGGTGCGGGCGGGCAATCCGAAAGAGATCCACACGCTGGCGGACCTCACCCGCGACGACGTCAAGGTCGGCCTCGGCGACCCCGAGTTCTGTGCCATCGGCCGCAAGACGTCGAAGCTGTTGGCGAAAAACGGCGTCTCGGAAGACGAGATTCACGACCCGTTCCGGGCCGACACGGTCAATCGCCTCTCCGAACGGATCAAGCTCGGCTCGCTCGACGCGGTGATCGTCTGGGACGCAATGGCCCATTTCGCCGGCGAGGAGGGCCAGATCGTGCCGATCGCTGCGCCCGACGAGAATATCATCTCCGAGGTCGCCGTGGGCGTGTTGAACTCCTCGCAGTATCCCGAGGTGGCCGCGAAATTCGTCGCGTTCATCACCTCCGACGAGGGCCGGGCCGTGTTCGAGAAACACCACTACACGCTCGCGCGTCCGGAGTGACCCGGTGGCATCCGGCGGCGGGGTGATTATACTGAGGGTTTGGGATTAGGGTGCGTGCAACGCACCGACGTCCTACGATCTACTCGTTCCCAAACTCCGGTTTGGGAACGAGCTAACGAGTAGGATGAGGCACACACCGACCGCGGCATACCCGATACCCTCCCGTGAGATCTCTCGTCAAACTCGTTATCTGGATCTTCCAGAACACGCGCGCCACCGTGCCGATCGTCGGCTGGTACGACCGGCTCTTTGCGATGGCAATGTTGGCGTTTGTCCTGACTTTCGTCGGCGCGCTGCTGGCGATTATCCACGCCGACGTGGGCTACATCGACGCCGAGTCGTTCGTCGAAGTCCTTACATCGGAGAAGGTCCGGGCGGCCGTCTGGTTGTCGATCTGGACCAGCCTGGTCACGGTTGGCATCGGGCTGTTGTTTGCCGTGCCCATGGGCTACGCGCTGAGCCGCTACAGATTCCCGCTCCATTCGGTGATCGATTCGATCGTCGACTTGCCGATCATCCTGCCGCCGCTGGTGGTGGGGCTTTCGCTGTTGGTCTTCTTCTGCCAGTCGCCTCTGGGCAAAACAATCACTGCTTGCGGATTGGTCTTCGACAGCCGTCATGCGGGCATCGTCTTGTGTCAGCTTCTGGTTTCCGCCTCGTTCGGCATCCGCGCCGTTAAACTGACCTTCGACGGCATCGATCCCCGCGTAGAACACGTCGCCATGACGCTGGGTTGTTCCCACGCCGGGGCGTTCTTCCGCGTGGCGCTGCCGATTGCCAAGCGCGGGATCATCGTCGGGGCGATCCTGATCTGGACCCGGGCGTTCGGTATCTTCGGCCCGCTGATGGTCTTCATCGGCACCGCCGAGCGCAACCGCGTGCTGCCCACGCTGATCTACCTCGAAGAGTCGACCGGCGAGCTGGAAACGGCCCTTTCGGCGGCCATCCTGATGCTGATCCTGGCAATCGTGGCCCTGGTGGCCGTCCGCGTGATAGGACTCCGGCAACGATGATCCGCATCCAGAAACTCGAATACCGCGTGGGCCGCTTCGCGCTGAAGGATGTCTCGCTCGAAGTCGCCCCCGGCGAGTACTTCGTGCTGCTGGGCCCAACCGGCTCGGGCAAGACGCTGTTGATCGAGTGTCTTTGTGGGCTCAACCGGGTGCGATCGGGGAAGATCGAGATCGACGGCCGCGACGTTACTCGGCTGCCGCCGCGGAGCCGAGAGATCGGTTACTTGCCGCAAGACTACGCGCTCTTCCCACACCAAACCGTCCGCGGCAACGTCGGCTTCGGCGTCGCCAAGCGGATCAAAGGCCCCCGCCTCTGGCGGCGCCTGGTGGTCGGGGCCAGGGCGGGGACCACCATGCAAATGGTCGGCATTCGCCATCTGGCCGATCGTCTGCCCGGCAAGCTCTCCGGCGGCGAGAAGCAACGCACCGCGCTGGCCAGAGCCCTGGCGGTCGAGCCCAAGGTGCTCGTGCTCGACGAGCCGGTCAGCGCCCTGGACGAACAGACGCGAGACACGCTCTGCCGCGAGATCAAGCAGCTTCAGCGCAACTCCGGCATCACGGCCATTCACGTCTGCCACAACTTCGACGAGATGCTCGCCGTGGCCGATCGTGTGGGCATCATCCAGCAGGGGCGGATCGTGCAGACCGGCACGCCCGAGGAGATCTTGCAGCGGCCGAACAGCCTCACGGCGGCCCGGTTCGTTCGCGCGGGCAATCTGCTGCCGGCGCGGGCGGAAACCTCCGGACAGACGGTCACGCTGCAATGCGACGGAGGTTTGTTGCTCCGCGCGGCGAGGTCGGCGTCGTCGAGCCCGGAGGGTAGCGTCACGGCGATGGTCCGCCCGGAGAACATCCAGGTCGCGCCGGCGGCCGCCGGGCAAACCGTTTCCGACGGCGGCTCGGCAAATGGAACGGTCGTCCAGGGGCCCGTCTCCGACGTCGTCGATTTGGGGCCGTTGGTGAGGTTGAATGTTACCTGCGGGGGGGTGTCGTTGGTTGTCTCGCTGGGCAAGAGACAATACAATGAAATGTCCATTGCCACCGGCGACCGCGCGAGTTTGAGCATTGCTGCGGAAGACGTCCACGTCATCCCGCAGTAGCCGCCCGCGGCTTCGCTCCCCCCGGCATCTACCAAACGGAACCCGTCAAGCGAGGATTCTACGCATGAAATCAAGATACGTTTACCTCGTCCTCGTCGCGGCGCTCTGCGGCGATTCCCTCGCTGGCGACTGGCCCCAATGGCGCTACGACGCTGCCCGCTCGGCCGCCTCGCCGGACGAGTTGCCCGAGGGACTTACGCTGCAATGGTCGCGGCAATTGCCCGCCCCGCTGCCGGCCTGGCCGGCCAGCCAGCCGTCGCTGCGGTTCGACGAATCGTATTCGCCGGTGGCCGCCGGAAAACTGCTCTACGTGCCGTCGATGGTCACCGATACCGTTACCGCCTACGACACCGACAGCGGTGAGGTGAATTGGCGGTTCTTTGCCGACGGGCCCGTGCGTTTGGCGCCGGCGGTCGACGCCGGCCGGCTCTACTTCGGCTGTGACGACGGCCACCTCTACTGCCTCGACGCGGCCAAAGGCACGTTGATCTGGAAACTCCGCGGCGGGCCAACCGAACGTAAGCTGCTGGGTAATCGCCGCTTGATCTCGACTTGGCCGGTCCGCGGCGGGCCGGTGGTGGCCGACGGCGTGGTCTACTTCTCGGCCGGCGTGTGGCCGTTCATGGGGATCTTCGTCCATGCGGTCGACGCCACGACCGGCAAGTCGCTGTGGACCAACAGCGGCGACTGCATTACATATCAGACCCACCCCCACTCCAGCCCCGCCTTCGGCGGCTTCGTTCCCCGCGGGCATTTTGCGGTGACCGACGCAGGGCTCGTCGGCCCGGGCGGACGCACACCGCCGGGTACCTACGACCTGGAGACGGGCAAGCTGAAGCAGTTTACCTTTACCAAACGGGGCGATCGCAGCACACACGGCCCCGTGCCGATCAAAGCCGGCTCGCGGGCGTTCGAAGGCACCGAGGGCGAGGTGGCCTCGGGCAATTGGGTGGCGGCGATCCGGGGGAAACCTTGGTGTATGTTGGCGGCCGACGACAAGCTCTTCGTGAGCACGACCGAAGGCTGGATCCACTGCTTCGGCGCTGGCGACTCCGACGGCGAACCGACGACTTACCCGCTGCCCGAAGTGGCCCAGCCCCCTGCCGACGACGCCACGTGGGGCTCGCTGGCCCGGGCGACTCTCGGTGCCGCCCGAGTCGACGGCGGGTATTGCCTGCTGCTGGGCGTCAAGGACGGCGGCCTGGCCGAGGCGCTGGCCCGGCGATCGATGCTACAAGTCATCGTGATCGATCCGAACGACGCGAAGATCGACGCCGTGCGCAAGCGTCTGCACAAGGCGGGGCTCTACGGCACGCGCGTCTCGGCCCGGGTGGGCGATCCGGCCACGGTGGCGCTACCGCCGTACATGGCCGAGTTGATCACCTCGGAGAGTTTCCGTAGCTCGAACATCGCAGAAGACCCGTCGCTGATCGAGGCGGTCTTCGCTGCCCTGCGTCCGTACGGCGGCACGGCCTGTCTGCCGATGACGGCCGAGCAGCTTCAGCCGCTGGTCGACGAGGCGAAGCCGGCCAACGCGGTGGTCAAGCCGCTGGGGACGCACTGGTCGGCTTTGACTCGCGAAGGGGCCTTGCCCGGGGCGGCCGACTGGACCCATCAATACGCCGACCCCGGCAACAGCGTCGTTTCGCAGGACGAGTTGGCCAAGCTGCCGATGGGCATGCTCTGGTTTGGCAACGGCCCGCCCAACGACGAGGTCCTGCCGCGTCACGGCCACGGCCCCTCGCCGCAAGTGGCCGGCGGACGGCTGGTGATCGAAGGCCCGGACATGCTTCGCGCCACCGACATCTACACCGGCCGGCTGCTCTGGCAGCGAGACCTGCCGGGATTGGGCACGTTCCACGACAACACGCTCCACCAGCCCGGCGCCGGTGAGATCGGCGGCAACTACGTCACACTGGAAGACTCCGTCTACGTAGTCTACGGCAAGAGTATTCTCCGGCTCGACGCGGCCACCGGCAAGACGCTCAAAGAGATCACCCTGCCGCCGGTCGGCGGTGCCGCGGCACATTGCGGCTATCTCGGTGTGTGGAAGGACCTTCTGGTGGCCGGGGCCTCACCGGTGGGCGTTTCGGAAAGCGGCTTCGTGCCCAATGCCCAATACGCCTCGGCCAGCAAACGGCTGGTCGTGATGGACCGCATCGGCGGCGACGTGCTCTGGACGCGCGTGGCAAAGTACAGCTTCCGACACAACAACATCGCGCTGGGAGCCGACAAGCTCTTCTGCATCGACGGCATGTCGAAGAAGAAGCGAGAGCTGCTCGAGCGGCGGGGCGAAGAGTCGCCTTACGCGCCGCGGCTGGTGGCGCTGGAAGCCCGCACCGGGGACGAGATCTGGAGCGCCGATGATGACGTCTTCGGTACCTTTCTCAGCTACTCGGCCAAGCACGACGTGCTATTGCAGGGCGGTAGCGCCTACCGCGATCGGGCCACGGACGAGTCGGAGCAAGGCATGGTCGTCTACCGCGCCGCCAGCGGCCAGGTGCTCTGGAAGGACCTCGACGTCAACTACGCCGGGCCGTGCATGCTTCACGGCGACAGGATTATCACGCAGAATAGCGCCTTCTCGCTGTTGACCGGAGATCCCGAGGGCCGTGCCCACCCGCTCTCCGGACGGCCGATGCCCTGGGTCTATACGCGCAACTACGGCTGCAACACGTCGGTCGCCAGCCGTCACATGATCACCTTCCGCTCGGCGGCCGCGGGATTCTACGACCTTGCCGGCGACGGTGGCACGGGCAATTTCGGCGGGTTCAAGTCGAGTTGTACGTCGAACCTGATCGTCGCCGGCGGGCTGCTCAACGCCCCGGAATACACCCGGACCTGTACCTGCAACTACCAGAACCAGACCTCCTTGGCGATGCTGCACGATCCGGAGGTCGACGTCTGGACGTTCAACTCCTTCGACTGGGACGGGGCCCCGGTTCGCCGCGTGGGGATTAACCTCGGCGCACCGGGCGACCGGCGAGACGCCGCCGACACGCTCTGGCTCGATTATCCGCCCGGAGAGAGCCCTTCGCCGAATCTGCCCCTCGAGACCGCGCCCGAGCAACCCGAGTTCTATCGCCATCACAGCTCGCGGATCACCGCCGACGGCAACGGCGAGCTTGCCTGGGTAGGCGCGTCGGGGATACGTGACGTGCAGTCGATGGCGATCACCTTGGCCGGTGAGGACGCCAAGCCGCGGAAGTACACCGTGCGCTTGCATTTCGCGGAAACTGAACCCGTCGAAAAGGGCCAACGCGTGTTCGATGTCTCGCTCGGCGGCCACGCCGGCGGCCTGAAGGGCTTCGACGTCGTGGCCGCAGCCGGCGGCCGCAATCGGGCCGTGATCCGCGAGTTCACCGGCGTGGAAGTGACCGACAAGTTGACGGTCACGCTGGCCCCCGCCGCCGGCTCGCTGCCGGCGATCCTCTGTGGAATCGAGATCGTTGCAGAACCGTAGCGCTTTGCCCCGGCCACCCATCGGCAACGTCACAATAATCGCAAGCTGGAAGCTTACGCCACCGGCAGCGAACCTCAATAACGATCGTACGTCTCCGGCGACTCACCGCCGACCTGATAGGTCGGCGCCGCATACGGATCCACCGGAACTTCTCCCCGCATTGCCATCAGCACCGAGCGGCGGTTCATGAAGATCAACAGCAGGGCGGGGTAGACAAAAGCGAAGCACGCGCCAACGAGGCCTCCGATCACGCCGCCCACCATCCCCGCCTTCTCCGGACCGTCGGGCATGCGTCCGAGTTGTTCGAGCATGGGCGAGATGAGCCACATCCAACTCACGACCAGCCCGACCACCGCCGAGATGATGCCGTAGACCGCCCAGCCCAGCGTCAGATAGCGCCCCCATGGCCTGACCGTCAACAGTCCGATGCCGGCCACCACGAGCACCGTCGCCGATATCAGGCTCAGAACCTGGCTGATCCGCGTGTAGAGGACATAGCCGGGGTTCTTCTCGGCGAGTTCGAGGATCGGGTTTGCCATGGCGGGGTCTTGCGGCATGCTCTGGAGGACGAAGCTGATCAGCACGCCGAAAAAGCCCAAAGCGGCGAAGACGATGTGCAGGATCCCGAACACGGTCAACGAAGTGGGGCGATTCATTAGGCAAGCTCTCCTTCAGAACGACCTGGACGGCACCGAAGTACGACACACTACGATTGTAGCGATATCGTCGCGCGGCGGAAACAACCGCCAGACTCCCATCTACCCGTCCGCTTTGCGCCGCGCAAGCCACTTCTCTTCTGCCGCGCTGCGCCGGGAGTAACGCGGCACGAGCGTCCACAGGTCGTGGCGCTCGCCGGCGGCGTAACGCTCGGCGGCCAGCCCGGCGACCACGGCGGCCTTCGGCGGCCAGTACTCGGCGTCGAGCGTCGAAACGTGTTGCGGCAGGCGGCCGGCCAGCTTCTGCAACACGGGGCCGCTGAGGAGCGTATCCGGCGGCAGGGCATCGAGCCAGGCGTCGATCTCGACGAGCCGGGCCGGTTCGACCGGGCGAAACGTCCCATTTCCGTTGCGTGCGAACGGCCCGGCGACGACCTCGCCTCGCTGAGCGTCAACGGCAGCCCAAAGTGCCCGAACCCCCTCGGGCGCCCCGGCAGCGATCGTTTCGAGCGTATCGAGCCCCAAGATGTCGGCCCCTGCGGCATAAGCAAGCGCCTTGGCCGTCATCACCCCCACCCGAATCCCGGTAAAGGAGCCTGGCCCGACCGTAACGGCCACCAGATCGACGGCGTCCGGCCGCCACGCGACCCTTTCTAACAGCGTCCGAAGGCCCGGTGCGAGCGACTGCGCGCTTCGCTTCTGCCGATCCAACTCCAACTGGGCCAACAAGTTACCATCTTGCATCACGGCCACGGTGCCAACGCGTTCGGTGGTTTCCAGGGCCAGGATTCGCACGATCGTTTACCCATCAAAGAAGCAATGGCATAGGCGCCCCTCGGCACGGCGCCGGGCCGTCGGATTGCCAAGCGGCCACCGGGACATCCGCACAGCTTGCCGGGTAAACCCTTTCCGCACAAGGGGTATCCGACTTGACCGCCGGTAGATGCCGCCATAGACTTTGGTATTCGTGGACCCGGTTTCTTGGCACAGTCGGCGGGCCGATCGCGCGCCGCGGGCACCGGAAGGTCTCCAAGCGTGAAACGAGCCCTCATCAGCGACATCCACAGCAACATCGAGAGCCTCGAGGCGGTGTTGGCCGACGTGCGGGACCAGGGGATCAGCGAAGTCTGCTGTTTGGGCGACATCGTCGGTTACGGGCCCAATCCCCGCGAGTGTATCGATTGGGCAATGAAATGCGAGGTTTGCCTGCTGGGCAACCACGATCAAGGCGCCCTGTTCGATCCCGAGGGCTTCAACTCCGGTGCCGAGCGGGCCATCTTCTGGACCCGCAGCCAACTGGAAGACACCAGCGGCAACGCCGACGACCGGGACCTGCGCTGGGATTTTCTCGGCGAATTGCCCCGCACCTACCAAGACGGCGACCTTATGTTCGTGCACGGCTCGGCACGCAACCCGCTGAACGAGTACGTCTTTCCCGAAGACATCTACAACAAGCGCAAGCTGGAGAAGATCTTCGCTCTGGTCCAGCGCTACGTCTTCCAAGGCCATACCCACGTGCCCGGCGTCTTTACCGAGGACTTCAACTTCCTCAGCCCGGAGGAGATCGGCTACGAATATCGCCTCGGCGACGAAAAGGCGATGATCAACGTCGGCTCGGTCGGCCAGCCCCGCGACGGCGACCCCCGGGCGTGCTACGTCGTGCTGGAAGACGACTTGGTCCGCTTCCGCCGCGTCGAATACGAGTTCGACAAGACCGTCGACAAGATCTACGCCGTGCCGGAGTTGGATAATTTCCTTGGTGATCGGCTGCGCGACGGGCGGTAGATGCGGGTAATGGTGGGTGGCTAAGAGCAAAGCGCAGCGGTGCCCCAGGAGCCTGTCGCTGCGCTGAGACTCCAGCACTTGTGGGGGGAATGATAATCCACGCCACTCAGCCATTGCAAGATCCGCCGCATACGGGAGAATAGATAGGTTTAGGCCCGTTGTTTGATCGCCCCTGTTGGCGGGGCAGTCTCGGGCAATCGTGACGACCACTCCCCCACCGAAAGCCCACACGCATGGAACGGCGCTTAGTCCTCTTCATGGTTCTCTCGTTGGGCATCGTGCTCGGCTACGGCGCGCTGATTAACAAGCTCTATCCGCCACCGCCGCCCGAGGTAGCCGAGGACGGCGAGCAAGCGGGCGATGGCGAGAAGACCGGGAAGACCCCCGATCCGGGCAAGACGGGCAAGACCGCGGAGGGGAAGACACCGGTTGAGCCCAAGACCGGCGATCACCCCGTCACACCCCCGGAAGCCCCCGTCGATCCGCCCGCCGATCCGCCAGTCGCGCCGCCCGATGCGCCGCCGAACACCGACTTCGCCGTGCTTGGGTCCGCCGATCCGGACGATCCGTATCGGATGCAGATCGTGTTGACCAGCCGTGGGGCGGCGGTGGTGTGGGCGGATCTCAACAGCGACCGCTACCGCGACCTGGACGACGGCAGTGGCTTTCTCGGCCGGCTGGTGGCCGATCCGACGTTGGCCGACGCCACCTTGCGGGGCATGGGGCTCAGCGGTTGCCTGGTGCAATTCGACGCGCCCGGCACGCCGGCCTACAAGGCGGGCATCCGCAAGGGCGACGTGATCGTCGACGTCGACGGCAACGCAGTCAGCGAGTCGTGGCAGGTGGAAAGCTTGGTGTCGAAATCGAAGAAGGCCCCCGGCGACATCGTCACGATCAAGTATCTTCGGCCCGTCACACCGCCCGAAGAAGAGCCGCCCACGGCTGAGCCGACCGCCGGGGAGCCTGCCGACGAAGATTCCAGCAGTGACGATCCCCGGCCCGCGGCGGAATTCGAGCAACACACGGTCGACGTCACGCTCGGCCGGCGTCCGGTGGCGGTGATGCGTCCGGAGGGCGAAGACCCGCTCTCACTGCTGCTCACGCTGCAGCAACTCGACGCGGCGACCCTCGAGCGCGAAGGGGCGCTAACGGACGTCGGCTCAGAACTCAAAGGCCTGGACCTTTGGACCGGCAACTGGGAGATCGCCGCCGCGACCGCCACCGAGGTGGCTTTCCGCCGCACGCTACCCAACGGCCTGCAGGTCACCAAGAAGTACGCCCTGCAGCCCATCCCCGAGGAGAGCATCTCCGAGCGCGACTACGAGGCCTATCACTTGAACCTCTCCGTGTCGATCCACAACGCCGACCCGGCCGGCGCCGCGCACACGGTGGCCTACCAACTCGACGGCCCGACCGGCCTACCGATCGAAGGGGCCTGGTACAGCAGCAAGGTGGGCTACAACTGGAGCGTGGGCCTGCGCGACGTGATGGCCTGCTGGGACGATGAGACCAAGCCGCATCAATACAGTTGTGCCGACATCGTTGACGACGACATTGAGGATGGCGTGTGGGTGCAGCACAACTTCCGCTATTTTGGCGTCGACGCCAAATACTTCTCCGCCATCTTGATCCCCCAGAAGGAAGACCCGACCGACGTCTGGTTCGAGGAAGGCCACCCGATCCGAGTGGGGCCCAAACCCGAGCGGAAGGAACTGGCCAACGTCTCCTGCCGGATGATCAGCAAACCGTATGAGTTGGCACCGGGCGAAACGGTTACGCACGACTTCGTCGTCTTTACCGGCCCGAAGCGGCCGGCGCTGCTGGAGCAGCCGACGTACGACCTGAAGAACCTGATCACCTACGGCTGGTACAGCGTGGTGGCCGTGCCGTTGGTGAAGATCCTGCACGTCTTCTACGCCATCGTGGGCAACTACGGCCTGGCGATCTTGATGCTCACCGCGTTGGTCCGCGGCTGCATGTATCCGCTCAGCCGCAAGCAGGCCCTCGGCGCGCAGAAGATGCAGGAGATCCAGCCCGAACTGAAGAAGATCCAGGAGAAATACAAGAAGGACCTCGAAGCCCGCAGCAAGGCCCAGCGGGAGTTGTTCCTCAAGCACAACTACAATCCGCTTAGCGGTTGCCTGGTGCTGTTCGTGCAGTTACCGGTCTTTATCGCCTTGTATCGGTCGCTGATGGTCGACGTCGAGTTGCGTCAGGCCCCGTTGATTTCGGAAAATTGGTGGTGCTCGAACCTGGCCGCCCCGGACATGCTCTTCGACTGGAGCGGTTTCATGCCGGCGTGGTTCTGCTCGGGCAACGGGATGTTCGCCCTGGGGCCGTACTTCAATCTGCTGCCGATGTTGACCATCGTGTTGTTCATCGTACAGCAGAAGATGTTTATGCCGCCGCCGGCCGACGATCAGGCCGCCATGCAGCAGAAGATCATGAAGTACATGATGATCTTCATCGGAATCCTGTTCTTCAAGGTGGCCAGCGGGCTGTGCCTCTACTTCATCGCGTCGAGTCTGTGGGGCATCGCCGAACGCAAGTTCCTCCCCAAAACCAAGCCGGCGAGCGCCGCCACCACGACGCAAACCCGGGCCGACGCCAAAGCCCAGAGCAAGGCCCAGGCGGAATCGAAGGCCGCCGCCGCACAAGGGCCGGCCGCCAAACGCAACGGTTCGCCGGGGCGTGGGGGGAAGAAGGGCAAGAACCGCCGCGGAAAGCGGTAGGGGACCGTCGCGGCCATGTACCCGCTGGACGACACGATCGCGGCCGTGGCCTCGCCGCCGGGCGGCGCGGCGCGGGGCATTTTGCGCGTCAGCGGCCCCGGCGTGCCGGGGTGTCTTCAAGCGCTGTTTTGTGGCGAGGGGCCCGCGTTGCCGACGGAAGTCTCGCGTCCGATGGTGCTCGACGGTGCCTTGCGGATTGCCGACGTCGGGTCGCCGTTGCCGTGCGCGTTGTATCTCTGGCCGCCGCGGCGCAGCTACACCGGCGACACCGTGGCCGAAATCCACACGCTCGGCTCACCGCCGCTGCTGCAAGCTGCGTTGCAAGCGATCCTCAACACGGGCGTTCGGCTGGCCGGGCCGGGGGAGTTTACGCTGCGGGCTTTCATGGCCGGACGCATCGACCTGACCCGGGCCGAAGCCGTGTTGGGCGTGATCGACGCGGGCGATCGCGACCAACTCGACGTGGCGTTGGCCCAACTGGCCGGCGGACTGGCCGGGCCGCTGCACACCCTGCGCGACGGGCTGCTCGATCTGCTGGCCCAATTGGAGGCCGGCTTCGATTTTGCCGACGAAGATCTGCCCTTCATCACACCGGAAGAACTCGATCGGCAACTCACCGGCGCCGCCGAGGACGTCGCCCGGCTCGACAAGCAGATGGCCTCGCGCGGCGAAACGTCCCATCGGGTGCGCGTCGTCTTGACCGGCGAGCCGAACGTGGGCAAGAGCAGCCTGTTCAATGCGTTGGTGCGCCGCACGGGGCCCCTGGTTACGGGGGCCCTGGTCTCCGACGCGCCCGGCACCACACGCGACTATCTCACGGCCGAGTTGGATCTCGACGGCGTGCGATGTCGACTCGTCGACACGGCGGGGACGTCCGACGCGCCGGGGGACGGACTGCCCGATGCCGTAGAAGTGGCGGCCCGAACCACTTCGCGGCAGCAGGTCCGTCGGGCGGACATCTGTGTGTTGTGTATCGATGCAACACGCGGCCAGACGACCGACAAGAGTAGGGTGCGTCTCGACGCACCATGCCCACCTATCGTAGTGCTGACGAAAGTCGACGTCGCCTCATCGGTCGACTTCCCTCCCGAGACGCTACCCACCAGCAGTCTAACCAGCCAAGGAATCGACGCTTTGCGTGACGCGATCCGACGGAGCATTCTGGCACTTGACACGTCCCCCACCGGCGCCGTCGCCGCCACGGCCGTCCGCTGCCGCGACTCCATCCGCCGCGCCGCCGACAGCCTCCGCCGCGCCCAAGCCCTCGTCGCTCGTGCCGACGGCGAGGAACTCATCGCCACCGAAGTTCGCGTCGCACTGGACGCCCTGGGCGAAGTCGTCGGTGCCGTCTACACCGACGACGTGCTGGATCGGGTCTTCAGCCGGTTTTGTATCGGGAAATAGAACAGACGATACGTGGCCGACACCTATGCACGGCATGCTTGAATTCCTGATCTCCGTCGCCGCGGCGTACGGGCTTGCGCTGGCGGCTTGGCCGGCCTTGCGGACACGGCGAGGAGCCGGTTTGGCCTTGTCCTGCTGCGTCGGTGTTGCCGTGCTGTGTTGCCCGCTGCTGATCCCGGCCGACAAGGTCGTACATCGGGCGTTTGCATCGCTGGCGTGCGTCGAGTTGACGTTCAAGATGCTCGGCTATGCGCGGCATGCGCGCTGCCGCGAACGGGGAACCTCTCTCCTCGGGAAATACGGCCGGTTCCTGATCCCGTTCCCCCTCTTGCTGGTCGTGCTTCGGCGGCGCGGGCGGCGATTGCCCAAAGATCGACCTCGGCGGCGCGAGGCCGCTCGCGTGATCGTGGGGGCCGGCCTGTTCGCGGCCGGATTCGTCCTCGTGGATATCGCGGCGCGGATCCCGGCCGTGCGGTCTTCCTTCCCGTTGGATCACACCGTCAAGATCGCGATCTTCATCGTGACGGTCGAAGGGCTCTCGAGCGCGCTTTACGGGCTCGAGCGCCTGGCGGGATGCGACACCACGCCGCTGATCCGTCGTGCGTTTCTCGCCAAAACGGTCGCCGAATTCTGGTATCGCTACAACACGCGCATCCACGCCTGGTTCTACGAAAACGTCTTCCGGCCGGCCGGCGGCCGCCGTACACCGGTGCGGGCCGCGTTGATCACCTTCTTCGTCAGCGCCGTCCTGCACGAATTGACGTTCGCCGTCACCACGTCGCGGATCGACGGCTATCAGTTTGCGTTCTTCATGCTGCAGGCACCGGCCGCGTTGGTTTCCGGGCCGTTGCGTCGTTTCGGGCGCCGAGGCGGGATCGCCGGAGAAGCCGCCGTGCGCTGCCTTACGATCGGCTGGATGCTCGTAACGTCGGTACTCTTTTTTCACGGCGTCAACCGCGTCTTTCCGTTCTTCTACGCCAGCCGGCCATGGCTGCCGTAGCAGCGGTAAGAGTCACCGGTGGGTGGCTTGGGCCCTGGTGGCGTAAGCTTCCAGCTTGCGATCCTCGCCAATCCGCTGACGGCAAGCAGGATGCTCGCCCCACGTTTCGTTTCTCAACGCGCACCCTCGTTGACTCGGCGGTTCCGAGCGTCGACAATCGGGGACGTCATCAACCGAACGTTCGTGAGTGAGGAGCGAGTCGTGAAAATCGTCTGGATGATTGTCGCCGTGGCGGCCGTGCTGGCCTCTCGTGCTGAACGACCAGCGGCCGCCGAGCCGGAGATTACGGCCACGTTTTCGATCGTGGCGGTCGATCCCGAAACGGGCGTTTGTGGGGCGGCGGTGGCGAGCAAGTTTCCGGCGGTGGGAGAAATCGTGCCGTACGTGCGAGCCGGCGTGGGGGCCTTTTGCACGCAGCATTGGCACAACCCGGCGTGGGGACCGAAGGCGCTCGCACTACTCGAACAAGGCAAGCTGCCCGAGGAGGTGTTGGCCGAGTTGTTGCGCGACGACCCCAAGCGCGAGCAGCGGCAGTTGGCCGCGATCGATATGCAGGGCCGGGCCGCCAACCGCAATCCGAGCGCGGCCGCCGCGAGTAGCCGCTACTGGGGCAGCATGTCGGGACGCTTCTACGCCTGCCAGGGCAATACGCTTACCGGCCGCGAGGTAATCGTGGCCATGGCCCGGGCGTACGAGGAGACCAAGGGCAGTTTGGCCGATCGTCTGACGGCGGCGCTGTTGGCCGGCGACCGTGCCGGGGGCGACCATCGCGGCCGGCTGGGTGCGGGCATTCGCGTAGCCAAGCGCGGCGTCGACGGGCTGTGGCTGGAAATCCAAGTAGAGCGCAGCGACGACGCGGTCGACGAGTTGGTTCAGCGATACGCCGAATTGGAACACGAGGCCAAGGGGGCATGGCAAGCCCCCGAGCACAAGTGACGTTCACGGTTTTGCCCGTTTAGCCGCCGGCCGACGTCGGAATATGGTTCGCCCTTCAGACCATCGTAGGGAGAGATGACGTGATTCTGTGGAAAGCGCCCGTCGTCGGATCGGTTGTTTGCGTCGTTGCGGCAGTGGCGTTGCCGAGTCTATGTGCCGAAGCGGCGGAACCGGACGTGCCCGCGACGACAACGGGGTTGGATCGTGCCGCGGCCGACTTGGCTGCCGGACGGCTTGCCGACGCCCGCGACGGCTTTCGGCGGCTGGCCGATGATGCGTCGCAGCCGGCGTTCGTGCGTAGCCTCGGCCGCTTCGGGCTGGCGGAAGCCGCGCTGGCCGCAGGCGACGCGGACGCCGCCGAGGCCGCTTGGCGAGAACTGGCCGACAATGCGTCGCTGCCGCGAGCGCATCGCGAAATGGCCCGCGAGCGCATCGCCGCGGCAGGGCGAATTCGACAGGGCAAGCCCGGCTACGATCCGGCCGCCCATCGCGCAAAGCTCCCGGCGATCCCCGAGCCGGCCGTCGTGTTTTACGTCCGGCCCGACGGCAACGACTCCGGCGACGGCTCGAAGGCCCGGCCGTTCCGATCGCTTGTGGCGGCACGCGACGCCGTGCGGGCGTGGCAACTGCGGCCCGACCCGCCGATAGGCAGCGTGCAGATCCTCATCGGCGGCGGAGTCTATCCTGTCGAGCAGACGCTGGAACTCGCCGCGGAAGATTCCGGAAAGGGGGGCACGTCGCCGGTGGTCTACATGGCAGAGCCGGGACGGCAGCCGGTCTTCTGCGGCGGCGTTCGCATCGCGTCGTGGAAGCCGATCACCGACGCGACGGCCCGCGAACGGCTCGACTCGGCCGTGCGCGAACGCGTGTTACAGGCCGACCTGAAGACGCTGGGCGTTACCGACTTCGGCGACGCCACGGCGCTGCGGAAATGCCCGGAGCTATTCTGCGGCGGCGTGCCGCAAACGCTCGCCCGTTGGCCGAACGAAGGCTTCATCAAGACCGGCGAGCCGTTGGGTATCGATACGTTCACCGTCTGGGGCAGCATCCCCGGCTGTCGCGACGGCAAGTTTCGCTTTATCGAAGATCGCCCCGTGCGCTGGACCGACGAGCGCGACGCGCGGCTCTACGGCTACTGGTTTTGGGACTGGTTCGAGGAGTACCAGACGGTCGACGCGATCGACGCGGAAGCCCGGACGTTCACACTTTCCAAGCCCTACTCGCGATACGGCTACCGGAAGGATCAGCGGTACTTCGCCGCGAACCTGTTCTGCGAACTCGATCGGCCGGGCGAGTGGTATCTGGATCGCGGCCGTGGCGTCGTCTATTGGCTACCGCCGGAAGACGTCGATCTGGCGGCGGCCGAGACCGCGCTGAGCCTATTTGACGGACCTTTCGCGCGGATGGAGAACGTCCACGACGTGATCCTGCTGGGGCTGACGTTTCAAGAGGGCCGCGGCGACGGCATCCACGTCCGCGGCGGCAGCGACGATCTGATCGCCGGCTGCACGTTTCGGCGGCTCGGCGGCGACGCGGTGGTGATCGACGGCGGCTGGCGGCACGGCGTGTTCGGATGCCTGGCGCACACGCTCGGCTGCGGCGGGATGCGGATCACCGGCGGCAATCGCGAAACGCTTGCCCGCGGCGATCACTTCGTAGAAAACTGCACCGTCTACGACGTCGGCCGGCTCAAGAGGACCTATTCGCCGGCGGTGCGGCTGGACGGCTGCAGCAATCGGGTGGCCCACAACCTGTTCGAGCGGATGCCCTCTTCGGCGATGCGGATCGAAGGCAACGACCAGACGATCGAATTGAACCTCGTGCGGCACGTGGTCGAAGAGTCGGACGATCAGGGCGGGATCGACATGTACGGCAACCCGTTGTATCGCGGCGTGGTGATCCGCTTCAACCGCTTCAGCCATATCGGCGGCGGCACGCACTGCGGCGGGGCCGGCGTACGGCTCGACGACATGATCTCCGGCGTGGCGGTCTACGGCAACCTGTTCGAGCGTTGCGGGGCCGTGAAGTTCGGCGGCGTGCAGATCCACGGCGGCAAGGAAAACCTGATCGACGGCAACGTGTTCTTGGACTGCTTCGCCGGCGTAAGCTTTTCGCGCTGGAGCGAGCAACGGTAGCTCGAATCGATCGAGCGCTTTCTGCCGCAAGCCGCCCGGCCGCCGCACGCGGATCGCTATCCGGCGTTGGCGAAGCTGAAGGAAGAAGCCAATCGCAACGTCCTCTGCCGCAACGTCTTCGCTCATTGTGGCTCGACATTCCTACGCGACGGCGGCGTGCAGCAAACGGCCGTCAACGTGGTCACCGACCGGCAACTGAAGGCCGACCAGTTTGCCCACGGCGACGCGATCCGAGAGGTCGTCGGCGTGTTGCTCGAACCGATCCCGCTCGACGATATCGGGCCGTACGATCATCCGTGGCGCGCTGCGGGGAGCGGGTCTTGAGGAGGACGGATCATCAGGGAATAGAGCGGGTGATCGGGTCGCCCGGGTCTTGATATTCCCCGAGAACTTGCGATACTGACGTTTGAGGTTGTGTTCCCTTTGCCCTTTTGGGTCCATCACCTCCACAATGAGGCAGCTATCCCGACGCGCAATCTGACGCGACGGCCTTAGTCCGTGGCGATTGTCTAGAGTGTCGATGTGGTCCGTTCGTTGGCCGGGTGGTTTTTGGGCGGTTTCCGGGCGGCGACGGCCCACTTGTGAACGTGGCGTTCGTGCTGAAACACAACTGCGAAGGAGATGGGACGATGTTCCGACTCGTAAGGCTCGTTGTGGTGGTGTTGGTTGGCCACTGGGCGTCTACGGCCGTTGCGGCCGACTTCCATTGGGAGAATCCCTCCGGTGGCCAGTTCACCGACCCGGCCAATTGGAACCGTGACCAGATACCGGGAGAGGACGACCTGGCGTTCTTCTCGCTCGACGAGGAATATCAGGTCGACTTTGATTCGGGCGTGCGCATCGACGGATTGAGGGTCTACGACGGCGTGGTGACGTTCGATCTCGGCGGCAACTCGGTTACGCTCGACATGGGTGTGGGTGGTTCATTCGCCGTGGGCCGCCACTCCAGCATCGTCGCCGAAATGGTGTTGCGCAACGGAACGCTGAAGGTGCGGCGAGGGCAGGTCACCAATCTCACCGTCGGCGAGGGAGGAGTGCTGCGCAACAGCAGCGGAGACAGACTGACCGTCGGTTTTGCCGCCCCCGTACGCGGCACGCTGAACATCGTCGACGGTGGTAGGGTCGCGCCTTCTGAACTGGGCGTCGGCAGCAATAGCGAGGAACCGTCGGCGGTCGTCGTCGACGGCGTAGGCTCCACGCTGGAGGTGTGGGGAGGCTACCTCATGCTGGGCCAGGCCAAAGCAAATCCCCACGGCGCACTGACCATCATCAACGGCGGCACGTCGACCCAAGGCATCATCCAGATCGGCTATGCACCCGACAGCATCGGCACGGCCGTCGTCCGTGGCGCCGGATCATCGCTCACGTCAAGCTGGTCGATCCAGGTCGGCCGTTCGGGCGACGGCTTTCTGGAAATCGCCGACGGCGCCACCGTCTCGATACCACCGGACGGTTGGGGTTTCGGCGTGGCCACAAAGGCCCGCAGCAGCGGCGAGGTGACGATCTCCGGCGGCTCGACGCTCTCGGTCAGCAATCTGAAACTGGACCAGACCGGCGAATCGCAGGCCACGTTTCGAGTCGTCGGCGGATTGAACGATATCGACCTCACCGGCCAAATGACGTGTGGGAGTTCCCGGACCGTGATCTCGTCGCTGATCGACGCGACCGGACTCAGCTCGATCAACGTCGGCGGCTCCGCAACGCTTCAAGGCACGCTGGAAGTGGAACTGGCCCCCGGCTATCGACCTCTGCGCGGCGAACAGTTCGAGGTGCTTGACGCCGCCGGCGGCATCTCCGGCAATCTCACTCTGGCGGGGCCCGACGCCGATATCTTCGCCTTGAGCCGTAGCCTCAACCGGATGTTCCTGACGACCCTCGTCCACAGGCCGTCTGCGCTGGTCTTAGACCGACGGATCCTCTACGGCAACTCCTCTTTTGACGGCCCCGACGAAGACGCCGTCGCTACCGATAAACAGGCCCTCTTGCCCGGCGAAACGGCCAGCTTCGACAACTACACGAGCTACGACCGCGGCATCAACGGGATCATGTTGGATGTCCTTTGGCTGGGGAACCCGGACGATCTGAACCGTGATACGGTCGGCGACTACTTCGCGTTCTGCGTGGGCAACGACGAGAACCCGGCAGACTGGGGCGACGCGCCGGACGTCCAAACCGTTGCGGTCCGCCCCGGCGAGGGCGTGGACGGTTCCGACCGCGTGACCGTTACCTGGCCCGACTACGCCATTCGCAACGAGTGGTTGCAGGTGACCGCATTGGCCAACGAGTTCACCGGGTTGGAGGACGCGGACGTCTTCTACTTTGGCAACGCCGTGGCCGAGGCAGGCAACTCGGATACCGATACGCTGGTTACCGCGACCGATCTTCTGCTGGCGCGGAACAACCCGCGCACGTTCCTCGACCCGGCCGGCATCGACTATCCCTACGACTACAATCGCGACCAACGCGTGAACACGACGGATCTGCTGCTGGCAAGGAATAATCAAACGCACATGTTCACCGCGCTGCGACGTATCACACCTCCGGTCGATGCCGGCGCAGCGGGAGCAACCGCCGTGCCGGAGCCGTCAACTCTCCTCCTGCTCGGTGCGGGAATTGTCGGCCTCTTGGCGGTCGTCTGCGGAAGGAGGCGGAGGCGAGCCGTGTGCGTGCTGGTGAACCGGAGGTCGCGGCCACGCGCGAACAAGCGTCGGCGCCACGCGCGCGTCGCAGAATGACGTGGGTGGCCCGGCCACTCTTGCGGAGCAGGCTCTGCCATTTGAGGTGCCTCGTTCGCAAGAGTGTCCGGGTGGCGGAGCCACAAGAGGCCTTGTGCGCATTGGAAGCCTCTTGTCGCTGCGCGACCCCGACACTTTTCCGGCAAAGCGAGCGAATTGGCCACGCGTATTGCGGAGATGCGTCGGGGGCACCCGGCGCGTCGAAATGTACGCTATCGCATAACCAATCGACGATCACGGCGCACCGGTAGTAGTCGTCTCGCTGCGGCGAGACGCAGACAGCCCCCTCAAGGCAAGACGAGTTCATTCGCCTCGCCTAAAAACCCTCCCAAGTGCCCAGCAGATCGCCCGCCTGCATGGCGCTGCGGACGAGCCGAAACACCTCGCAGACGGATTCTTCTGCGGAGATGCCTTCGTGCTCGCCGGGCACGAGAAAGCCCTCCAGATCGCGGGACTGGCCGGACCATTCCTCGGGGCCCATCTCCGAGGAGTGATAGCAGGTCTGCACGACCTCACCTAAGGCCTGCAAGTGCCCAATGGCCTGGGGGATTGCCGCCCGCAACTGCGACACGGCCTGATCCCAATCGACGGCTGCCACTTGCTCAGTCGAAGCCATAGCAAGTCCTCCATTACCGAGCTTCGAAACGCGCTACCGGTATGCTAGCAGTGCAATCAACCCCTTGTCAAGAGGAGTTCGTCAAGAGGAATTCCAAGAAGCTGGCACTCTCGACAAGCGGCTGTGAAGGACGTCAGTCATGCCGGGGAAAACCCGGCGTCTCTCGGCAAAACTGTACATCGGCGGCCGTGCCGGATAGACTTGATGTTGCCGGCCGGGGGCGTTGGGATCGGTCCGAGCCGTCAGGTCGGCCCGGCATGCGCACGACATAACGCACAATCCGCAGAACACACAATCACCGCGAGGGAAATGATGAAGCTACTGGACAATCGCCGTTCTTACACTGCGCTGGGACGCTCGCCGACTCGCACGTTCGTGCTTTGTTTGCTGGCATTGCTGTGGCCGGCCGTGCCGGCACAGGCCGCCGACGAAACGGCCGCCACCGATGCGGCTTCGATCGAACAGCGATTGGCCGATGCGGCGGAGTTTCTCTCGTCGGACGAAATGGAGGGACGCGGCATCGGCAGCCAAGGGCTCGATATGGCCGCCGACTACGTCGCCGAGGAATTCAAGGCCGTGGGGCTGAAGACCGACCTGTTCGACGGCGGGCCGTTTCAGTCGTTCTCCGTGCAGTTGGGGGCCGAGATCGGAAAGGACAACCGGCTCGTGTTGCAAGGCCCGGCCGACGAAGACGGCAACACGCCCGAGCCGATCGAACTGACTTACGGCGAAGATTTCACGCCGATCTCGATCAGCGGCGGCGGTGAGTTCGATCTGCCGTTGGTCTTCGTCGGCTACGGCATCACGGCGAAGAAGGAGAAGTACGACGACTACGCCGGGATCGACGTCAAAGACAAGGTGGTGATCATCTTGCGACGCGAGCCGCAGCAGAGCGATCCCAAGAGTCTGTTCGCCGGCACCAAGGATTCGGCCTACGCTCCGCTACGGGTGAAGATCTCCAACGCCTTCGAGCACGGTGCGGCGGGCATCATCCTCTGTACCGACGAGTTCTACATCGCCAAGAGGGTGCGGCAGCGCTACGCCGAGCTGCAAAAGGCGCTCGATGAGTTGGCCGCCGAACACGAGCAGGCCAAAGGGGCCGACGCCGCCACGCTGGAGGACATCGAAGCCCGGCAGCGCAAGCTCGACGAGTTGCTCAAGGCCGTCCAGTTGCGCAGCGAGCGGCTCGCGGCCGAATACGACCCGCTGCTGCCGTTTCGCGCCACCGGAAGCAGCAGCCCGCGGAAGGGCGCTCCCATCGTCCACTGCCGCCGCGAGGCGCTCGATCGCATGGTGACCGCGGCCTTGGGAACCGGCCTGGCGGAGATCGAGGCCGAGATCGACGCGACGGGCAAGCCGCAAAGCCGCGAGCTGCCCGGCTGCCGCATGATCGCGAAGATCGACGTCGAGCGCAAGCAGGTCGAAGTGCGCAACGTCCTGGCCGTGCTGGAGGGCGAAGGCCCACTGGCCGACGAGACGATCGTCATCGGGGCCCACTACGATCACGTTGGCCGCGGCAGCACGGGGCTGCTCTCGCGGATACTGTCCGGCGGCTCGAAAGACTCGATCTACAACGGGGCCGACGACAACGCCTCGGGCACGGCCGCGATGATCGAGATTGCCCGCAGCCTCAACGCCCGGCCGCAGAAGCTCGGCCGCCGCGTGGTCTTCATCGCGTTTACCGCCGAAGAGCGCGGGCTGCTCGGCAGTGCCCACTACGTGAACCACCCGTTGTTCCCGCTGGAGGATACGGTGGCCATGTTGAATCTCGACATGGTGGGCCGGCTGCGGGACGACAAGTTGAGCATTTTCGGATCGGGTACGGCCAAGCGATTCGACAAACTGCTGGACGACATGGCCGCCGAACACGGCTTTCAACTGACCAAGGTGCCCAGCGGGTTCGGGCCCAGCGATCACGCGTCGTTCTACGGCAAGAAGATCCCCGTGATGCACTTCATCACCGGGATGCACGCCGACGTACACAAGCCGAGCGACACGTTCGACAAGCTCAACGTGCCGGGCATGCGCCGCGTGGGGCAAATGATCGAGGACGTGGCCGTGGCGATCGCCGGCGACGAAAAGCGGCCCGAATACGTTTCCGTACCGCGGCGGCGGATGGGTCCGGTGGCGGCCGGCCCCCGGCCGTATCTGGGCACCATGCCCGACTTCGCCAACCAAGAGAACGGCTACGGCATCTCCGGCGTCAGCGAAGGCAGCCCGGCGGCCAAGGCCGGTCTGAAGGAGGGCGACGCGATCGTGCAGTTCGGCAAGAGCAAGATCGGCAACATCGAGGACATCTCCAACGCCCTGAGCAAGCACAAGGCGGGCGACAAGGTGAAGATCACCGTGCGGCGCGGCGAGGAATCGTTGACGTTCGAGGCGACGTTGGGCAAACCGCGGTAGGTTACGCAGTCGTATCCGGCGCGGCAGGGCAGCAATCGCCACGAAGAACACGAAGAGGTCTTCTTGAAGATCGTGTGCCGTTGCTTCACAGAAGCAGTGCTTCCATGACGTACCTGCAGCCGCACTGCTTCTGCGAAGCAGTGGCACACTCCAAGGTTGTCTAGCGGCGCCGTCGGATGAACGTGAGCCCGAGCAAGCCGGCCAGCAGCAGGGCGAGGGTGCTCGGTTCGGGGACGACGTGGATCGTGCCTGTTTGCGGCGCGGTGCCGAAGGCGGTGACGAAAGTCAGCGTGAACCGGCCGGCGTCGGTGCCCGCTTCGGCGAGTTGGCCCAGTTCGACGTCGCCGTATGTCATGGTGCCGGAGAATCCGCCTTCGCCGATCGTGTTCACGTTGGCCGAGGCCAAATTGGCCGGGCTGCCCAACGGCAAGACGTCGGCGAGCTGCGACATACCGGGGCCGGTAAACTGCTCGTCGCTGCTCAAGGTCCAATTCAACACACCGTCGACCGAAACGCGGAACGCGCCGGTGGCCGGGTTGTACTCGGCGGCGGCCGTGCCGGTCTGCGTTGCGCCGTCGCTGGGGCCGGGATCGCCGGTGAAGTGGATGATCAGGTCGGTGATGTCCTGACCGTCGACGTTGCCGTCACCGCGGCCCAGGGGGCCGCCGTCCGTGTCGTTATCGGTCCAGGTGCGGTCGGCCGGGTCGCCGGGCCGGGTGAACCGGCTGATCAGTTGGGTGATGTCTTGACCGTCCACGCGCCCGTCGCCGTTGCCGTCGCCGCCGCCGGCCGTGAACAGATCGACCGCCACGGCGGCCGTCTCGGTGTCCGGGTCGACGGCCGCGTAGTCGATGCCTCGAAAGAAGACCCCCAAACCCAGGTGACCCGGCGGGAGGTCGTCGAACGTACCGGCGAAACCGCCCGGGCCGGCGGACGTGAGGATCGTTCGCCTCGTGGCTCCGGGGTCGCCGACGTTGTCGACTTGCAGAGCGAGCGCGCCGCCGAGTTGCACGTCGCCGGCCGCCGCGATGCGCCCGGCCGCGGTATCGCCAAGCCGGCTGATGTATTGCGAATTGGGCCCCATCGTCGTGTGGCCGCCCACCGCAAGCGTCCGCCCGTCGCCGACGACGATCGCCGCGCCGTCGCCGCGGATCGCAATCGACCCGGCCGTGCCGTCGCGGGTGAGCGTGACGATCTGGCCGTCAACGACCGCCTCGAAATCGCGTGTGGGGATCCGCCCATTGCCGTTCCACGTGCCGGCGGAGTGCCAGTCGCCGGAGGCCAGCGCGGCCAAGCTGGCCGGCCCGCCGACCGCCGCGCTGTCGACCAGGTAGAGCTTCTCGTCGGTACGGAAGGCCAGCCCGTTGCGGCCCCAGCGGATCAGGTCGAAGCCTTCGCCGGTGAAGTCGGGGATGTCGATTCCGCCGCGCAACAGGAACGTCGGTTGGTCGAAGATGTGGATCTTGCCGTCAAACTGATAGTAGGTCATCCCGGCCCAGGAATCCGGCACGAAGGTGCCGCCGTACCAGGGCACGTCGTAGCTGCCCAGCGGATCGTGCTCGACCGGGTCGACGACGCCGCCGCGGGTCGAGTAGACCTTTCCGGCGTCGAACTGGATGTCCGGCTGCCAGACGCCGAACACGCCGCCGGTCGTCTTCACGGCCGTCACGCCGCCCTCCGGTGAGAGATCTACGTCAAAGGTGATCAGGTTCGTATGGGGGCTGATGCCGCTGTCGTGTCCGTAGAGCACCTCGGGCGAATCGGAATAGGTGATCGCGTTGGCCAGCTTCTGATTCTCGAACTGGTTCGTATCGACGGGCAACTTCACGCCGTCGACAAAGATCGCCACGCCCTTATTGTACGGGCTGCCGCTGGTGTGGCGGCGGGCGATCGCCAGCGAGTCGGCGTTGCCCGGCACCACGACCATGTCTTCCACGCGGAAGTTGCTCGGGCCGATCTCGAACGGGTCGGCCGCGGCCGATTGCGTCAGCGGATCGAACGGCAAGACACGATTGGTCGTGTCGAAACCCACGTAGAGCAGCGAACCGTCGTCGGCCAGCGCCAGCGGCCCCGGCTCGCTGCCCACGAAGACCGATTCGCCGATGGCCGCCGTGTGCGGGTCGATCGGCGTGATGCTGTTTCCGCGCGGGAAGCCGGCCGAACTGGGCACCGCCGCGTAGATCAGGTCGGTGAACGGATCGTAGACGATGTCGTTGGTGGGTAGCTCGATCACGCGTACGCTGGCCGCGGCGGGCGGCGCAGTGGCCAATAGTGCGGCCGTGAGGACCAGAATGCAGCAGTGTCCCCAACGGCCAAGCGCGTGCGTATGTGGATTGTCACTCATCGAATTGTTTGCTGGGTGGTGAACAAGCGGCGGGCAACAAGCGGCGGGTCATGTGAGGGCATCTCGATGGAAATGGCGGGTGGCTGGGACATGATGCCGTCGTGCCCACGGTTCGACGCGCACACTACCCCATTAATTCCATCCTAATCTGGGCGCGCGATCGGAGCAAGCTTTTCGCACGCAGGTCGCGACGCTGCCAAACGACGGATACGACGCTTCAGAGCCCTCGAACCAGCTTCCGCGCCGTTCGCCGAAGCCGAAATAGCCCGCGGAGGTCTTGCCAGACGGTTTGCGGCACGTTGACGCGGCTGTCGGGGTCTTCGATCCAGGCAATCGGCAGGTTGTGGATCGACATTCCGGCGTATTCGGCCAGCACGAGCAGTTCGGTGTCGAAGAACCACTCCTGGTCGCAGATCAACGGCAACAGCCGCCGCACGGCCGCCACGCGGACGCCCTTGAAACCGCACTGGGCGTCGTCGAAACTGCGCGTTCGCAGCACGCAGCGGATCAGCCGGTTGTAGTTGCGGGAGAGGAACTCGCGGCGGAAGCAGCGGGTGATCTGTGCGTCGGGATGCAATCGCGAGCCGGTCACCACGTCGGCCCCGTCGCGCAGCCGCCGGACGACATCCGACACGGCGGACAGATCGGTCGAGAGGTCGACGTCCATATAGAGCGAAAACTGGGCGTCGGTCTCGGTCCACGTCTTCCTCAGCGCCCGCCCGCGGCCCTTACGATCCAAGTCCACAACCTCCACGCGCGGCATTCCCGCGGCCAGCCGCCCGGCGACGTCGAGGGTGGCGTCGGTCGAGCCGTTGTTGATCACCACAATCCGCCACTCGAATGCCGAGTCGTCGTCGGCCCGTTCGTCCATGGCTTGGGCCAGCCGTCGTAGCGAGGTCTCCAACACGTGGGCCTCGTTATAGACCGGGATGACCAGGTCGATCGGGCTGGAGTCGGTCGACGTCACGGGACCTGCTCCTGCGTGAGCGCTCCGTAACCAACGAGCGGATGCGTGGACAGATTAGTGGGGTGGCTGGCGTTAGTGGGGTGGCTGGCGGCAGAGCGCAGCGGTGCCCCAGTCTCCTCACGTCTCTGGGGCACCGCTGCGCTTTGCCCCAGCCACCCGTCCACCGTCTCGCGTATTGCGACAGTGCCTTGCCTCTTGCCCAGACGATACAGCACCGTTGGGCCGCGGCGCACTTCTTTCACTTCGTAGAGTTGCCGAATCCTCGGCTTGGCGTGTGTGAGATAGATCGGGCGAATGGGCGACGTGCGCCGCAGTTCGGCGATCAACTCGACGGCCGAATCGGGCAGCGACGTTTGATCGGCCCGATGGTAGTCCTGGAAGAACCGCAGGTCGGTGCGGCCTCGCTCGACCCGGGCGACGTAGTAGTAAGGATAGACCAGGTTCCAGCCGGTGAATACCACGGCGTCGGCCTCAAGGTCGTCGATCGTCTGGCCGATCTGCCCTTGAAACTCGGCCGAATAGGCCACGCGAAGCGGGTCTTCCTCCGGTGGTACCCAACACGTGCGCCGGTTCTCTTCGTTAAACGCCCCGGCAAACAGCATCGGCCAGCCGACGACGATCAGGCCGCCGATCGCCACCGACAGATCGCCGCCTGCGTATCTCCATAGTAGCCATCTCGCTCCGCGAGATGTGCCTCCGCGGGATGTGCCTCCGCGAGATGCGGCTTCGTCTCGCGGAGCGAGACGGCTACTATCGGCCAATTCGCCCGCCAACGCCAATCCGGCGACGCCCAAGACGGCGATCGGCAGGTAGGTGGCGATGTACATCACGTGGACGATGCCGGCGTAGTTCAGGTCGTAGACCGCGTGAACGGCGAAGGCCAGCCCCAGCAGCAATAGGAACTGCCAGTTGCAGCGGCCAAGCCACACGATGCCCGCTCCGGCGGCAATCAGCCACAACGGCGGGAACTCGCGGGCGAGGTTGCGGAGGTAGTCGAGCGCCTTCTGCCGTGTGACCTCGGGCGTTTGCGAGAACGCCAGTCCCTCGAACTGCGGCGGGTTGTAGCACAGCCACACGCGCTCGAAGAAGCCGTCGTAATCCCGCTGGTCGAGGTTCCACAGCGACTGCGACGGCCGGACGACCGTATGGAAGTAGCACGCCGGCCCCGCACGTCGGTCGATCACCGCAAACGCCGCCAGCGTGATTGCCACGCCGGCCAGCGCCCCGCCAACCGCGGCGGCGGCGTTAGGCGTGATCCGTTTCCAGCCGACCACGGCCACAAACAGCACGGCCGCCGGGGCCAAGAGCGCCACGGCCGCATGCACGCCGAGGCTCACTCCGCCGAGACACCCGGCCGCAAACAGCCAACGCAGCCGGCCGGTCTGCTGCCACGCGAGGAGTCCCAGCAACACGCCGGCCGTACAGACCACGCCGGCCGTGTAGACTTCGGCCAGGATGGCCTGCGACCAAAATGTGGGCGAGACGGCCAGCGCCGCCGCCGAGGCCACCGGAATCCAACGCCGGCCGGTCAACAGGCGTCCGAGCAAGTAGATCAGCCCGGCCGCCAGTGCCCCCATCAATGCCGAGAACAGGTTGACTCGATAGGCCACGTCGCCGACGGGAATCGACGTGGCCGCCTTGGCCGCCAGGAGGAAGACGGGATAGCCGGTCGGGTGCGAATATCCCCAATCGGCGGCCAATGCCTGCAACTCGCCGCTATCGGCCCTCAGCAGCCCGGGCGCCAGCGTCGCCAGGTAGATCGCCGTCGCGCCCAGTCCGACGAGACCCGCGACCGCGAAGTCGCCGGGCCGCAGCGGTGCTTGAGAATCGGCGTTGGCTGAGCGTGACATTCGAACGTCTCTGTCCGGAGGATGCGATCACTTCATTATAATGCGATCACCACCGCAGACGGCACTGCTTCTGGGCGGCAGTGGCAACCAATTCTCTTGGCGGCGGGGGCGGCCGGCAGCCAAGAGCCGTGAAGTCCCGGTCGCCCAACTATCCTGGGGCACCGCTGCGCTCTGCCCCAGCCACCCCTCTCCCACGCCCGTCTCACCACTCTCCACCCACGACTCTCCACCCACCACCCTCACCTCCCAGCCCCCGACTCCCCACTCTCCGCCTCCCCCAATCCCACCATATCCAACAGCTTCAACGCATTGGTCGTCGTGGCCACGCCGTCTCGCAGCCGATAGTCGAACGTCATCTGCTGCTCGGCCGCCGCGCCGTGGATCGTCTCGCGGAAATGGACCGGCCGACACGATTTGCTGAGTTCGCCGTCGGCGGCCACCTCGAGGTCGTGGGTCGAGACGGCCCCCACGGCGCCTTGCTCGAGCAGATGGGCCAGCACGCGGCGGACGGCGATCTGTCGCTCGGCCGTGTTGGTGCCTTGGAGGATCTCGTCGAGCAAGTAGAGCAGCGTGCGCGGCCGTCGGCCGGAACATTGCGGTGCCCGATCGACGATCTGCTTCAGCCGCTTCAATTCCGCCAGGAAAAACGAGACGCCGTCTTCCAGCGAATCGTCGATCCGCATGCTGGTGGCCAACTCTACCGGCGGCAGCTTCAATTCGGCGGCACACACCGGACCGCCGGCCTGGGCCAGCACCACGTTGGTACCCAGCGAACGCAGCAGGGTGCTCTTGCCCGACATGTTCGAGCCGGTAACCAGCAGAAACGATTCCGGCGGGCCGACCGTCACGTCGTTGGCCACGCGGACGTCGTCCGGCAGCAGCGGATGGCCGAGTTGTTTTGCCTCGAGTACGGGCGTCTCTTGGGGCTCGACGGTGGCGAACGTCCAACCCGGGTTGTCGTGGGCCAGCGAGGCCAGTGAGGCCAGCGCCTCGAAGCGCCCCAGCGCCTCGAACCACGCCCGGGCCTGCCGGCCACAGCGGCGCTGCCAGCGCTCCAATATGGCCAGCACGTGGAAGTCCCAAAGCGTGGTGTACTGTGCGATCGAATGGGCGGCGTCCGAGAAGCGGATGTTGGCCAAGTCCATGATGCGGCCCAGGCGGCCGAGTTGCTCGGCGGCGCCGGGTGCCGGGGTGGTGATCTGCTCGAGGATCCCGGCCAACTCAGGCGACGTTGCCTTGGCGGTCGCCATCTGCGCAAACAGTTTGCCGTAGGTGCGGATCTCACCCTCTCGGGTCGAGATGTAGCCGAAGATCCGGTGTACTTCCCCGCAGAAGATCACGCTGATCGTCAGGTTCACCGCCACCACGGCCAGCCACAGCGTCCCCGGCACGCGTCCGGCCACGCCTAACACCAGCAGCGCCGTCATCAACAGCGGCAGCAGCCGCGCGGCCCATTGCAGCCAACGCCGGCCGGCCAGGTACGGCTCGCCTTCGGCCCAGCGGAGGAAGGCCTCCGGGTCGTGGCGTCCGTCGGCCAGGCCGCTTCCGCTGCATTGCAACTCCTGTCGCAAGTCGAGCTGCCCGGCCAACTCGGCCACGGCCGCCTGCCGTCGGGCGATCGCCTCGGGCTCGGCCCCGGTAAGCAGCCAATCGCGCAGCGTATGCATGCCGGTGGGCGTGGTCGCGGTGCATGTCAGGTGGAACAGCGACGCCCGGCCGAACAGGTCGAGGTCGTCGGCCGTCGGCGTGCCGTCGTCCGGCAGCGAGACGCGCGTCGGCCGAACGCGTTTCCATTTCCGCCGCACGCGGCCCAGGGCGTCGCGATTGATCTGGATGGACTGTTCCAGGCGCTCGCCACGGGCCAACAGGCGCCGATGTTGCCAGACCATCGAGGCAAAGCCGACGAACAACATCCCGCCAAGGACGAACCACGGCGTGCCCGGCCCCTCGGCCGCCAGCCCCAGCACGATACATCCGCCGCCTACGAGGAAGCTGAAGATTCGGGCGAGCGAGACCCGATCGGCTTGGCGGAGCGTCTGCTGCCGCCGCTGTTCGAACTCGGCGATCCGCCGGCGATAGATTTCAGCAATCTCACTTTCCACGTTGCACTTTGCATCCTGCACTTTGCATTGTGCCCCTTCGCAGCTACGCCGCGCGATTGAAGAAGAAGTAACCGGCCACGCCCGCCGCCGAGAAGGCGACACCGATCCACTTCAGCGCCGTGGCGACCGTGAGGCGGAAGAACTGAGACCGCTCGAATTCGGCGTCGGCTTGCGCGAGTCGCTCTTCGGCCTGCTTCTTCTTGGCGATATTCGCTTCGACTTCCGGATCGTGCGGTTCGTCGGGGCCGTGGTTGTGGTCGCAGCCCTGCAGGCTGTGCAACTCGGCCCGTGCTTCCGACCGCTCGACGGCCTGCGCTTCGGTCCAAGCGACGTTGCGGACCATCTGCGACCAGACCATCGAAATGCCGATCAGCGGCAGCCCCAAACCCAGGGCGATCAGCGGCAAGTAGCTTCCCTTCATGGAGACGCCCTTCATCGAGACGCCCTTCATCGCGGCAACGACCCGCTAGTGGACGTATTCCGTGGCTCTGACAATTTGGTCGTCGGTGGTGCTGATCAGGTAGGCCATCACGTACTCGTCGACGTCATCGGAAAGGAAGCCGGCATGGTTGTCGAGAAAGCCCACGTTGACGCCGCCGCGGTGTTCGCTGCGGGGGGCCGCCGAGAGATACCACCAAACGCTAAACGGCGGCTTCCAAACGCCGCACGGCATGCCGTCCATCTGGGCGCCGGCCGGGTCGGGACAGGCGTAGAGTATGTCCATGTTCGGGCCCTGGCAATTCGGCAGTTGGGTCCAGCCCTCGCTGATATCGCTGCCGAGGTAGCCGAGGCGCTGACGTCGATCCGGGTGCATGTCATAGGCCAACACGCTGGCGCCGGTCCACGGCAGCGCCCAGGCGCCGCGCTGGTCTTGCGGATGGTCTCGCGTGCGGATTTCGGCCAACCAGATCGTGTTCGACATGCCGCCGCCGGCCTGGATCTCCTTGACCGGCCGGCGCTCTCGCGTCAGCGTCCCGGGATAGGCCGTTTGCAGGTCGGTGTGGAAGGGGCTCACGTAGGCCGCGTAGTTGCCCTTGGCGAATCGCTTGCCTTGGGTCAACTCCCCGTCGACGAAGTAGCGGCCCAAGGCATCGTCGCTAGGGCAAAGCAGCACGGCCACGTGGGTCGCCTGGGGATCGTTGTCCTGTTCGAAGACGCTCCCGCGGCGATCGAACCGGGCCTCCAACGAGCCCTCGGAGATGTGTTCGAGGATCTCCACGACCCAACTCAGTTGCTGCCCGCCGCGGACGTTGTCGTACAACACGCCGTTGATGTCTTCCGTCTCGATCAGCCCCGACGGCGGCAGCACGCTATGCGTGGCTTCATAACCGAGCACGGCCGTGCCCAACTGTTTGACATTGTTCAGACACTGCGCCCGCCGAGTCACCTCCCGGACGCTCTGCACCGCGGGCAACAACATGGAGATCAACACCCCGATGATGGCGATCACCACCAGCAGTTCGACCAGCGTGAAACCGGATCGTCTTGACATGCCCGGGGCTTTCCGAAGTGTTGACGTATCGACCAGCGCTCTCCTAAGTGTACCGCCATGGGTCCCCCCAGGTCAAGCAGGGACACGCTCGACCCATTGGGGGGATTCCGGCCGTAAGGGGCTGCCGGGAGACGAGGTACGCCATTCGGCGCGTCGTTTCGGCCGTTTGGCTGCTGCCGGTACGACACTCCCGTCGTTTAGCCGCCGCCGGTACGACGCTCCGTCGTTTAGCCGCCGCCGGTACGGCGGCGTAACCGTGGTGCTCGTCCTGCGCCGCCGTACCGGCGGCGGCTAGACGGCCGGCGCTTAACGCCCGGCCAGTTCGATGAGCAACTTCTTAGAATCGTGCTCGTATTCCACCGCCATGCCACCTTGGAAGCGCCGACGAAGAAGCTCCTCGAACACGCCGGCGTCGTTGGCCACGCCGGCCCCCGGCGGCACGTCTCGGGTTTGCGGCTTACCCGCCTCGGCCACGTCGTTCAAATGGAAGCTGACGATGCGCCGTTTGGCTATCTGCCGACGGTTCTGGTATCTTGGTCTTTTCCAAGCTGCAAGTACGCGAGCCGAAGATGACCTGGAACAATGAAGCAATGCACGAACTGCCTTGACCATGGGAGCAATCACGGTATGAAAGCACGAACCTCGACATGGCGTTGCCTTGCGGCGCTGCTGACTTTGGGGGCCTGGATCGGAATCGGCTGCCCACAAGCGCAAGCCGAACGAGCCGCTTTGGCGGCGGTTCATCCGGCGGAAGCCGACGACGAAGCCGGGCATCCCACGCCTCCGATGGGCTGGAACAGCTATACCGGCTACAGCATCGCCGTGACGGAGGCCGAGTTGCTGAAGAACATCGATTTCCTCAGCGAGAATCTGCTTCAGTACGGCTACGACACCGTGACGGTCGACAACGGCTGGTTTCTCTCCGGCCAGGGCAAGGGAATCACCATCGCCCTGGATGAGTACGGCCGGCCCGATTCGCACGAACACTTCTTTCCGCACGGACTGAAGTACACGGTCGATTACGCCCACAAGCGAGGCGTGAAGTTCGGCATCTGGCTGCTGCGGGGGATCAACCGCCGCGCGGTCGACGAGAACCTCCCGGTCGAGGGCACGAAATACCGCATGCAGGATATCGTCAACATGAAGTCCAGGTGCCCCTGGGCCGCCGAGCCGTGGTGGAACTACGGCGTCGACATGACCAAGCCGGGCGCCCAGGAATATTACGACGGTCTGATCCGGAAATACGCCGACCTGGGCGTCGACTTCATCAAGTTCGACGACATCGTGCCAAATCCCGATGAAGTCGAGGCCGTGGCCAAGGCAATCGCCAAGTGCGACCGCAAGATCGTGCTGAGCCTTTCTCCCGGCGATCATATCAAGGTGGAACATAGCGACGCCTACAAGCGGGCGAACATGGTGCGTATCACCAGCGACATCTGGGACAACCGCGGCAGCCTGGAGACGACCTTCCGGCGCTGGGAAGCCATGCAGGACTACTCCGGTCCGGAGGCGGGGAGCTTCCTGGATATGGACATGATTTGCTTCGGCCGGCTGTACGTCACGCGAAACGGCGGCTGGGAGTGCAAGTTCACCGAAGCCCAGAAACGCACGTTCATGGTCCAGCGCGCCCTGGCCGCCTCGCCGCTGATGCTCGGCGGCCAACTCTACACGATGGACGCATTCTCGCTGAGCCTGTTCAAACACCCTGAGATCCTCGAGTGCGATCAGAACGCCGTGATCGGCAAACTCGTGCATCGCGACGGTAAGATCGACGTCTGGAAGACGCCCCAACGCGGCAACGATGACGCCGGGTGGATCGGCGTCTTCAACCGAGACGGCAAGGAAGAAACGACGGTTGAGTTGAGCACCGGGCAATTCGGATTGAATGCCGAGAGGGTCTACGCCTTGACGGACATCTGGGCCAAGCAAGCGCTGCCCGCCGCCGGCAAACACACGTTCGAGATCCCCGCCGACGGGGTCGTGTTTCTCAGGTATGGGCAAAGGCCAAAGACCGGATCGAGCACAACTGCCGGCGAGAGCACGGTGCGCCTTACCGCGATCCGGCCGACGCGACAAACCGGAGAGGTGTCGATCGATTGCGGCCCCGAGAATGGACCGCTGGACCTGGGCGACGTGGTGTACGCGAGGGGCATCGGCGTGCGAGCGGGCTCCGAACTGACCTACGACGTCGGCAACCGTGCGGGCCGGTTCGAGGCCTGGGCCGGCATCGATCCCAACGTCTCTGCGCAGCGATCGGGGCGGTTTTGCGTCTATGCCGATGGAAACCTGGTGTTCGACAGCGGCGTGGTCAATCAGGCCGCCAAGCGCGGGAGCACGCAGAATCCCACGCGTCCGATCCGCGTGGTCGTGCCGTTGGCCGGCGTTGAAGCGTTGCGTCTGACGTTTCAATGCGAAGACGACAAGGACCAGGCCGATTTGTGCGGCGGCTGGGGTGACGCGAAACTCGTCCCGCCGTCCGCCCCGGAGTATAAGCTCGGCACGTACCAGGGCACCACGTTGGCCCAAACTCCGCCGATGGGCTGGAACTCCTGGTGCCGTTACGGCACGGGCATCAACGAAGCCCTCATCAAAGGGGTCGCCGACGCGATGGTCGATAGCGGCATGCGCGACGCCGGTTACGTCTACGTCGGCCTGGACGACGGCTGGCAGGCCCCCGGTGCGAAGTTCGATGACGAGGGATATCCGCTCTGGGATACCGAAAAATTCCCCAGCGGCATGAAAGCGCTGGGCGACTATCTTCACGCGAAGGGACTGAAGTTTGGCGTCTACTCGCGCGCCGGCTGGGTCCGGGGGCACGAAACGCAGTTTGCCGAAAGATACGCCGAGTGGGGCGTGGATTTGGTGAAGTACGATTTCAGTAACAAACAACAGCAAAAGGCCACGCTCGACGCCATCCGGGCAGCCGGACGCGACGTGGTCTTCTCCGTCTGCGAATGGGGGCGCGAGCGCCCCTGGCTGTGGGCGCCCGGCTTCAACGCGGAGATGTGGCGCACGACCTACGACGTGAAGGATAAATGGACCAGCAAATACGACAACAACGGCGGCATCGGCGTGTTGCGTTCGGCCCATCAGAACGAGGCGCTCGGCCCGTTCGTCGGCCCGGGACGCTGGAACGACATGGACATGCTCCAGATCGGCGTCGACGGGTTCGACTATGGACACGACCGGAAGAAGTCCGGATTCGACATCACGCCCGACGAGGAGAGATTTCAGATGAGCCTCTGGTCGATTCTCGCCTCGCCCCTGCTGGCCGCCAACGACGTCACCGCGATGAACGACCGGACGAAATCGATTCTGCTGAACAAAGAGGTGATCGCCGTCAATCAGGATCGCTTGGGTGTGCCCGGTTGGCGCGTCGAGAAAATGGACCAGATCGAGGTCTGGAAGCGTCCCTTGGCGGGCGGCGCCGTTGCCGTGGTGTTCGTGAACCTCGACGAGAAGCCCCGCGATATCGACGTCACCTGGGCGCAGTTGAACGTTCGCGGACCGCGCGAGGTGACGAATCTGTGGGAGCATCGCAACCTTGGCACACACGACAAACGGCTGAGGTTCGAGAAGATACCGTCGCACGGCGTGGCCTTCGTGCGGTTGGTCAAGTGACCGTAAACCAATGACGCGACCCACGCCCAGAACAACAGCGTGTCCCGATCACAACGCGGAGAAAGACAATGAACAGATTTACTCGCAGACGTTTTCTGACGCTGGCGGTTGCCGCGGCACTTGCGATCTGCTTGACGCGATGCACGGTCGCCGACGATGACGGCGGCCGCAAGCCGAATATCATCTTCATCATGGTCGACGACCTGGGCTATCACGACCTGGGCTGCTTCGGCAGCAAGACGATCCTTACGCCGAACATCGACAAGATGTGTTCCGAAGGCGTCAAGTTCACCGACTGTTACGGCGGATGCACCGTCTGTGCCCCGTCGCGCAGCGTGCTGATGTCGGGCTACCATAAGGGGCACACGTTCGTTCGAGACAACCGCGGTGGCATCCCGCTGTGGCCCGGCGAGGTGACCGTCGCCGACGTGCTCAAGAAGGCCGGCTACGTCACCGGCGGCTTCGGCAAATGGGGGCTGGGCAACCAGGCAGAGAAGGGGGCGGCCGAGTTGCACGGATTCGACGTCTTCTTCGGCTACTACAACCAGTGGCACGCCCATTCGTATTACACGCATCTCTTCCGCAACAGCGTGAAGGTCGAACTCGACGGGCGTTATACGCATTACGCGATCTACGACGAGACGATCAAGTTCATCAAGGAGAACAAGGACCGGCCGTTCTTCTGTTATTGCCCTTGGACCGTCCCTCACGGCCCCTACGACATTCCCGAGGACGAGCCCGCCCTGGCGCTCTACAAGGACAAGCCGTGGCCCAAGGACGCGAAGGTGGTGGCCGCGATGGACTCCATGATCGACCGGCAGGTGGGCGAGGTCATCGCCTTGCTGAAGAAGTTCGAGATCGACGACGACACGATCATCTTCTTCTGCTCCGACAACGGCGGGGCCCGGCGGTGGGA
The DNA here is from genome assembly GCA_964472545.1 of uncultured Planctomycetaceae bacterium. GTDB lineage: Bacteria > Planctomycetota > Planctomycetia > Pirellulales > Thermoguttaceae > CAYYNP01. The sequence continues at coordinate 52,367 of CAYYNP010000003.1, read as the reverse complement.
GGGGATTCACAACTCTTGTGGCGAGATGAGAGGGCAGAAGCGCTCGATGCACGAGGGCGGTATTCGCACGCCGATGATCGTCCGCTGGCCCGGCAAGATCAGGGCCGGGGCGGTGAGCGATCTGCCGTGGTATTTCCCCGACGTGATGCCGACCCTGGCGGAACTGGCAGGCGTTTCCGAGGAAGTGCCCAAGGACATTGACGGGATCTCGATCGTGCCCACGCTGCTGGGCAAGGGCGAGCAGAAACTGCACGAGTACATGTACTGGGACGACTCGTGGTACCATAATGAAGGCGTGCGGATGGGTAAGTGGAAGGGCGTCCGCAGCAACAGGGGATTCGAGACGAATCCCAACGTCGAACAGCACCGCGGCATGTGGAAGGGCATGAAGCACGAGTCCGGCAAGATCGAGGTCTACGACCTGAGCAAGGATCGGGGCGAGAAGAACAACCTTGCCGACGAGTATCCCGAGATTGCCAAGAAACTCGGCGAACTGATGGACAACGCCTGGATCGCCCCCCGCAGCCAGAAGGACGACGGAGTCTACAAGGGCAATTAGGTTTTGCCGGAGAACGCCATAGTAGTCATCTCGCTCCGCGAGATGTCACCTCGTCTCGCGGAGCGAGACGACTACTATCCGCTACTATCCGCCAGTCCGCGGGTTTTCCGACAACGCCTGGCCCGAACTGAGAACGTACCCGCACGAGAAGGAGAGGACGATGATGTCGAGATGTTTGCTCACGTTGACTGTGACCGCTGTGCTGGTCGGATTTGTCTCGGCCGCTGAGCAAGTAGCCCCGCCTGCCAATGCGCCCGCCAACGCTCAATGGGATGCCGCCAAAGGCGAACTGACGATCGAATACCACGGCGCGACGATCCTGACCGCTAGCGTCACGGCCCGGGACGCCGACGGAAAGGATGTGGGTGTGGCCTTCGCATCGAAGGCCGACACGGCCGACGAGAAGATCGAACAGAAGCTCACCTTCGTGCCGGTTAAGGCGGACGAAGGCATAACACTGATCCTGGATGGCACCGTCACCGGCAGCGGCGAAGCCTTCCCGGCCGAAACGGCTTCCGAAGCACAGCAGCGCTTTCCGCTGGTCCGCAACACCGCAGGCCTCAGCCGAAACCTGCGCAACAACGCCGTCTACGATCGCTGCTGGGATTGGGTGCTGATCGGGCCGGCCGACGGCGCGACGCGAATCACGCCGAAGATCGACGAAGCGGGCAAGCGGACCTTCGCCATCGAAAGCACCGCCGCAAGCATCGAGTTGGTCTTTCGCCCGCGATTCTACCAGCAGCACCACGGCTACGAGCGCTTCCAGCCGTGGACCTACAAGGTGTGGAAGGGTCCGCTCACCGGCTACTGCACGTGGTGGGCCTATCGCCACAGCTTCACGCAGGAAGTGCTCGACGGCATGTTGGACGTGTTTGCCGAGAAGCACCTGCCCGACTTCGGCTACCGCTACATGCAGTTCGACGACACCTACCAGCACGGCAACGGAAGCTGTCCCGAAAACTGGCTGAACTGGAACCAGAAGTTTCCCGGCGGCTGGCGCTACGCGATCAAGGCGATCCGCGGCGCCGGCATGGACCCCGGCATCTGGGTACATCGCATTCATCGCCCCAGCGACCCGCACGTGAAGCAGATCGGCGAAGACCATCCCGATTGGTTCGTCCACAAAGCCGACGGCTCGCTCTTCACCAGCCGCGGCTTCTACGTGCTCAATACGACCAACAAGGAAGCGGTCGACAACATGGTCCGCAAGCTCTACCGGGGGCTGAAGGAGCAAGGCTGGGACTACGTGAAGATCGACGGCACCGGCGATCTGCTGCGGGCTTACCAGAACCCGGAGTGCGAAGACTTCTTCAGCAAGCACCCCACTACGCCGGAGGAGTCGCTCCGGATGTGGGATATCGTCGCCCGTGAGGAATTGGGGCCAGACGTCTACGTGCTCGCTTGCCACACCGTCGGCAACGCGAAGCACGTGATCGGGCTGGTCGACGGCGCCCGGCTGAGCAACGATGGCTTCCAACCGCGTACGCTGGCACAATACAGTTTCCTCGAGGGCGTCGTGTGGCGCAACGATCCCGACCATTGCGACGTCTTGGGCGAGTGGCTGATGGACCTCGACGCCATGATGCCGGTCTTCGGCCGCCCGCAGCCCGTTCCGATGCGCACGATCGTGCGGCCGGCGATCTGCACCATGGCCGGCGGCGTGCTGATGCTCAGCGACAAGCTCGAGGTCTATCAGGACGACCAGAACATCGAGGGCATGAAGCGCAGCGCCCCGGTGCTCGACACCGTGCCCGGCCAGCTCTACAGTTGCGGCCGTCAAACGGCCCCCTGGTGGCTTCAGGAGATCGACCGGCCCTTCGACCACTGGTCGGTGGCGGCGCGGATCCAATGGGGCCAAAAGCGGGAGACGGAGTGGGTGTTCGACTTCAAAGGCGTGCCGCAGCAGGAGGTCAAGTTCGCGGACCTGGGGCTGCACGACGACCGCGAATACCTGGTCTTCGAGTTCTGGAGCCAGAAGTACCTCGGCAAGTCCAAGAGTTCGTTCACCGCTCCGGCGATGGATGAGAACAACGGCATGCAGGTCTTCGCCATCCGCGAAGCCCGCGAACATCCGTGGGTGCTCTCCACCACGCGCCACCTTTCGCAAGGCGGTGTCAGCCTGCTCGATGAAGCTTGGGACGCCGGCACGAAGACACTCTCCGGCAAGAGCGCCGTGGTCGTCGGCGATCCGTACGAAATGACGGTCCACGTGCCGGAGGGTTTCCGGCTCACCGCCGCGGCCGTCGACGGCGAGAAGGTCGAGATCGCCAGACAAGGCGAGATCGCCACGGTCCGCATCGTCCCCTCGGCCACCAAAACGGTGGAGTGGAAGATGACCTTCGCCGAATGAGGTCACCCTGCGGAAAACGTCGTGGCGGGCATTTCTCGCCAAAGTAGCCAGCAACAACCCAAAGTAACCAACAACAAGGTCCAACCGAGGTTCTCCACACATGAAACACCTGATTCTCTCGCTGTTGTTTTCGTTATGTTTGCTGAATGCCGACGGCGCCGCGTACGAGATCGACGCGATCAAGGCCGACATGACGTTCTTTGCCGACGCCAGTTGCCGAGAGTTGAAGGCCGACGTGAAGTCGAAGGACCTCGACGGCTTCAAGAGCGACTTGCTCAAGGACGTGGCCGCCGGGATGTTGGACTCCACGTACGACAAGACTTACCGGGCAGCCGTCTACGAGGCCTATCCTTCGCCCCGCGCATTGGACGAGGCCGTGAAGCTCGGCAGCGGCTTCAGCCGGTACGAGAACATCACCGGCATCTGCCTCGAGGCGGGCGAGCACGTGGTGTTTGTGGGCGGCGCGGCCGATAAGGAAATCTCGCTGCTGATTCCCGACTGGATGCGCAAGCCGGCCGAAGGGATCAATCCCACCAAAGACCCCAACGGATGGGGGCTGAAGCGACAGCAGATCGCGCTCGAGGAAGGTGCGAACGTGATTCGCATCGAGAAGGGCGGAAACGTCTACGTAAGCTACTTCGACGACCACGCCGACGGGGCCCCAAAAATCTGCGTTCACTTCCCCACCGGAGAGGTCAACGGGTTTTTCGATATCGCAAAGCACACCAACGCCGACTGGGACCACCTGCTGGACGACGCGGTCAGCCCGATCATGGACGCCCGCGGCCGACACATCCAGGTCGCCTATCCGGTCGAGTGGTTCAACGTCTACACGCGGAGCAAGGGCGTGGAGTTGATCAACAACTACGACAAACTGCTGAATAGCCACTATACGTTGATGGGATTGGTGAAGTACAAGAAGGTGCCCAAGAACCGCATCCTGGCCCGGGTGAACTTCAACTACTACATGTTCCGCGATCGCGACGGGGTGGCGTATCTGGGCAACAAGGGCACGATGCGCATGGTCGCCGATCCGAAGGTGGTGATCGTCGGCGACCCATGCTGGGGTTTCTCCCACGAGGTGGGGCACGTGCTGCAAATGCGCCCGCAAATCACCTGGGGCGGCATGACGGAAGTGAGTTGCAACATCTTCTCGATGTACACGGTCACCGGCATGGGCAACAAGAGCCGTCTGGCGGCACAGAAGAACTATGCTTCGGCGCGCAAGAACATCATCGAGGCAGATCCCAAGAGGTCGTATCTGGCCGTGGGGAACGTCTTCGACCGGTTGGTTCCGTTCTGGCAGTTGCACCTCTATTTCGCACGCAACGGCAAGCCCGATTTCTACGCCGACGTGATGGAGCAGATGCGTCGCCGCCCGCACGCGGGCCGCGGGAACGAGTCGATTCAGAATCAGTTCGAGTTCGTGAAGATCTGTTGCGACGTGAGCGAGTTGGATCTGACCGACTTCTTCGAGAAGTGGGGGTTCTTCTGGGTCGGCGAGTTGACGGTGAAAGACTATCGCACCTACCACTACAAGATCACCCAAGAGATGGTCGACGACACAAAGGCGTATATCGCGAGCAAGAAATATGAGAAGCCGGCTGACGATATCACGTTGATCGAGGACTGACTCGGCTGCGTCGGATGCGGCCGGTTGGCGGCCCTGGCAGCGACGCGGGAGACGCCGGCCGGATGTGCACGAACCTTTCTTTCCACATTTCCACGCAGATTGAAGTACACACGCGACGAAAAACCCCAAAGAAGACTTATGAAAACAACGTCACTGGTTCTGATTACAGTCTTCGGCTGTGCCTTGCCGGCCTATGCCCTCAACTTGCAGGCAATCACCTCGAAGCCCACCGCGGACAACCCGCAGTACGACAACAAGCACGCTTGGCCGATGCTCGTCGGTGATGAGTATTTCTCCAAGCAGCAGTGGCCGAAGGCGCGTGTATTGATCTGGGGTCACCCCGGCGAGTCGAGCAGTAGACGCGGCCCGAAGATCGACCCCAAGGACCCGGCCAACTGGATCGACGCGGCAACGGGCAAGCCGGCCGACGCGATTCCGGATATGGATACGGATATCATCCTACCGGACGCCGACACGCCATACACCGTGGCGATGGGGATTAAGAGTTTCGCCTGCCGACACCTGACCATCGGCCGGGGCGCCCATTTGAGTGTTGAGACCGGCGGAAACTGCTCGATCTTTGGAAACCTGTGGGTTCGCAACGAGGGCCTGCTTACATCCTGGAGAAACACCATATTTGCAGGCGGCGGGGACACGTTTCTGCGATATGATTGGCCCGCGGACGGCAAGCTGAAGAAGATGCACGATGAGCGGCTTGTCACGCCCTTCGATCCTCAGGCGAAGCAGACGGATAACCCCTGGATGGGATACGGCAGGTGTTCGCGCTCCGTCGCCACGTATTTGGTACACGACAAGGTGCCCGATAAATCAACCGAAGTCATCGGGTATGTACGCATCACGGACGAAGTCGGGATCAAATCGGGGTCATTCATCGTCGGTCGCGACAGTCGATTCGTCACGACGGGGCCCGCGACGATGTCAGTGGCCAAAGGCGCCAAAGTCATCCTGATGGACGGCGCCCAATGCTCGCACGGAATGAACCAGTTTCCTTGCAGAGATTGGCAGGTCCGGGGCGAGGTTTCCGGGGGCGCACCGGACAGGCCCCTGCGGCGCGACGCCTACATGGGTACCGGATACAAGAACTGGATGAACCTGCCCATTCCTCAAAAGGAGGAGGAGAAGGCGAAAAGGAAGCCGATTCCCACGACGCCTGGCGGCGCGAAGATGTTCTACGGTTACGGAAGCTACAGCACGATCGTCGACGGCGACCTGATCGGTTATCCGGCCAAGGGCTCAGACGCTCGCCTGGTTGTCTGTTGGCAGCGCATCTCCGCGGGCGGAGCCGGATGCTGGGGGCGGACCGACGAAGCCTTCGCGAGGGTATTTCCCGATATCCTGCCGAAGATCGGGCTCTGGATCAGCCCGACTTCCAAGCTCGCCAACGTGCGATTCGACGATCTGCATCGCGGTGGAATCGTCACGGCAAGCATGGAGAACTTCAACGGCTGGGAGAACATCTCGTTCGGCGACGGCTGCCTCAGCAAGGACCCGAAGGACCTTGTTCGCGGATACGAAGCGGAACTCGCGGAGACGGGAGGGGGCCATCCGACGTCGCCGCTGGAACCGGAGACGAAGTACACGACTCCGTAGCTTCGAGAGACGATGGGACCAAGAGAGGCGACAACCATGAACGTCAGAACACTCCTCGCGGCCGCACTGACCGTCTTCCTACTCGCACCGACCGCCGAGGCATTGGTCAACCCGACGCTGCAGCCGATTCACCTGTACGAACGCTACAAGGTGGTCCTGGCAGGCGAGGTCGTCTCGGCCGAGTTGACCGATGACGACATGGACGTCGAATCCGGCCGGATCAAGCTCCAGGTCGTCAGCGTCTGCAAGGGCGAATACGCCGACAAGGAAATCGTGGTCGACGTTCCGGCGTGGAAGGACCGCGACGAACCGGATCACGAGGCCAACGAGACGTGGAACATCTGGGACGTCGCCTACGAGGATCGCACGTTCGTCGCCTTTGTCGGCAAGTCGCGCCGGCGAGGCGAGGATGAGATTCTGCTCTATTGCGGCGAGCGTCAATGGCATCATGCGCGGATTGCCGACATGGACACACCGTCGGCCTGGACCTACGAATCGGCCAGCGCGGACGTGATGGTCGGTACGTTTAACGGCGATTCCACTCGGCTGGCCGAGATGCTGGTCGACACGAAGAATGGAACCGCCTTCTTCCCTGCCGTGCCAACCGTCCGCCTCAATCGAGACGTCACCGTCGGCACGTTGCCGGGCAGCGCGGGCGGAGTGGCCCTGTTTGATCTTGACGGCGACGGCGATCTCGACATCCTCGCTTGCAGTGAGAGCGGGATCCGCGCGTATTTGCAGGGCGATTCGCTCGCGTTTACGGATGCTACGCAAACACTCGGCCTGTCCGGCGTTTCCGGGATGAGCTGTGCGCTGGCCGACGTCAACGGCGACCGGCGGAGCGATCTGCTGATCGACACGCGGCTGTTTCTCAGGCAAGCCCAAGGCTTCGTGGAACGTTCGCTGCCGAAAGCCGCGAAGGATACGCCGCTGAAGGCCTCCTCCTTCGTCCAACTCGACGGCGACGGCCACGCCGACGTTCTCTTGTCTCACGACGGCGGAGGGCTCACCGCACTGCTGAACGACGGCCAGGGAGCGTTCAGCGATTCGACCGATGCGTTGGGCCTCGCCGACGACGCCTGCGAACCGGGCGGCAACGGCTACTTCGCCCCGGGCGACTTCAACGACGACGGCCGAACGGACCTCTATTACGCCACGGGCAAGGGCCTGATCTTGATTCAAGACGAACAAGGGCAGTTCTGTCCTCTCGAGCACCGGTTGATGTTCGACTACCGGTGTGCGCCCGACTACAAACCGGGCAAGACGGGGGCGGGTTGCTTTGCGCCGGTGTGGCGCCAGGATACGATGGACGTTGTCGGCCCGGGCGACAGCAGCCTGGCGGTGGTCGCCAACATCCGTGGTGCGGCCCGCGACGTGAGCATCGACGGTAATGAAATCGGGCTCTGCGCGGCGCGACAGATCGCCACGCTGGCCGAGGACCTGAACATGGACGGCTACGCCGACCTCTACACGATCTCGCGCGACGAGAACCAGAGAAACCAGTTCCACACCAACCGCGGTTACGGCTCGTTCATGGACCCTACGCTCTACAGCACCGAAACGTTTGGCGCCGCACACGAAAAGGGCGCCTGGGGCGTGGCCGCCGGCGACTTCAACGGCGACGGCATGAACGATCTGCTGCTCGGACACGTCGACGGTGAAATCACGCTGGTGCTGAGCGACGCCGCAGAAGGCCGCCGTCCGACCGAACATCCGACCTACCACGCCAAGAAGCTCCAGCAGACGTGCATCGTCTCGGTGACGCTCACCGGGCACGGCGTGGTCGGGGCTGATGTGCGACTGGTCGACCGCGAAGGGAACACGGCCGTAAGACGCACCGTCGGCACACAGGTGTTGACCGGCTGCCGCGGGCCGGATACGGTGAACCTGGCCGTCCGCGAGCCGGGCGACTATACGCTGCGCGTGCGGTTTGCGGATGCAACGCTGAAAGATGAGAAGGTCACCGTCGGCGAGACCAAGCACGTATCGCTGACCGTCGGCGGCGGCTGAGCGGGAGAGCGTAATGGTTGCACGGTAGCCGTCTCGCTCCGCGAGATGTGGCTGTCTCGCGGAGCGAGACGCCTACTATGACACCGAGGTAACGACGAGCGCATCGAAGAGGAGAGACCCGATCGTGACGAGATTTGCCCTGCTGACGGTTGTCTCGGGCGCGACGGTCCTGATCGCGGTGGGCGATTTGGCCTCTGGGGAGTCGTCGCCGGGGCTGCGGTGGGCAGCTACGGAGAACCCCTTTGACCGCCAGGTCGCCGAGCAAGTCGAAAGGCTGAACTCTCCGTCGGCAGACGTCCGAGCGGGGGCGGCCGAGGCGTTGGCGTATTTGCGCGCCTACGCGGCTGCCGACGCATTGGCGGAAGCCGCCGGCGATCGGCAGGCCACCGTTCGCCGCGAGGCCGTGATGGCCTTGGGCTGGTGCGGCGGACGCGATCAGGTGCCGTTGTTGCTCGGTGCGTTGGAGGACGACGATTGGGTCGTGAGACAGGCGGCCCGGGCGGCGTTGGCGAATCTTACCGGCATGCAGTGGGCGTTCGACGCGCTGGGAACTCCTCAGCAGCGCGATCAGCAGGCTGCCGCCTGGCGGCAGTGGTGGCAACGGACGTCGCAGCAGTTCCCTCCGGCCGACGTGCTGGCACTGCTCGACGACGAGAACCTCGAGTGCCGCCTTCGTGCCGTGCGAGCGCTGGGGGCCATGGGCGGGCTCGGCGCGAGCGAGGCGATCCTCGAAGCGATCCTTCCTTACCGCGATCGAGACCACGGCAAGTTGACGCCGCTGGAGAAACACTTGGTTCAATCGGGCATCCGCAGCCTGGGACGCCTCCGCCAGCCGGGAGCCCTCGAACCGCTGTTGGCGCTGCTCGACACCGTCGGCTGGGCCCGCTACGCCGCCGACGCCCTGGGCGATTTCGGCAGCCCCCGGGCCGTCTTGCCGTTGATTGCCGCTTATCCCGAATTCTCCCGCGACCTGAACCACCGTACCCGCAACCCGGCGAAGTGTCCTTCCGACGATCGATTCTCCGGCGACAACACGCAGGACCGGATGCACGAAACGCCCTATGCCATCGCGGTCGCCCTGTCGCGACTGCCGCTGGACGATCCACAGCACGTCCGAGCGTTGCGGGGCATCGTCCCCTATCTGTTGGCCAACATGCCCTCAAATTGGGACGGCGGCGTGTTGTATGAACCGGAGGCGTTTGAGTTGGTGTCGTGTTACTTGCTCCAGCGGGCCGGGCTTCGAGAAGCGGCCTGCAATGCGGCTTTCGAGGCGGCGGCCGGGTGGCCCCGGTGGCACGACGCCGCCAACCGGGACGAGTTCATCGTCGCCGAGAACTCACCCCCGGAGGCGGCCCTGCCGAAGTTGGCCTGCAAGATATACGGCGACGTGCCCTACGTAGGGCCTTGGCTGCCGGCGTTCTGCCGCAGCGACGACGTGCCGCGGCTGATTGAACTCTTGGAACACGAATCCGGCTGGCTGCGCATCAACGCCGCCAAGGCCCTGATGTTCCTCGGCGATCGGCAGGCCGTCGAGCCGATCGCGCGTCTTCTGGCTGCGTCGCATCCGGAGGCGAGCTACGGGTTCTCCGGCGTATTGGAACACGCGGAATACAACGACCCGGCACCGCGATGGCGCGAGGCGTTCGTTCGAGCACTCGGGCGGCTGGGGGCAAGGCAGCACGATCGAATCTTGGCGGAGATCCTCGACGATCCGCAAAACGTGCTCGACGTACAACATGCTGCGGCGATCGCTCTGGATGAACTCGATACGGCGGCCGCCGTCGATGCGCTGCGAGAGGCCGAGCGGGACCATCCGTTTCACAGCGTGCGGATGGTAGCCCGTGAAGCGCTTTGGCGCCGCGGCATCCGGGTCGCGCCGTCTCCGCTACCGTCGGTGCCAACCGCAGCCGCAACCGACGAACCGGTCCTTTCCGCTAGCAGCGCGTCACAGAGCGACCCGCCGGCGGTTGTCTTCATCAAAGGGGAACGGGAGAACGGCAGCGACTTCAACGGCCAGGCCGGCGTCGATCCTTGGCGCCAGACCTACTCGATCACGAACTCCGGGCCCACGTATCGCCGCGGCCGCAACCTCTACGTTCTCGAGCCGCCCGAGCCGAACGGCCGGGTCACGCCGCTGACGCAATTCGACGACGGATTCGTCGCCGACTGCGAAGTTTCCTTCGACGGCCGACGCGTGCTCTTCGCCTATCGGCGCAACGGCGACGGGCGGATCTACAGCAAGGTGCCTTACGAAGACCCCAAGTTGCTGGAAGCGGCCGATGCATCATCCCCAAGCGAAGACGATCCCTGGTGGCACATCTGGGAGATCGGTGTCGACGATACGGGCTTGCGGCAGATTACCGACGGTCCGTATCACGACGTCCAGCCGGCCTATCTGCCCGACGGCCGGATCGTCTTCTCCTCCAGCCGCATCGGCCTGCGCGACGAATACCACGGCTATCCGTGTACGGGGCTTTCGGTGATGAACGCCGACGGCACCGATATCCACCCGATCGGCTTCAACCTCGGCGGCGACCGTGAGCCGGCCGTGTTGGACGACGGGCGGATCGTCTTCAGCCGGCTCGACAACTTCTACTCCCGGTTGAAGACGGAGATCACCATTCAAACGGCCTTCCCCGACGGCACGCGCAACTTCGGCCTCTATGGTCCGGAGCGTCGGGCCTATTGGCGGGAGATCCACCGCGGCAACGCCGCCTGGTGGATGCGGCCCGGCTACGGCGGAACGACCGACAATCGCAACCGCGTGCTGCGGCTCACGCAGCCACAGCCGATGGGCCCCGGTCGGGTGATCTTCACCTCCAGCGGCGGATTGGCCATCGCCGGGCCGGGGCGTCATCGGGAAACCAAAGTACCCCACGACCGCAAGTGGGCCGTCACCTGCCCGTTTCCGCTGGATGATCGCCGTGTACTGTGTGCCGCCACCGTCAAGCAGTTTCGCGTCGACGGGCGAATCATCACCGCCGGTACGGAAGCGTTCGAGCGGCTTGCCAAAGGCGCGGAGCTTTTTCGCAGTGCGGTGAACATCGATCTCGGGTTGTACGTCATGGACACCGTGACCGGCCACATGGACCTGCTCTACAACGACCCGCTTACCGCCGATTTCGAGGCCCGGCCGATCGCGCCCCGCCGTCGGCCGACGATTCGTGCCGAGGCGCGCCGCTACCGCAGCTTCACGGCCAGGCTGCTCTGCAACGCGGCGGGCAATTCGCGCGAGGCACGCACCGGGTCGCGGGGCACTTTCGTACGGGTGATCGAAGGCCGGCCGGTCGTCTCGCGTCACGAGACCCAGAAGAACCACCCCACGAATCGTTGGAAGAACCACGGCGGCACGTTCGCCCGCGTGTTGGGCACCGTGCCGCTGGCCTCGGACGGCTCGTTTCACGTCGAGGTACCGGCCGACCGGCTGTTGCAGTTGCAGATTCTCGACGCCGACCGGCGAACGGTCAACAGCCAACTCTTCTGGCTCTACGCGCGGCCCGGCGAGACCCGAAGCTGCATCGGCTGTCACGAGACGCCCGACACGGCCCAATTGTCCGATCGATTCCCCGCGGCCGCCGCCGAACGTCCGGTCGCGTGCATGCCCACCGGCGATGAGTTCTCGTATCGGGCGAAGGCCTGGCTCAAGGGCACGCTGCCCGACGAATGCGAGGAACGCACGCGGACCGTCCGTGCCGTGAATCTGATCGGCCGGCAATGATACGACCAACCAATCGAATCAGAAGGAGTCGCAGGTAATGTCGACAAGTACAGACAATCGTCGCAGTTTCCTGAAGACGTTCGGCCTTTCGGCGGCGGCGCTATCGGCCGCTCAATCCTCGACGGCGGCCGAGACATCAGAAGGAGCCGTGCCCGCTCCCAGAAGGAGACGTTCCGCACTCGACGGCCTGTCCGTCGACGTGCTGGTCGTTGGCGGCGGGCCGGCCGGTACCGGAGCGGCGGTGGGCGCGGCCAAACACGGCGCCAAGACGCTGCTGATCGAAAACCACGCCTTCTTCGGCGGTGTGGCCAGTTGGAGCCTGGGGATGCCCATCAATCAGATGCGGCCGGCCGCCAAGCCGCGCGGCGACGTACACGAACTGATCCTGACGAAGCTCCAGGCATTGGGCGACCAGGCCGTTCGGATCGGCAAGCACCAGTTGTACTGCAACGTCGATTACCTCAAAGTCGCCGTGCTCGACGCCCTGGACGAAGTCGGCTGCAAGTACCTGGTCCATACCCAGGCGGTCGATTCGGTGGTGCAGGGCGACCGCGTCACCGGCGTGGTGGTGGCCACCAAGCAAGGGCTGGCCACGATCTCGGCCAAGGCCGTCGTGGACTGCACCGGCGACGCCGACGTGGCGTACTTCGCCGGCGCCGAAACGATGAAAGAAGTCGGCAATCTCTCGCCCAATACGCTGCTGCTGAACTTGGGCAACGTCAGCAAGGAGCAGGTCCGCAAGGCGAACGTCCGCGAGATCGCCGCCAAGGCCCGAGAGAAGTACCCGCTGATTCCAGGCGGCTGGGGCATGCCCGGCGTGGCCAACAGCCATCACTTCTACATCAACCACGCCGGCACCCGCGATCTGGGCCAGTTCGACACCACGGACCCCTGGCAGCGGAGCAAGGCCGAATGTCTCAGCCGCCGCCAGGTCGTGCAGATGGTCGAAGCGATGCGAGAATTCGGCGGCGAGGAGTTGGCCGAAATCGAACTGGTCGGAGTCGGCCCGCAGATGGGCGTCCGCGAAACGCGACGCGTCAGCGGCAGTTACGTGCTGACCGAGGAGGATGCCACGAGCGGCCAGACCTTCGACGACGTGATCGCCTGGCGGAGCGGACACCTCGACATCGGCTTCGTACGGCTGACGCGGATGAAGATCCACGACGTACCCTATCGGGCGATCGTCGCCGAGAAACTCGACGGGCTGTTGACGGCCGGCCGCTGCATCTCGGCCACACACGTGGCCGCCTCGGCGGGCAAGAGCATGGGCAATTGCGTCGCCACCGGCCACGCCGCCGGAATCGCCGCCGCGATTTCGGCCCGCAGCGGCCAAGCGCCGCGCGAACTGAAGGTCGGAGAAATCCAAGACGCCCTGCGGAACGACGGGGTCGACCTCACCCGGGGCGGTGAAGATCAGACGCCGTACCTTTGAGGAGGTTCGACCGCGATGGCACGGCAGGCCTACGAATCGAAATCTGACATCAGCCGGTCGACGCTTTCGTCGGTTGGTTCCGATGCATCGGCCGACGCAGGGGCTAAGCCGGCACCGCCGGCCGAGAGATCGAGCAGCCGCAGCGCGTTGAGGAAGTTCGTCACGTTGTTCCGCGCCAACAGCACGTCGGTGGCGTTGACGCGCTGGTCGCGGTTGTAGTCGTAAGCGTAGTCGATCTCGGCCGGATCGAGGAAGTTGCGAGGGTTGTTCCGCGCCAAGAGCACGTCGGTGGTGGTGACCTGGGCGTTCTCCGCCAGGTTGCCGGCCTCGGCCACGGCGTTGCCAAAGTAGAAGACGTCGTCGGAAGACAAACCGAAACTGGCTCCCAGCACGGTGACCTGCAGCCACTCGCGGCGGATCGCGTTATCTTCCCAGACCAGCGTGACGCGGTCGGACGTGTCGACGCCGTCTCCTCGCCGCACGGTGATCGACGCCGGCTGGGGCGCCGCGGCCCAAATCGAGGTGTCGTTGGAGTTGCCCACGGCAAAGCGGAAGTCTGCCGGCCCGGGCTCCATCTCCGCCGGCAAGCCCACCACGTCGATCATCACGCCGTTGATGCCGGGGCCGAAGTTGGTGTAGTTGGCCACCGTGGCCGTCTGTCCCGGTTGCAGGGCCGTCTTGTCCGGAGCGATCGCGTCGTCGTCGGTGGCGTCGGCCCCCGGATCGTTGCCGTCGAACGAGGAGTTGTTGTAGAAGACGTATCGGCCCACGACCGACGCGCCGGTCAGCCGCCCGGGCGTGGGATCGGCGGCGACCCAACTCTCGGCGTACGCCCCGGGCGCGGTCGCGTCGACGCGCTGCAACGACATGCCATCTCCGGCGGCCTCGACCGGCCAACCCTCGCCGGGAAGATAGTCGATCTCGTCGACCAGCAGCCAAGGCAACACCGGCGGTTCGGTGGGCGTCGGCTCGTCGGGCCGCAGAAGCTGCACTCGCTCGCCGTCGTTGTCCAACACGCCCGAATACGGCCCGCCGTAGGGTCCGAAGATCTGCACCGACGCCGGCACGTCGTACGTCGTGCGGAACTCCTCCGGATCGATCGGCACAACCAGCGCCACGCCGCCGGCGGGCATTTCCTCGCCCTCGGGAAACAGGAAGCCGATGCCCGCGATACGCCAGGTGCTTTCCGGAAGATCCGGATCGAACAGCGGGACGGCCGCACCGCTAACGTTCTGGATCTCGATGAACTCGTGCGAGAGGTCTTTGCCGGCGGCGTCTTGCGGCGGCCGGTACATCACTTCGGTGATCACCAGCGGGCCGATCCGCGGTTCGGAGTTGACGTCGCCCAGCGTCCGCTCGGCCATGGGAAAGACCTCGTTGCCTGAGCCGTTCGGCCAACGCCCGAACGACTCGCCGTTGGGCGCGGCGGGAAAGTCGACGTGATCGGCGAAATGGGTCAGGTTGCCCTGAGCGTCGGCCGCCATCAGCCAGACGTGATCGCCGGCGGCGCCGCTGAGGCCGAAGTCTTTAGGGTCGGTCCCATCGACCGGGCCGCCAAACTCGGTCGTCTGGTCGATCCGCATCACGGGCGGATTGCCGCCGTCGTAGTGGCCTTCGTAGAGGACGGCGTATCCGCGCGGCGGGATGACCGTACCGTCGGGGATGCGGAACTTCTGGTAGTCGCCGTTGCCGGTGCTCGACTCCCAGCCCCAACTGTCGCTAAGATACCATCCGCCCACGTCGACCGGCGCGTCGTTGGTGTTGTGCAACTCGATCGCGTCGACCAACGGGAAGTCGGTGTGGGTGAGCACTTCGTTGATCACCACGCCGGTCGCCGCGGCGGGCTCTGCGCCGGGCGTGCCGCCGAAGCGGATGCTGGATTGCCAGACCTCGGAGTTGCCGTAGTCGGCTGCGGCCGTTTCGTACGGCAGGGCCATCTCCAGCGCGGCGCCCTTACCGTCGGCGCGGCCGGGCCAGCGGCCGGCGCTAGCGTACTCGAAGTTGAGGATTTCGCCGCCGGCCGGATCGACCAGTCGGATATCCTCGCCCTCGTTCCTGAGCCTTTGTTCGTATTGTCCGATGACGCGGGGTTCGGTGCCGTAGCGGAATTCGAAGGCCTCCTGATTCCGCACGACGACCACGCGCTCGCCCGCCGCCAGCGCAACGTCGTCGTCGACGGTGAGCGCGACGCCGTCGACGAACGCCACGCTGTTGAGATTCAAGTCGACGTCGCCGCTGACGTTCATCAGTTCGACGAACTCGAAATCCTCCGGATTGCCGTAGCCCGCGTCGCGCTCGGCCTGACTCAACTCGGCCGGAGCGTACATGATCTCGCTGATCCGCAGATACTGCTGCAAGGGCCGTTCGCTGACGGTGCTGCTTACGGCGATCTGGGCGGTCCCCAGCGACTCCTCGTTGAAGCCGAAAGCCTCGAAGACCAGCGCGTTATCTCCCGGCGCCAGCGGCACGTCGACCTGCCAACTGTTCCGGTCGATCCAGGTGACGTCTAACGGATCGGACCAGGTCGGCTCCTGGTCGGTGCCGCGCCGCAGTCGGATCTGGCGGACGTTGATCCAGCCGTCGCCGCCGATCCGCGCCGAGACGTCGTGGACCTCCAGCGGCTGGCCGTCGTTGGTGGTGACGCGGAAGGGGACCTCGGGGATTGCGGACCGGGCCGCGTTGCGGGCCTGGTTGGCGCGGTTGTTGATCGTGCCGGCCGACGCCATGCCGCCAATGCCCAACGAGGCGTAGTGCGAGATCCAGGGCCCGATGTAGGCGCCGTTGAAGCCGGTGTCGGCAAGGTCCACCATGTGGCCCCAGAAGAGCCGTATGTTCTGCGGCAGGTCGCGGATTTCGTCCAGTCGAGACGTCGAGCTGTAATCGAGCAGAGGCTCACTGAAGTTCGCCAGGTCGGCGTCCCAATACAACGGGATCAGCATCCCATCCTCCGGGCGCGCATAGATGCGCAGGTTCTTCGGCCGGCCGCATCCCCAGGTGTCCCAGTTGCCCAGGAAGCACTGCGTGGCGTAGTGCCGCATCCAGAGATCGACGTCCATCACCTCTTGCGTGGCGTCGTACAGCGACTGGCCGTTGCGGTTGATCGCCCGGGCCATTTCGACCATCTTGCCGTAGTCGTCGTGTGCGCGGTTGTTCTTGATCAGCAGTTGTCCGCGATAGGCTTCGGGATCTTCGCCCCGATAGCGGATGTCCTGGGCGCTGACGCCGGTGCCGTCCTTGGTGCCTTCCAGCGGACCGCCGGTGGGATAGACCACGTCGTCGAGTTCCCAGACCGTGCCGTCGTTGCCGTCGGCGAACTGCTCCTCCAGGAAGACGTCCTGGTAGCGGGCCATCTGTAGCAGCGAGGTGCGGGTGCCGTGTTGCGGGGTGATCATGTAGGCCACGTCGTCGTACATACTCACGTTGCTGCCGCCGGCCCGATTGACCATCTGCTTCATGTAGATCTCGTCGATCTGATTCATGTCCATGCGGATCGACGTATGCACGCCGTAGAACTTCTCGTCGCGGTTGAACAGCACCTTGTAGCCGCTATTGGGCCGAATCCAACGGCTGCCGGTCTGCCGTACGCCCACGTCGTAGAAGGCCTTGTAGCGCAACTCGTTGCCGTCGCGGAGGGTGTGGATCATGGTGCCGGGAGCGTATTGGTTGCTCATGTTCCTCGCGTCGTTGTTCCTGGTCCCGGGGGGAACCAGCGTGCGGTTGTCGGCCGCCATCAGTACGATGCGGATGTTGTCAATCGGCCGATTCGGGTTGCGGCCGTCGTCGACCTGATACAAGACCCGCGAGTCGGGCCCCGCGGCGGGCATCGTCGAGACGGCCCCCAAGTCGTCGCGGCTCTCGACGTAGAACTGCACCACGCGCCCCGCGTTCTGCCGCGGGATGGTCCCCGAGTAGACCCCGGCAGCGTCGGGCGACATGGTCACCGATCGCCAAGAGCCGCCGTCGTACCGCCAATAGAGCTTGGCCGATTGAACGCCCTGGGGGTCGGCAATGTCGACCGACACCGTGACGTCCTGACTGGAGCGGGGCAGGATCGGGGCATGGCCGAAATCGTCGTAGGTGGGGCCCACGTTCTCGACGAACGTCGAATTCTGCGCCCCGGGCGTGCCGTTGAGTTCGGGGACGTCGAGATGCACGGTATTTCCGGCACGCGTGTAGTACAAGCGATTGTTGACTTGATTGCTGCCGGCCAGCCATTTTGCCTTGAACGAGATCTTGTACAGGGTGTTGTTGCCCACGGAGGTGTTGTTCACGAACGTGGTCTCGGCATGGTCGTGCAGATGTTGCTGGGCGCCGTCGGCAACCACGTGCAAGACCCTGTTGCCGGCCTTGTCGGGATCGGCGATTACCGTGCCGTGATGATTGCCGATGATCCGCCACTTGGCGGCGGAAGAGCCGATCGCGTCGGCCTGGAAGGTGCCGTTCTGGATCATCTCGGCGTTGGCGCCGCCGGGATCGCGGCGCACGCTGACGTCGTCCAGCAGGAACTCGCCGGCGTCGAGCAGCCCGAAGACGAACTCGTTGAACGGCGCGCCGATACTCAGCGGTTCCTTCGAGATTTTCTCGACGGTGTACGTCTTCCATTGCGACTTACCCGATTCGTCGCTGGACGCCCAGGCCTCGGCCCGCGAGTTGTCGGAGTCCGGATCGCGCAGCTCGAGGCTCGATCCGCCGCCGTCGGCGTAGCTCGGCCAGTGTCCGCTGTCGTAGTAGTGAACCTCGTCGGCCACGTTGCCCAAGTCGTCCAGCAACCGAACTCGGTCGTCGCGGTTATTCAATGTACCGGAAAAGCTGCCCACGATGGCGGCGCCGGGATACTTCGCCCGCAACGTGGCGACGTCGTTGGCCACCACCAGGTATCCGCCGGCGGGGATCTTGGTGCCGGCCGTGAACGAAAATCCCACACCGTCGTCGAACCGCCAGCCGGTCAGGTCGACTTCACGGTCGCTGCGGTTGTAGAGTTCGATCCACTCTTCCGGCGAATCGGAGAACGGGGTGACGACCTGGAACTGATCGTCCCACGTGGTGAGGATCGGGAACGCGTGATACATGATCTCGTTGATCACGATCTCGTCGTGGAAGGTAAACTCGTTGGCCGCGCCGGGCGTGCCCGGGTTGTCGGTGGCGTTGTATGCCCATGATCCGGTACCGTCCGGCGAGCGGCCGCGGGCGTTGTCGTCTACCAGCACGGCGTCGATCAGTCCCGCCTGACCCGGCGTGTAGAGATTGACCTTCTCGCCGTCGGCCACGCTGAACCCCAACTCATCCGCGTCGACCGCCACGACCTGCCCCGGGGCAATCGAGCCGGATGAAAAGACGTACTCGCCGCCGTCGGACGAAGCGATCACGTGTCCTTCGAGTGCGACGGTTCCACGGCCGCGGTTGGCCAACTCCACGTAGAAATCGGTGCGGCCGCCGATGCCCACTTCGTTCAACGCCAGGTTGAAACTGGGGCCCCGCGGGTCCGGCGGCCAGAACGTGGCGGAAAGCTCCGCGCCAAAGGCCACGTCGACGTCGTTGGGCCGGATCTGGTGTACTTCGGCCGCCAACACGTTGCGGCCGTGCAGCAGGCTGTTGTTGGGCACGGCGATCGATTGCGTCAGCCTCGCGTCGACGACTTCGGTTCGCGCCGGCGTGTCGTAGGAGATCGTTCCCGACGGCATGTTCTGCCGAAAGAGCTCCACGCCGTTGAGATAGAGCACGGCCCCGTCGTCGATCACCGTGTCGAGCGTCAGATCGGTCAAGTCCGGCGAGTAGTTCAGGTCGAACTCGGTGCGGAAATAGTAGGTCGTCGGCCCGGAGGGCAGCCGCATGCCGCTGCCGGGGAACGGCACGATCAGGCCCTGATTGGCAAACTTCGGCGAAGGATTTCGCGGGCTCCAATCGGCGGCACCGTCGTGATCGGCGACCCCGATGCGTTGATGGGTCCGTCCGTCGGAGGACGGCGTGGGCAACGCCGAGCCCTCCCAGAAGTCGCCCGCCGTGACGTGAAGCGTCTGATCAACGGTGTCCGGCACGGGGATCTGCACGTCGAACGTTTCGAAGTACCCGTCGGGGTAGCCCCATATCACGTAGTCGACCACGGCCCCGTCGGCATTGAGGATCATCACCCAGCCCGGCCCGACCGTGCGCCAAAAGATGTCCTCGCCCCAGTCGTGCGCAGTGTCTCGGGCGTCGTCGGTGCGAAACCACAACTCGTCGGCGCCCATTGAATCGGGCAGGTGCCAGGTCTTCGGGTTCACGTCGTTCACACCGGTCCGCGCGTTGTTGACCGCCACGATCCAGCCGGAGGTATCGACGTTGGAGCCGGAGAGGTTTTGGATCTCCAGCGAATCGTACTGGCCCGTGTTGACCTCGGTGATGAGCACCGGCGGCAGCAGCGTGGCGTTGGAATCCCACGCGCCGTCGTCGTAGTCGGCCGCTCGCCAGGCCGTCTGAAGGTCCGTGCCCGAGGCCTCGTACTTCCACGAGGCGGCAATGGGGAGCAGCGTAGGCGTACTCAAGGGATTGAGCGACTTGGGAAAGTTGTGCTGGCCGGGCGTCCCGCCGACTTGCGTGCTGTGGGTCCAGTTTTCCGCCGGCTCGCTGGCCGAATCGGGATCGCGCTTCGCCAACGTGGCGCCCGAGCCGTCGGCTCCCACCGGCCAATCGCCCGCGTCGCGATAGTTCAGGACGTTCATCTCGCGGTTGTCGTTGTTGATCAGCCGCAGTTGCTCCCCGTCGTTCGCCAGGCGGCCTTCGTAGGGGCCAAGTGCATCGGCGTAGCCGGTGGCCGCCTCGAAATCGGCCGGGGAAACGGAGACGATGAGAAAACCGCGTCCCGGAACGACCGTCTGATCCGGGAACGTATAGTCGACGCCGCCTTCGATCGACCACTCCGAAATGTCCATGTCCACTGCCAAGTGGTTGTACAACTCGATCCACTCCAGCAGATGGTCCGACTGCCCGGCCGGGTTGTACATCACTTCGTTGAAAACCACGGTGCTGTCGAGCACCACCCGGGATTCGAGCGGCTCCATCAGCAGGCGTCGGGTGCGGGCAGTTGAACGGCGGCGCGAGACACGGCCGGTCATAGGGATACTCCGGATAGGGTGAATCCAGGCAATCGATCGGTAGATGGAGTTCGAGCATACACGCTCGGCTCTGTGAGTTGAACCCCCCAAAAGGTGTGCTGCGTGACAGCAGGGGGTTTGGGGATGCTTTGCCGGCAGCTTGGCGCGCGGAGAATCTTCTCTTTGTGCCGGCCAACTTGCCCTTTCTCGCCCCTTCCCACAGCGGCCGGTCTGGTACTCAACGTCCTAAACAACGACCGTTACATCGGTCAACCGGTATGCAGGTTCTTCGCTCTGCAGCGAATGTCCTCCGCGCCGTGGCAAATCAACAGTCGCGCGTTGCTCGGGGCGACCAGCAGAAAGTGCTCCTCCACACGCGGCATCTGTCCCGGCCAGCAGTACGTGAAGTAGACGTCTGCGTCTCGGCGCCGATCGAAGTAGCTGCCCGTTGCCACTTTCGCCGAAAGTCCGAATTCCGCCAACAAGACACGTGAAGCCGCGGCGAGCGCAGGGTCAATCTCGATGCCGTATGACTTAAACCCCAGCATCTCTGCCAAGCCGACGCCGATTCCCATCCCGCTCCCCCATTCACACATGCTCCCTCGCGGCATGTTGCTGAGGATCGCGTAGAGAATGCAGTAGTTGCTCGGAACGAAATCAAAACAGTCGACGGCCTTGCCGCGACGAAGGCCTTCTTCGGCAAAACGCGCCGCAAGCTCGGGTATCGGTCCTGAACAAGGAGCCAAAGGGATTTTACGAAACTGCTGACACATACTTCTGTTCGGCTCGTGTCGGAAGGGCATTGCGGTCTGACTGGTGATGTTGTAGCGGACCACGTGGCCGGTGGGCAACCGGGCGGCATGGAGCGACGCCGATACGCTGATGCAGGCCACCGGCAAAGAGCAATCTGCTCGTCAGACCCAAGCGACGGTATGCGTCCTGACGAAAACAAACCTCCGGGGCGAATCTCCGTACGAATCGGCAACGTTCCCCGCTTCGCGGCGGGGCTTGCCGCGCGATTTACGAAGCAATTACGTGCCAGTAACGTGTCCAAGAGCTAGCCGGGGCCGCGACTTCGGGGAGAACGCCGTCCAAGTACCAGGAGGCTTACGCCTCCGATGCTGAGAAGGCATAAACAACTCGGCTCCGGAATCGCCAACACGCCAATCTGCTCGGCCGTGAGTGCCACGTCGTAGAAGCGGAGATCGTCAACGCTGCCCTCGAGGTATTGCGGCGTTACATCGCTTCGCAGGCTTACGCCGATACTCCAGAGGCTCGGATTGACGCCGGAATACGCCTCGACGAATGGGTCCTGCGAACTGAGCACTCCGTCAACGTACAGCGTTCGCCGCATCGGGAGCCCAGGCGGATGATCCTGTACGTAGGCGATATGGTGCCACGAGCCGTCGTTTACGGGTACGACGGACGCGAGAGTCCCCCCGGTCGGCGGCCAATGGTCAAACGCCACGAGCCCATTTTGCCAAACGCCAAAGTAGTTCTTGTGATCGTTCGATCCGTTGCGATTCTCGGCGTAGAGGGGAACGGCATTGGGTACGATTTCTTCGGGTAATCTAACCCACGCAGCGATGGTGAATACGGACTGATCCGTCGATTCGCCGGGGACGTTCGACCTCTGCAAACTCACGTAATCGTCCACGCCATCCAACCCCAGCACGTTCCCCCGCTTTGGGTCCACCACAATCGACGCTCCGTTGCGGAACGTCCCGTCATTCGTTCCCGTCACGTCCGACGCATCGACGTCAAACGGATAGTGATGAGTCGGGGTGGGCATGATCGTGTCGGCCCAAAGGTGGGCGATGCTCACGAACACGGCTATCGCCGAAAGGAACGCCGTTCTGCAAAGCATGATGTTGCCTCCCTTTCTTGGTTTGTTCACAAACTAGCTGCGAAGCCGTCTCCGCCTGCGGCAGACGATTAGCCCGAGGGCACTGAGGCCGGTGGTCAGGAGGATGAAGGTGGAGGGTTCGGGGACAATGGGTGTGAACCTCATGTTGTCCAAGCCGAAGTTGGAAGGCGATGAATACTCGATACGTGTGATGCCCGACACTGAAAGACTGATCGTCTTCCACTCGCCGGGAATCGAACTCTCCAACGTGACGCTTTCCAGAAGCCCGTTCTTGCCGTAGGCGTCGAACGTGACGTTCGTGAGAGGGGAGTGTCCGCTAGCTGCATCGACCTGAAACCGTTCCATCGGCAAGTCGAAATCAATCTGCCCCGTTCGACCGCTAGAGTTATGCCCCAGGAATTGCGGGCCGTTCGTGCCGTCCAAATCCCAGTTGCCGGGATCACCGTTACTCTCTCCTCCCCTGACAATGCCGCTGTGTCTGTTGTCGCTGTTGAAATGGACGCCCCAGTGGGCGTACTCCTCACGTAAGACGTCGTCGATGTTGTTCCCTTCATAGGCGGGAATGTCGTCAAACGTGAGGACTGTTTCACCTCTCGTTTGCTCAACACCGACCAACACAACTACCATGCCCGCCAACGTCGCAACAACTCCAGCAAATCGAAACATCGTTCTACCTTGTTAATGTCAACACACCAGTACGAGCAAATCATGTGCAGACGGACCATCGCCGCCGTGAAAACTCAACCGCAGGTTGACCTACACCCACAGACGATCGCAATGGATCGATACCACTACGCCAGATAGGGTGTCGTAGACGCTGCCTCGCTTCGGGAACTCGCCTCTTGGGGAGCAGAGGGACTGCATTAACCGTCGCTTAGTATGGCAGATTCCCTGCAAGAGTCAACTCTGCGGACTACGGAAACCGGCTCTTGTACCACCCGCTGGAGTTAATGGGTCGACCTATATTAACACCCGGGCCGACCGCTGGTTTGCCAGCGCATCGTGACCGGGGCGTCCTTTTCGGCCTCAAGCGCGATACGCCGCGTTAGGTTTCCCTTGACATCAAAGGCCGGCAGTTCGACGCTCACGGTCTGGTCGATCCGGCTGCGCAAGACACACGTCACCGACCGGGCAGGCACGTCCCAGGCGAGCCGTACGATCGTGATCCGGCCTTTGGCCAACACGCCGGCGATCTGGCCCTTGGGCCATGCCTTCGGCAGCGCCGGCAACAGCGCGATCGAGCCGGGCCGGGCGCGGAACAGCATGCGATGGATGATCTCGGGCATGGCGCCGTTGGCGTCGACGTTGTAGATCCGCCCGCCGGGTTCGTGGGTACACATCAGGCTCGGCGCCATCGAGCGGCCCGTGGCCATGACCTCGATCCGGCCGTAGGCCTCTTCGGCCAGATCCAGCTCGGCGGCGGCGAGGCCCATGTGGGCCCGGCCGTGGGAGGACTGCTGTCCGCCGGAGTTGATCCGCCGCCGGAGGGCTTCCCGTGCCGCGTCGCGCAGCGCCGGATCGGCGTCCGGGCCCAGTTCTCCGTTGGCCTCATAGGCCGAGTGCAGATGCGAGAGGTGCCGATGGGTGTAGCGTTCCTGCCGGCCCGGCGGAATCCACTCGGCCAACGCGCCGTCTTCGTTGACGCGATAGTCGGGCAGCTTGGCCAGCAGGGCCTGCCACTTGGGAATCTCCCCGGTCTTGACGTCGAGCACACGATAGGCCGCGATCAGGTTGTGCAGCACGTCGCGCATCACCATCACGTCCATCGTGGCCGACGTGCAGGAGCCGGTCTCCGGCGAGTAGGACGGGATGAACGCGATCTTCCCGGCCGCCTCGTCGATCGCGACGAAGTCTTCGTAAAACGCCGCCACTTCTTCCAGGAAGGGCACCGTCCGCTCGCCCAGGAACTTTCGATCGCCCGTATATTCGTAGTGCTCGTGAAACGGCCGCACCAGCCACCCGCAGCCGCCGGTCCAGAAGATCCCCGGCCAGGTTCCCCAATGCACCAGCAGGGCCGTGTTCGACGCCCGGGCGTTGGTCAGGAAACCGTCGGCGCCGTAGGTCCGCCGCGCGTTCAGCCGCCACTCGGGATAGAACGACTCCATCAGCCGAAAATAGGCTTCCATCAGTTCCGGGTAGTTGCCGCTGAAGCCGTGTTTCACGGCCAATTGCAGGTTCGTGTCCAACGTGAAGTCGCCGCTCCAGGCCGGCCGCCACGTGCCGGTCCAGATACCCTGCAGGTTCGGCGGCAGTTCGCCGGCCGAGCAGAGGAACATGTAGCGGCCGGCGTCGTGGATCTTCTCCGCCAGTGCCGCCGACATCTTGCCGCTTTGACCGGCCGCGTCGAGCAGTTGCTCGGAACTCTGCCCGCGCTCTGCCGGCGGGGCACCGAGGTCCAGCCGCACGCGCTCGAAGAGCGGGCGGTGCAGGGCGACGTGTCGCCTGAAAAGGGCGTCGTAGTCCGTCGAGAGGCTCGCCATCGACGCTTCGAGTTTCGGCGTCAGGGCTACCGCGGCGTCGGCGAAGGCCACCACGGAGCTATCGGCCAGCTTCGGGCAGGGCACGAATCGCCCCAGGTTCTCTTCGGCGAAATCGGGGTTCTCCGGCGAATACGCCCAGGCTTCGCTCCGGTCGTTGGGCAACGGCGTCTTCCACGGCACGATTCGCATCAGCAGCAGGACTTCGTCGGCGTCTCGGATCGTGATGCCGTCGTCGCCGACCGTCGCCTTGCCGCCGCTGAGACAGACGCGAACGGCCGCGTCGAAACCGCCTTTGCCCTTGGCATAGACGTTGTGATACGTTACCGACGATGCCCCAATCGTCCGCCGGCTTCGGATCTGTTCGGGGCTCACGCCGACGACCCATCCTCCGCCGCCTTCGGCCACCGTGGGATTCAGCGGCGGGAAGAGCAACTCGCAATCGAGTTTCGCCCACCCGCCGACGGACGTGACGATCACGTTCTCCGCCCGAGAAACGAACGTGCGTCGCGACCACCGGCCGCGATCGTCGGTCCATCGTACGACGATTTCACCGGTGGCGAAGTTCTCCGTCCGGGCATAGTCGCGAACGTCGCCGGCGTCGGCGTGCCGCAGATGGACGAACATGCCCGGATGAAACGGGTCGGTGTAGATGATGCCCGGGAAGCCCTGCTGTTTGGCCTTGCCGAGGATGAAGTCCATGGCTTGCCGGTAGTCTTCTTGCGGCCCGATGATCTTGCGCAACTCGGGCAAGTACTGGCCCAGGTCGGGCACGATCTCACGGCTGCCCAGCGGCAGAAACAAGCGGCAGTGGTTGGCCACGATCGTCTCGCGAAGCGGGTCGCCGAAGACCATCACGCCCATCCGGCCGTTGCCTGAAACCAGGGCGTCTTCCCAGCGCGTGGCCGGCCGGCGGCTCCAGGTTCCGCGTTCCGGGCAGATGCTCGCGTCGGTGGTGGCGGTGAGCGTCGGACGCGGCTGTGTGGCGTTTGGCGGCTGCGCGCCCACGGTGGGGCAATGGGCGACGACGAGCGCCGCGCAGATGACTAGCGTGCTGAGCTTCACGGTGCTTCCTTCTATTGCTCGGGGTGATTTTCGGGACAAGCCGTGGCGATCCGGCCGGTCCCTGCATCAGGCATGTGATCCATCGCGTTATACCACGCCGGGTGTGCGGCGGAAACCGTAGACTGCGCGCCCCCCTCGGCAATACGCGCCCCTCTCGGCAATACGCGGCCCCCCTCGGCAAGCCGCCTCGGTGCTTTCTCGCCGGCAAGATATCTCCCACGGCGGCGTGCGCCGGCGGCGCCGTTGTCGTCTAGGTCCTTGCAGCCGGGACCGATCGAACGGGAAGACGTGCCGCCGCTCGATCGCGGATGGTCTCCGGCGAAGTCCAATTCCCCGGAGAAGGAGCGAACGATGAAGACTCACGGCATCAAGGCACTCGATCCGCTGCTGGAGAACCGGCAGCTCGATTGGCGTGTGGTTTCCGCCGCCCGATGTCCCGACGAGGCGGCCGAACGGAAGATTCTCCTGACGCAGTTTCGCTTGCCACACGATCCCTGGGCTCCGTCGCAGGCCTACGTGCGGCCGGTCGAAATCCGCCGCAGCCGCCGGCGCGTGCTGTTTCGGCAGGAGTCGGGCACCGTCGCCTGAGGCCGCGCGGCGTTGCCAGAAAGGTAAGACCGATGAGCAGTAACACGCTACGCAAGCGGGCCGCCGACAAGCAAGAGCGCCGCGAGAATCTCCGCCAGGCGATCGCGCGGCTGGTCGATGCCTTGCAGCAGTTCTACGAACAGGCTCCCGAGGAAGTCCGGCCGTATCCTCCGGCATCCTCGGCCGACGAACGCGAGGCCGTCCGCCAGTTGATCGCCAAGGGCCGCGCGGACGGCAATTTCCGTGGTCAGATCGACGTTGAAAAACTCGACCGGCACGGCGCGCTCTGGGTTCGCGCCGAGATGCCTTTGGCGGTGGAATTCGTGGGCCGGCTCTCGCGGCCCGATTGCCTCGAACCGGGATCGCCCGAAGATTGCCAACTGACCGCAATCTTGGGATCCTAACGCGACGCCCGCTTCCGCCTCTGCCAGCCGCAGCCCACCAAGGCCGCCGCACCTATCGCCAACAGGATGAACGTGGCGGGTTCGGGGACAATGTGGATCGAAGCCGTCGACGCCCGCTCGAAAGAGAGGCTGACCGACGTGCCGTCGGAGAGAGTCCCGCTGATCGTGCCGCTGGTCGCCGAGATCGAGCCCAACGGGTAGTTGAACCCGACGCCGCTTACCACAAGACTCGATTGGTCGTTCGCTACGAGGGCCGCGCTGTCTCTCGGGGGGATCGAGAAACGCCCTCCGGAGATGCTCACCGTCGCGTTGTCGTTTGCCTCGATGCCGCGGATTTCCGGCCCGGAAGTGCTGACTCGGAGCAGGCCGCCGGTCATTTCCAGGGAAGAATCGCCGTTGAGGACCACGGCATAGGCACTGCCGGGTCTGCTGGTTATGGCGTGGACCTCGCCGCCAGACAACAACACCGATGCGCTGCCCGCGGCAAGAACGCCCGTGGAGTTGCCGGGGCCGCTGGTCGTGGCCCGCACCATTCCGTCGGACATCGACACCACGGCACTTCCCTCCGCCACGATGCCCGTGGCGTTGCCGGGGTCGCCGGACGTGCCGGTCAGCGTGCCGCCGGATATCGTCAGGCGTGAGCTATCGA
This sequence comes from uncultured Planctomycetaceae bacterium, assembly GCA_964472545.1. GTDB lineage: Bacteria > Planctomycetota > Planctomycetia > Pirellulales > Thermoguttaceae > CAYYNP01. Next base: position 24,934 of record CAYYNP010000003.1, on the reverse strand, counting down.
AGACCGAAGCGCCGGTCATGTCGACGCCAAACAACGTTTCTCGAATCTGGCCGCTCGGCCCGACCACTAATTCCGTATCGTTGAGGATCTCCACCTGGTCGATAGACGAGGACAGGTCGTGGACACCGCCGTCGTCAAACGTCGTTACGCCCGCGGCGAGGGCAGGCGAGGAAGGTCCCAACGTGGTGGCGATGCTAATCGAGAAGACCGAAAGCAGAGCCGTCAAACAGGTCGCTGGTTGTCGTGTGTGCATTCTTCTTCCACTCCAAAATCTAGGGGTCATCTTGCCGCTTCTTTCTCGGATACGGGCCCTTTGCCGATGACGGCCCCTCTGCCAACGACGGGCTCAGCCGCACGGACTGCCGGCAGCGGCCATTGCCGTCGTCAAAACCAAAGGGGAGTCTATCCGTAAACGAACGGATCGCTTCGACACGCCAGACGATCGCTACGGACCAATGCCGCAACGTCAGATTGCGCGTCGGGAAAGCTGCCTCAGTGGGGAGTTCTCGCGCCTCGGGACGATACTAGTGATCTTGAAACTGCCCACCACCCTAGCAGCACGGCGGCGGGGAGTCAACGAGAATCCGGCCGGCAGACGCGGAATTCCGGAAAACGAACGCGCCGGAGGGAGATCGAGCCGTTGGGCCCGGGAAACGGCTGGCGGGGCGCGACCGCCGGTCGCGGCTTTGTAGGATTTCCCCGTTTGGGATTTCGTTGACAAGCGGGGCGGCGTGTTCGACAATCCCAGTGTGGGGCGTCTTTCGGCCGAAACTGTAGGAGCAATGCGATGAAGTCCTGGCGAGTTGGTGTGCTGCTGATGATTGGCGTCGCGTTGGGGTCGGCCGTTTGTGGCGGCGCAGAGCTGGCGGCCGCGCAGCCGAAGCCGCCCCGTCCGAAGCCGGCCGGTCCGATGCAGCCAATCGTCGACGACCCTGCCTTGCCGCGGGTGCTTCTGTTGGGCGATTCGATCTCGATCGGCTACACGCTGCCCACCCGGGCGGCGCTGGCCGGCAAGGCGAACGTCCACCGTCCGGCGGCCAACTGCGGCCCCACCAGCCGAGGGCTGGAATCGATCGACGCCTGGCTCGGCGACGGCCGTTGGGACGTGATCCACTTCAACTGGGGGCTGCACGACCTGAAGTTCATCGACGGCAAGCACCAGGTGCCGCTCGATCAATACGATGCCAACATGCGCAAGCTCGTCGCCCGGCTCAAACAGACCGGCGCCACGCTTGTCTGGTGCAGCACCACGCCGGTGCCCGAGGGCTGCAAACCGCCGCGAACCAACGCCGACGCCCTGGCCTACAACGCGGCCGCCAAGCGGATCATGGACGCCGAGGGCATCGCCGTCGACGACCTCTACGCCTTCGCCCTGCCGCGGCTGAAGGAGATCCAACAGCCGGCCAACGTCCATTTCACCGGCGAGGGCTCGGCGGTGCTGGCCGGTCAGGTTGCCAAGTCGATCCTCGAAGCCCTGAAAAAGCCGGCGCCGAAGGAAGCGTCAAAGTAGGCGTCTCGCTCCGCGAGACAGCCCCTTCTTCCACAAGGAGATGGTCAGGATACAGTCACTCCACGGCCGCACGGCCATCGTCACCGGCGCCGCGGGCAACGGCATGGGCCGCAGCATCGCCTTGACGCTCGCCCGAGAGGGCGCGAACGTCGTGGTGAACTACCTCACCAGCGCGGAAAGCGCCGCCGCGATCGTGGCACATATCGAGGGCCGAGGCGGCCGCGCGCTGGCCTGCCGGGCAGACGTCATGCAGCCGGGCGAGTGCCGCACGCTCGTCGAGTCGGCCGTCAAGGCGTTTGGACAGGTCGACGTCTGCATCATCGGCCCCGGCGGCGGCTGGCATCCGCAGCCAATCGACCAACTCGACGCCGCCGGCGCACTGGACGACGTGCAGAAGGAGCTGGCCCCGATCTACCACCTCATGCGGCTGGTGCTCAAAGGAATGTACCAGCGAAAATGGGGCCGGCTGATCGCCATCGCCCTGACGCCCCCGTACGCCTCGCCGGCCTACGCCTACAACGTCGCCAAGGCCGCCCGCACCCACGCCATGCTGATCGCCCACGCCGCCGCCTGGCAACACGGCGTCACGCTCAACACCGTCGCGCCGGGCCCGGTGACGCCGGTCGAGGACCTCGAGCAAGCCATCCAGCACTGCGACCACGGCCCCGCCTGGCACGCCCGCGAGACGATCACGCCGCAAGACGTGGCCGAGGGCGTGGCGTTTCTGTGTTCGCCGGCCGGCGAGTACATCACGGGGGCGGTGGTGCCATATTTGTTTCGGTGATGTGAAGCGGCGCGAGTGCGCGTTGAGCATTTGGTCACGGAATGCCTTGTCGCCACTGCTCGACCAGATCGCTGGTGCGCTCATGAGAACTCAACACGTTGTGAATCCAAAGGCCGAGGTCGGCATCCACTTCATCCTCTGAGTAATACGGCGTCGAGACCGGTTTCCTAGAGTTTACATACTTGACCTTGCGATTTTCTTGGCCATGCTCAAGTGTCAGTTCGATCAGTCCACCGCTCTTGGAGTAATCCACAGTCAGTTCTTCGTTCGCCTCAAATACCTCGCCGTCTATCCAAACAAACAGACGGCTGCCGTGCGTAAACAAGCCGACCAACTTCCCCCCAAGACGTGAGTAGAATCCAACCGCTTGCCCTTGGGCGGAAGCTCCGCGGCCCTTATCGTCTTGATCAAGGTCCGCTTCGATGCACGTATGTTTGCTCCAAGAGAAGTAGTCTTCTAGCCACAGTTCCATCTCGTCTTACCTGTCAGAACTAGGGTTCTGCCGCGAGCGGGGCTGGTTCAGTCCTCGGCCGTTTGACAAACCACCCGAAACCCCACGTTATACACCCCCTGCCACGCCGGATAGCTCACCCGATATGCCGAGCGGCAGCGGGCGGGCCGGTCGCGCCAGGAGCCGCCGCGGACGACTTTTCGGGCGTCGGCGATGGCGTCGGGCTGCTCGCGGCCGTCGGCTACGTCGTAGGGATAGGGGCGATAGGTACTGCGGGTCCACTCGGCGGCGTTGCCGTGCATGTCGTAGAGGCCCCAGGGGTTGGGACGGTAGCGGCCGACGGGCACGGTGACCAGACCGCCGTCGTCGAAGCGCCCGTCGCGGGGGATCCAGTCGTCGTAGCGGGTGTACTTGGGCAAGGGGCCGTGGATGGTGTAGGGGTCGGTGGCAAAGAACTTGAGTTTGGCGTCGGCCAGATTGGCGTAGGGGGAGAAGTCGTCGTCGGGGCCGCCGTAGGAAAACGCCGACGCGGTGCCGGCGCGGCAGGCGTATTCCCATTGGGCCTCGGTGGGCAGCGTGAAACGCCGGCCGGTGCGCTGCGAGAGCCAGCGGCAGAAGGCCATCGCCTGGGTCCAGGAAACGCGGACCACGGGCTGGTCCGGCCCGCTGAGGTCGAAGCCGGTGACGCCGAATTGATAGCCGTTTTTCGACTCGAACCGGCTGTCGTGCGTTGGATCGAAGGCGGCAAATTGGCGGTTGGTCACTTCGCAGGTGCCGATCCAAAACGGCCGCTCGATGGCGACCATCGACGCGGGCCGCTCGTCGCGGAGGCCGTTTGGGTCGCCCATCACGAACCGCCCGGGCGGGATCAGCGTCATGGTCATCGTGAGGCCGTCGCCCGGGCTCTGCTTTGAGATCGTCTCGAGGTGGCTGGTGGCTGAGCGCAGCGAAGCCCCAGGTTGTCGGATCTCCTGGGGCACCGCTGCGCTTTGCCCCAGCCACCCGTCGCTCAACTTGATTACCAACCGCGTTGCCCCGTTCGCCACGTTTCGTGCAGCGGCGGCCTGACGCCGTACGGCTTCCTCGGCATCGAACGGCCAGCCGGGGCACGCGGGTGCCTCGACGTCGGATGCTGGCGGTGGCGGTTGCGGCACGATCGGCTCGACTTGCGGCGGATCGACGGCGGCCAACGCCTCGGGGTCTTCATCCACGCCGGCGTACAACTTCCGCAATTCCCGCCGGCGCTCTCGTTGCACGCCCGGGTCCCAGCCGATCTCGGTCCAGGTGCCGTGATAAGGCGTGTTCAGATCGATCCACGTGATCAGCCGCCGCCACGATTCGGCATCGAGCTGAACGCCCTGATGTCCCTTGGCGAGAAGCTGCACGAGTTGCGTCGTGTCGGCGTGATACTCCAACGGCTTCAGCAGATGCATGTCGCTTTCGATCCCCGGCCGGCGGACGCGTCGGGCCAGTTCGTAGTAGCCGACCGAAAAGTAACGCCCTCCCGCCCCGCCGCCGTTGCCGGCGATGTGCGATTGGTAGTCCGCCGTGAGCACGGTTCCCCGTAGATCGGGCAGCGCTCCGCCTTCTTCATTTGGCCGTCCGTCGTGGCAGCCGACGCAGTGGTGATCGACGACCGGCTGCACCTCGCGTTTGAAACTGAAGTTGCGATCGCCGCCGAGCCACGGCGAGATCTCCTCGGGCGCGCCGAGGCCGCTCTGCGCGAAATCCAGCGGCGGTGTGCTGCCGAGCGGTTCGTGGCAGCCGACGCACGAGAGCGTCTCGCCCGGCATGCCCACGAACCAGCTTCGCATTAGTTGCAGGGCCTTGCCTTCTGCGTCCAGCGGCTGCACGGAGATGGGCGTGTTGGCCGGCACGCGAAACAGGGCCGACCCGTCGGGCCGAACCGGCACGGTGCCCAACACGCGTTTGATATCCCAAGGTCCGTCGAGCCCCACGGTCCCCAACAGCCCGCCCATCCCTTGGTAGGCGAAATGGTACGTCATCAGCCGCAACCGTTTGACCGTTCCCCGCGGCACGCCGGCCAGCCCCGGGCCGCGGTAGACGTCGCTCAGCAAGACCACCGCGTCGTCGCGCGTCGGGTCGACTCGCTTGGGGATTGCCGGCGGCTTCGGCGTACGTCGCAGCGGGATCGGCTCGAACAGCCCGTAGCCGTCGAGATGCACCAGCGGCAGCAGGTTGTCGAAAACGTCTACCAGATAGACATCCCACGGGGCGTTGGCGTGTAGCTTGCAGGCGGCCAGGAAGTACTTCTCGGAGAGCGGGAACGGATGGGCGAATTTGGGCCAGCTTGCGGCGGTGAGTTCGTCGCGCACGAGCGGCTCGACCGATTGGCCGAAGCCGGGGATCCGCTGCACGGCCCCGTCGGCCTCGTGGCGTCCGCGGCCGGCGTCGAACACGACCAGTTCGCCTTCGCGATGCGAGCCGTGGTGCCCGGCCACGATGCCGGCGAACATGCCCGGCCGGCCGGGAATCGGCCGAGCGCCGAAGATCGCGTTGGGCCAATACGAGTTTCGCCCGTAGTATTCCATCTGCCCGGTGCCGTCGGGGTTCATCGAGAAGAGGATGCGGCTGTTCGAGTGCGGCAGGTCGGTGTATTCCCAACGCAGGTAGAGCACGCGGCCGCCGGGCAGCATCGTGGGGTTGGTGTCGTGGTCCTGCTCGAAGCACAACTGCCGCACGTCCGAACCGTCGGCCGCCGCCCGATAGAGCACGGCCACCTTGCTCTTGTTGCACGGCACACCCTGAAAACAGGCAGTGCTGCAGAAGACGATGCCGCCGGATGCTCCGTCGTGGGGCTCGGGCAGATAGCAGGCGTCGTAGTTGTCAACGTCCGGGCGGTCGCAACGCGTGACCTGCCGCAGGGCGGTGCCGTCGGTGCGGATCTCGTAGACCTGAAAACAGCCCACCTCGTCGCGCATCGAGAACAGCATCCGCTCGGCGTCGAAGTGCAGGTCGACGTCGCCGACGAAGCGGCCCGGCGGCGGTTGGAACAGCGTGGTCAACTTCCCGTCAGGCGCAGCCGGCGAGAGCACCACGATCGCGTTGTCGTGGATGCCCGGCGGCAGACTGGAGTTTCCATGCGAACTGCGCGGCAGGCCCATGTCCCAGGCGGAAGCCGTGCACGGATCGCCGGGCTGGCCGTTGCGGATTGCCCGGCGGCGGACCAGCAGCATCTTGTCGAAGTCGAGCAAGGGGTTTGCCATTAGGGCCTCGCTCTGCAGCGCGACGAGTGCGGCGATCGCGTCGTCGACGGCCGTTTCGTCGCGGGGCTTTGCCTCGAGTACGTGCTGAAGCCGGCTTTCGATCGCCGTCAGTTGCGTGAGGTACTCGCCGCCGCGGGGATACTTCGGGCCGAAGGTTTCGATCAGATCGGCGATCGCGCGGCGCAGTGCCGCCGGATCAACGCCCTGCTTGGACGCCATGCGCCGCACGTGCACGGGCCGATTGGTGATCGTGAATCGTACGTGACCCTGATCGCCGGCGGTCGCGTCGATGCCGATCCAGACTTCCAGCCAGGCGTACCTGCCGTCCAGTGCGAAGCGTTGCTCGGTTGGGGCGTGGGTGCCCAGGCCGCGGTCGAATTGCCGCCCGCCTATTTGGATCGGCCCGCCGCGATGGCTGCGGTCGCGGCGCGGCGTGCCGTACGGCTGGTCGACGTGGATCGGCTTCAGGTCGCTCAGATAGGTGACGTTCCCTTCGACGTCGATCAGCTTCGCGTCGCCCCAATCGGCGTGGCCGAAGTTGTAGTTGGGCACGCCTTCGGCGATCAGCGAGAGTTGCTCGACGCCGGCGACCGGCAGCCGGACGTGCTGCGCGGGATCGCCGCCACGGAGGACCTTGCTCTGAAACGGACGGAAGGCAGGGTCTTCCGCGGCGATGCACGGCAGCGTCGACAGTAGCAGGACAACCAACGGCGAGCAGCAGGTTCGGCCGGACATGACGCAAGACTCCTTGCACGGTCATCGTAGGCGTCTCGCTGCGGCGAGACGGCCACATCGTTCGGAGACGGCCACATCTTGCGGAGCAAGATGGCTACTGTACGATCTCCCGCTTATCGCCCGCCGCCGCGAGCGGGGGTCTTGATCTTGTAGTGCCTGAGGATCTGTTCCCCCATCATCCCCCGGTTCTGTTTCAGCAGCGCCAGATCAAGCCAACCATTCCCGGCAATGGCCTGGACCAGCGGAAAGTACTGGCTGAGATGGGCCCCGTCGGTCACGATGGCCACTCCCACCGAACTCCCCCAACCTCTGGCCTGTTTGAGGACCTTTGCGGCCTCGGCGACGGAGACTGCCTTGCAGGTCTCGCCTTTGGCCTCGGAGTGGATGTTCACTTTGACCGTCTTGTCCTCGGCCAGAAACACTTCCACGGCGATCGTGCGAAACTCGGCCCGGGCAACCGCCGGAAGCAGCAGCACGGCAAACGTTAGTGCGATATGGGGTTTCATGGTCGTTGCTCCGTTGAGCGGGTTACGCCCCCAACTTAATCCGAAATATCGGCCGCCAACACCACGCGGAACCCCACGATCGTGAGATATGCCAGGGCCGGCGGCACGCGGTAACGGCTGGCCGAGCGGAGGAACGGATAGACCGTTTTCGACAGCTCTTCCGTGCCGCCGGAGAAGCAGCCGCCGCGAACGACCTTTTCTTTTCCTTCGGGCGGGCCCGTCGGATCGGCCGTCTCGCCCTCTTCATAGGGCGCGTACCAATCGAGGCACCATTCGTAGACGTTTCCGTGCATGTCGTAGAGGCCCCAGGCGTTCGGCCGGCGATCGGCGCCCACGGCCCGGGTGCCGAAGTTCACGCCGTTATACGGTGCGACCCAGGCGAACTTCTGAATGCCGGCGAGGCTCGAGACGTCGGCCTCGACGTTGTACGGCCCCGCGGTGCCGGCACGGCAGGCATATTCCCATTCGGCTTCGGTGGGCAGCCGATAGACGTAGCCTTGCGGCAGACGGCCGGCCGCGCGTTCGCGACGCGTGAGTTCCTCGCAAAACCCGCGGGCGCGCTCCCAGGTGACACACTCCATGGGGTTCAGATCGGTCAGTTCGCCACCGACGGCCCTTTCGCCGTTGATCAACCCGCCGGTCGTCGGATAGCGATAGCAGAAGGCGGCCCCGTCGGCAATCGGCCCGCGTTTGAACTGCCAGGCGGCGAAATCGTAGTCCGGCATCATCAGCTTGTAGAACTGGCGCTGGGTGACCTCGTAGACGCCGATGTAGTACGGTTTGGAGATCGTGACTTGGTGCCGGTTCTCGTCACCGCGGCGGTGCGGTTCGTCGTCGGGGCTGCCCATCGTGAAGGTGCCGGATGGGATGAGCCTCATTTCCAATGCGATGTCCGGCACGGTCCAGTCTTTGGCTTCGAGCGTCTTCATTCTCCCTGCATCGTCGGCCGGCGCGCCGGTGCATATCGTCGCAACGGCTAGGAGTCCCGGTATGCACTTGCTCATTGTTTCTCCTTCACGTGTCCGTGTTGTGCTGCTGCAACGTCGCATCGGCTATCACACTTGGGTGGCTGGGGTCGAGGTGCGAGGAACGAGCACCGAGCCCCCAGGCTGGGTTGGCTGGAAAGTCGCGCCCCTGGGCGCTCCGCACTCGTTCCTCGTGCGTCGACCCCAGCCACCCATCGGCTTGTTATGGTCGTCTGTCATTCGAGACCCGTCGGCTTCTCCGTTACCACCGGGCCACGGACCCTCTCGATCCACTTCTTCAACAACGGCATCTCGGCGATCGTGCCGTCGGCCTCCTGTTTCATCCGCCAGTCCCAGTCGACGGTGGTCCGCCAGCCGCCGTCGCCGGAGGTAGCCTGCTCGAGTTGGCCGAGGAACCCGAGATTCTCGCGCATCTCGCCGCCGCCGACCGCCGCCCGCACGTGGTCGCCGATGTAGCTGCGATACGGCGTGTTGTAGTAGCCGCCGTAGCCCTGCCAATTGAAGCTGAACATCCACATCGCCTCGGGCTGATACGGCAGCATGGCCTTCTCGGCCGCGCCTTCGAGGTTGCCTTCGGCTTCGCGGACTCTCTTGGTAAGTTCGGCCGTGCCTTGGGCGACGAACAGATCTCGCTTCATCCGTAGCGGATCCTCCAGGCTGCGGCGCGCCGTCTCGAGTTTCTTCAACTCCGCGGCGGCCGGTTCGGAGGCTTGCAACTCGGCCCGGATCGTCTGCTCGCGGCTGCGGATCTTGGCGTCGGTGTCGCGTTTGCCGGTCTCGGCGGCGGCGTAGGCTTCGTTGCTATCGAGCGACTCACGGAGGCGGCGGTTCAGCGCGTCGTTGCGATCGCGGTGGTCTTGTTCGCGCTTAGAGATTTCCTGCTCGGGCCTCGGGTCCTTCCCTCGCATTACATCGATCAAACCTCGCAGAGCCTCGAGTGCCGCGCGCTCGTCGACCACCTCGCGCTGCTTCTCGAACGCCTCGCGCACGTTCTCTTCGGCCCGGCGGCGTTCTTGGTCGAGTTCCGTGCGCCGAGTACGCAACGTCGTCCACTCTCCGTCGGCCTCGAAGCGCTCGCGCTGCTTGGTCTGGATCTCTCGCCGCAATTCGTCGATCTTGCTGCGCAGCGCGTTGATCTCGCTCTGCACCTTGACGGTCGCCGGCCGCTCGTCGAACTGCGTGATCAACTCGCGCCGGCCCACATCGACGGCTTGCTTGGCGGCGGCCAGGTCCTTTTCCGCCTGCAAGAAGGCCGGGTCGCGCTCCTTCAACTCCCGCTCCCGGGCGTCCTTCTGCCGCTGGAGTTCTTCAAAGGGTCTTAGGCGCTGGCTGACCAGGTCGTTGATCTTGCGGTTGAGCGCCTCGATATTGCCGTACGTCTCTTGCAGTGCCGCGACGTATTCCGCGGTGGGGCGCGTGGGCGCGTCGCGAATCGGCGCGGGCACTCCGGAGAAGTCTTCATGCACCGTGTGATAGAGCACCACGTGGTCGACGACGCCTCGAAAGCTGCCTTTGCCGCCTGAAGCAACGCCGCTGCGCGAGGCGGCCAGGAAGTTGCGTTTCGTTTGCCCGCCGGGAAACGCGTCGCAAGGACGGAAGTCGGTGAGCACCTCGCCGGCCTTTTCGCCGTTGATCCATAACACGGCCCTGCTGCCGTCGATTTCCACGCGCAGATCGGTCCATGCGTTCTGTGGGAGCGGCTCGCCGCCCGCCACCCGGGCGACGACCTTGCCGCCGACCGTCGCCACCAATTCCGGACGGCCGCCTGCCGTTGTTGCCAGCGCAAAGCAACTCTCGGCCGAGGTACCGATGTCGAAGATCGTCTGCGCCCCGGCCCCTTCCCATTTGACGGCCATTTCCACCGTAATCTGCCCCAGATCGGCCGCACGGGGACACAACTCGGCGTATTGGCCGGCCCCGTCGAAACGGAATCCGCGACGCTCGCCGTCGACCACGAACTCGGGCTCGCCCGAGAGATACCCGCCCAACACCGGGCTCAAAGGCATCCCGTAGCGGCGGTCGGCCCCGTGCTTGAAGCGATACCAATCCTCCAGCACCACGCGCTCGGGGCGGTCCATCGCGTAGTTGGCCCAGAGCCCTTCCGGGTGCAGACTCTTTGCGCCGGGTCGCAGGGGCAATTCGGCCGCGGGCTCTTCGCCGTCGAGTGAGAGCCACGTGCGGGCGTAGCCGGCGAGCCTTGCGTTTCCTTTGACCACGGCCTGGCTGCCCACGCGGGCACGATCCGCCACGACCGCGTTGCCGGTCACCACCGCGTAGTCGTCGACGATCACCCGATCCAGCACTTGCGCGTTGCCCAGCACCATGGCGTTGAGCCCGACGTAGGCCGTGGCCGCCACCTTCGCCGTGTCGGCCACCCAACCGCCGCCGTTGGCGTGGCGGGTGCCCTGTTGCATGCCGTCGATTTCGGCCTGGGCCTTCGACCGTACATCGCCCACACGTGCGACCACGGCCGAATCGTCGGCGAAGTCCGTTTCCAGCCGCGCCAGTTGATCCTCCAGCGCCGTCAGTTTCCGCAAATACCGTTTCCCCGCGTCCGTATCGGCCGGCATCGGCACGGGGTCGGCAAGTTGGTAGAGAAACTCCACGTCGGCGACGTCGGCCCGCGAGTGTCTCGGCGTGCCGGGCCGGCATCCGACCAGCCGCACCGACCACGGATAACGGTAGGCGTGCCGGCCGCTGTAGAGCCGGGCGGCGTCCCACGAACCGGCTTGGCCTTCGGGACCCACGTAGAGTGCCGTCGGCGTGGCGGCCACCGTGAGCCAGTAGCAGACGTCGCCCTCTTCGCGTGGCATTGTCATCTCGCCGGCGTTGAACATCGGGCCGTAGCGGCATTTGCCTTCTGCGTCGACGGCCACGAGACACGCCCGCCAATCGCTGTAAAGTCCCGGATCGTGCAAACCGTTGAAGTCGACGACGATCTGTGCGGCGCCTTCATCGGCCACCAACCGAACAATGTTCAACCCGTAGGGTTCCGGGGCCTCTTCAAGCGGAATGCGATAAACGCGGCGATCTTCGTCGACCGTTTCCAGCCAGCTTCGCTTTGGCGCGAAGTACGCCCGGCGGAAGACGTCTTCCAACTCGCAGTCGAACGTGGCCAGCCGCGCGGCATATTCGCCGACCATATCGCCCAGCCCACGGATACCGTTGTCGAACAGCCCCCGCTGTTGGCCGACGCGGGCGACCGTTTGCAGCATGCTCCATTCGTCGACGCCATGCGGCAGGCAGGAATACCAGCCGTAGCCCCAATTGGGGTCGTCGCACGTGACGCTGTAGAACGCGGTGTAGCCGTAGCCCATGCTGGCGTTGAACACGTTTCGCCAGGGCGCCTTCAGATGGTGGTTTCCCTTGAGCATGCTCGGGTCGGCGAAGCACTGGTGCATGTCGGCCTGGGCCTCGCCGCCGCCGACTCGGATGCTGTTGGCCAGCGCGCCGTGTCCCCATTCGTGGAACAGCCCAAAGCTCCACGGCCCGCCGCCGGCACCCTTGATCCCACAGCCGCCGTAACCCCCGCCGGCGTAGCCGGGGATCACCTTGTAGCCGTCGCGTTTGGTGCCCGGCACGGTGATCTCGTACTTGAACTGCTCCGTGCGGTCCCAGTAGGGCATCAGGTGGCCGGCGTATTCGTTCAGCGCCCAGAAGTACTCGGCACACTCGATCGAGCCGTCGCGATACCACCGGGCTTTGTCGGGCTCCTTCTCGTTGACCCAGGGATCGCTGTCGCTGCCGGCCTGGCTTCCCGAAAGCCAGACGAAATGCTCGCACTCGACCTGCATCGTTCCCGGCTCGCCCGGCTTGGCGTTGTCGGGCCATTCGATGTCGGATCGCGGCCGCTTGGTGCGCGGGGTCTGGTCGAGCCCGGCCTTGATACGCTGCATCTCTTTGACGTACAGATCCATCACGTACTGCTGGTCTTCGTCGCCGAGGCTTCCGCGGACGAAGCACCGCTTACGGCCGTCGGGCAGCCGCAGCACAACGCCCGGCTCGATCGGGCCGCCGTCGCCGCCAAACTTGCTGCTGGTGGTGTTGCCCATGCCGCGAAAGCCGATCAGGTGGGCCTCGAATTGCCTGGGATCGTCGGCCAGCCGCGGCGTTTGCAGGGTCCAGGTTCGCAGCGGCATGCCTTCGTGGATCTCGATCGCGTCGACGCCCTTGCGCGGCCACCATTGCACTTCGCGCCGGGCGTAGGCCTGCGGATCGCCGTTGCCGCGCTGCGTGACCTTGTAGACGTCGACGTCCGCTCGCAGTCCGGCACCGGGATATCGCAAGCCGCCGTAGAAGTCGTATCCGTCGCCGGCCGCCACGCTGGCGACGAGCGAACAGAGAGCGGTCAGTATCGATATCAGGTTTCGCTTCATTTTCATTATCAGGTTCTTGTTTGTCGGTTCCATTCCTGGTTGGTTGGGTGGCTATTCATCACGATCCGGTCCCTTCAACATCGCACATCCAAAAACACCACCCGCCACGCCGCCGGGTGTGGCCACGAACTTCACAGTGACCTGCTGCTTGCCGCGCGTCGACTCCGCGGGGATCGCGTACTCGACGTCGAAGAACTTCCCCGGCACCTTGCCGGCCAGCGTCTGCGTGGCGATCTTCTCTCCTTCGGCGAGGATATCGAAAGTGCGCCGGACGTCGCTGCCCCAATAGGTACACATCAGCGTCGCCGGACCGTCCGGCGGGAGCTTCAAATCGTAGCTGAACCACCCACCACGCCGGGCGTCGCGCCACACCTTGCCGCCGTAGGGGCCGCTGCCGGTTTGGTCGCCCTGCAGGTTGTGCTTGCGCTCGTTCGTTTCATCTCCAATGGTAACAGTGTCCACCATCCGCCGAGCGATCGACTCTCGCCGGGCCGCTTCGCCCGACTCGCGGGCTTCGAGTTGCGCTTTGCCCTGCGCAGCGAGCGGATCGGTGTCCTTCAAGGAAAACCGCGTGCTGACGACCGAATGCCGCTTCCGTCCCGCTTGATACTTGATGTAGGTGGTGGCCACGATCGTCCCGTCGGGCAACAGTTCCATGCCGGGATAGCCGCAGTCGCCGCCGGCGTGGCTATGCAAGAGCTTGATTCGATACTGACCCGGCCGGCCGCGGCGGATATCGTCGTAGGTACCGACCCAAGCCACGAAGTGGTCGTAGGTCGAACTGCCCAACGCCTTGTCGCGAAAGGAGATCACCAGCCGTCCGTCCGGTGCATAGACGCCCATATGGCGATCGCCGGAGAGTCCCCAGGGCGTGGCTTGCGGCGTGCTCCAGGTCTTCGTCTCGTCGCGGCTGAACATCATCAAGCTGCGGCCCTGGTGGGTGTTTTCCCGCATCAGGCAACAGAGTTCCTTGCCGTCGGGCGAGCGAAAGGCGAACGGCTCGCAGGGGATCTTGCCTTCGACCTCGGCCACCACCCGCGGCTCGGACCACGACCGCCCGCCGTCGGCCGTTCGCGTCTGCACGACTTGCATCCCGAACTGCCCTCCCCGGCGATGATAGAGCCCCACGTAGCTGCCGTCGGTCAGCCGCACGACCGAACTGAACGTCATCACGCACTCGAATCCCAACGGCTCCATCTCCTTCCACGTCTTGCCTCCGTCTTCGCTGACGATCCGCGGCATCCGTGGCTGGGCCGAAAAGACCCATAGCCGCTCATTGTCTTGCGGATCGACCATCCGGTAAATGCTGGGGCAGTTGCGGTGCTGCTTGAAACCCGGCGGGAGTCGGTCGTCGAGCCGCGTCCAGGTCCGCCCCGCGTCGTCGCTGCGGGCCATCGGACCGGCCGGGCCGCCGTGGTTGACGCTCCACACGGCGAACATCGTCTTCTTGTCCGGCATCAACAGCGTGGTGGGATGTCCTTGATAGACCTGCTCCGTGCCGGCGGCCACGATCACGTGACGCTCGGTCTGTTGCGAAATGTCGGCGACCGGGAGGTTCTCCGCGTCGGTTCGCTCGGCTGCGGCAGCGGGCGAGGCTGTGAGAACGCAACCTCCGGCCAACACGCCCATGAGAAGAAACGTGCAACACCGTCGAATCATGGCATCACTCCTTCGGTTGATCTCCCGATCGTCGGGTGGCTCTCCGGGTGGCTGGGGTCGAAGCACGAGGTACGAGTGCTGAGCCCCCAGAACACCGTCACTTCGGAGCTTTGGTCGCCGCACCCTATTGTATCGCCCCGGCAAGCACCGGCAAAGCAATCGGCCGCCGATTCTCAGCGATCGGAGTTCGCGGCGCGTGCTTCGCCACGTATGCCCAACGCCACCTCCAGCGACGCCCTAAACACCCAGGCCATATCGTCAGACCGCAGGCCGCTGGCGTCGTGGCCGGCGGCGATGAGCAGGCCGTCGCCAAAAGGCGAAAGGGCGAACGTCCGCGGCGACACCAGCAGCGGCTTGCCCGGGGCGTAGCGGCCGTTCACCTCGTGCAGCGTGTAGGTCTGCTCCGCCGTGCGGACGGCGTACATCGCGCCGGCGTAGAGGCGGCCCTTCCACTTCAGATCTTCGCGGCCGGGGAAGCTGCCTTGAAAGCCGATCAGATGAACGGTTTCGCCGGTCACCGGGTGGACCACCGGGACCATGTTGCTGTGGGCGCCGAGAACGTACCGCACGTCGACGCCCAGTTCCCTGCTCATCATGTCGCGCAGGTTCGCCTCGTCGTGGGCCGTGTAACCGCCGGAACCGTCGGGGTCCAGCCGCTTGATCTGGCCGGTCGAGCGGCCGTTGGGCGCCCAAAGAAACAACACCGACTCGCCCGGGCCGTTGGGGTTGGCGATCGTGGTCAGCCCGCGGATGCCGCCCACGTCGGTGTTCACGCCGTTGCCCAGGTTGAGCACCTCGGTATACGTCG
Organism: uncultured Planctomycetaceae bacterium; assembly: GCA_964472545.1. GTDB lineage: Bacteria > Planctomycetota > Planctomycetia > Pirellulales > Thermoguttaceae > CAYYNP01. The sequence goes on along the minus strand of CAYYNP010000003.1, from coordinate 9,892 downwards.
GCTTCGGGCCGTCGACCCGCCGATAGATCACCCCGCCGACCGAAAACAGCAGCGAGCCGTTGGCCTCGACGATCCCCAACGGCCGGGTGGAAAACGTGCCGGCGGCGGGAAACTCGACGTCCGCATCCCAGCGGATCTTCGTCGGCCGCGAGGGATCGTACACACCCGAGATGATGCCCGGGTTGCCGATCAGCAGAAACAGCCGTTCGACGCCGGTCACTTTGTCGCGATAGACCTCGACGTCGCGCGGGATCCACCGCGTTCCGCCGGCGTGTGGGCCGCTTTTGACGATCGCATGCTGCCACGTCCCGCCCGCGTCGTCGCGAACCCACATCGACACCACCCCATCCTCCCGCGTATACGCCCCGGAGGCCGCCACCAGCAAATTGACCGGACGCGCCAACGGCTTGCCGGCTCCGTCACGGGTGAACGTGACCGACTTGAGGATATTGCCCTTCATGTACCGCAGCCCCCGCCCGTTCGTTCTGCCCATCTCCAGATCGACCACCCACCGCCCGTCCGCCTTATCCAGCCGCAACACCTGCGCCGACTGCCTCTGGGCATACGGCCGCTCGTGCCATCGCGAGTCTTCCCAGTAGCCGTTGGCGGCGTAGAGTTTCCCGCCGTGCGGCACAAGGTGCATGATTTCCGAGCCGCCGGCGTAGGCGCCGTCGGAATCGGTGTAGCCGGAGTTGTAGGTTTGGGTCCAGGGGAGGCGGAGGGCGCTATCGTCGATCGCTGTTTCCGACTGCGCTGCATCAACCGCACCGCAAGCGATAACGGCCAGGACGACAATAACGTGCGATTTGTTGACGAGATGCATGTGTGCTCGGATGCCTCTGAAGTCGCTATGGACAAGAGGGCCATTTATGGCCCTTCCCGCGAAGCGGTATTAGGCCCGTGCTTCAGCACGGGTCGACGAGTGCCGTTCCCCCAAGCCTCTCATTTTCGTCGGTTCCAGGCCCGTTCACGGGCCTTCTCGCTGTCCGGCTTCAGCCGCGATACGAGCCCATCAAATCGTACGCCAACACGGCTCAAGCCACAAATCCCGAACCCGGCGTAAACGCCGGGCCTAATACCGCCTGCGGCGGAAAGGGCCATAAATGGCCCTGTCGCGGCCAACGTCGCCATACACGTAACGGCATCATCACAGGCGACGTCACCGCTACGATAAACTGCATTACGCAACAAGTTATCGCAAACGTGGATCCAAAGCAATCGCCGCACTTCGGTCGCAAGTACTTGACTCCGAACGCAAAGCTTGGCTATTCTGCCGTTATCCGACGAGTCCACGCGGTAGGGCAGCGCCATGTGCCGCGCAACGGTCTGTTTCGCCGCCAACCCGCTGCCCCCAGATTCTTGGAGGGAATCCAATGGCCAAGATAACGCGAAAGCAGGTCGTCAAGACGATCGTCTTCACGGTCGTGGGCGCCGCGCCCGGGGTGATCTGGTTCATCATGGTGGGGACCGTGCAGCCGGTGGTGATTGCGAGTCTCTGTGCGTTTATCGGTTTCGCGCTGTCGCTTCCCGGCGTTTCGCTCGGAAACGTGGCCGCCGGCACCGCGGGAATGATCGCCGCCCACAATGCGCCGCCATCGATGAAGGGCGAAATCATGGACGCGTTCGTGGGCGAGAAGGACGCGGCGGAAGATGAGGATGACGACGACGATCCGAAACCTCCTGCCACTACGGGGGGCTGAGATGATGCTCGACCCTAGCCACCCGAGCTTCGCTACCGCTTCACCAACTCCCACCCCTGCTCATCCACCGCCAATCCCACCGCGCCGGCGTACGTGTCGTATACGCGGTGCATTTCGTCGATCGAGTCGAAGTATCCGACGACGAACGCCGCGCTGAACGACTCGCCGGGCTTGATCGGGCGGCCGCCGAACTCTTCGATCATGCAGACGTAGCCGCGCTGGTGGCACCAGGCCTCGTGGACTACCGAGGGTTCGAGTGTCATGCCGGCCAGCCAGGGGCCGGGCTCGCCCGTCTCGGGGTCGCGGAGGCGATAGGCGCGGATGAAACGCTGCGGCGTTTTGCCGGCCGTGCGGCGGTAGTTGAAGCGGGCGTCGGGCGGGAAGTCGTTGAAGAACTCGCTCGAAGGGATCCGCGTTCCTTGCCGGCCGCCGAGATAGCTGAGGTAGATTTCGCCAAAGGTGCTGCCGCGGGCGTGGCGGATGTGGCCGGGCATGTCGATCCGCAGGAACATTGCGTCGCTGGCGTTGACCGCGTCGATCCGATCCATCGAAATGAAATACCGCTTGCCCCGGGGGAAGACCGTCCACTGCGTCCAGGTCGAGCCGGTCTGCTTGCCCGGGGCGGCCGTGCGATAGCGGAAGCTCTGGTGCACGGCCACGAAATCCGGCCCGCGGACCACCCGCGGCGTAAGCTGCCGGGCCTTGGTGCAGATTTGCGGGCCTTCGATCGAGCGCTTGGGACGCTTGCCGTGATAGGGATTGTCGTAGCGGTAGACCAGTTCCGCGTCGAGCCGGTCGCGATAGGCCCGATCGCTGCCGGGTTCCATGATCCAGTCGACGATATCCAGTCCGAAGCCGGCGTCGCGGAAGCCGGTCCGCTTGTCCAAGAACGACCCGGCCGCGATGCCGCTGACGTATCCCTGCTTGCGTACTGCGGCGTGCAACTGGGGCGTGTCGAGGGTGATCTGTTGGTCGGTTTCGACGATCTTGCCCCAGGATTCTTGGGCCTTCTGGTCGGCTGCCGGAGAGGGCGTAGCGCAGGCCATCGCCAGGGCGACGGCGGAGAACCACGAACTTCGACCCGAGATGATCCGTTTTGCCATGGTGCCGGGGCTCCTTTGCGTCGACGGACGGTTCGCGATCGCAGACTCTAGTTCAGGATAGCCCACGGGCGGCGCGGGGGGAAGGTTTTGGTGCGGGATTGCCTGTAGCCGAAGTCGCCAGACTTTGGCGAGCGAAGGGGAGAAGGCCAAATTCTGGCGAATTCGGCTTCTGTCTTGCGATGCGGCCGGGCGAGGCGGAGCTTCGTGGAGACGCGTTTCCAAACCGGAGTTTGGGAACGAGAGTGATCAGCGCGACACGTTCGCGAAAGTGGGCTACTCGCCGCGGAGCTTCAGGCCTTGGAGGCTGAGCTTCTCGCGGACCTCGTTGAGGCTGGTGACGCCGAAGTTCTTGCACTCGAGCAGGTCGTCGCCGGTGCGGCGGAGCAGTTCGCCCATGGTGTTGATGCCCAAGCGGATCATGCACTTGCGGGCACGCACCGAGAGGCTCAACTCGGCGACGGGGCGATTCATCAGGGCCTGTTCGTCCGGCGAGAGCGACTCGGTATCGAACGTTTCGGGTACGGTCCGCTCGGCGACGAACTGACCCAGCCGCAAGCCCTTCGAGGAGAGCATGTCGCGGATTTCGATCAGGCTGGTTTCGCCGAAGTTCTTGCTGGAAAGGAGTTCCTGCTCGGTACACTTGCAGAGGTCCCCCAGGCTCATGATACCCATCCGCTGCAGGCAGTTGCGGCTGCGGACCGAAAGCTCGAAGTCGGTGACCGGGATACTCAGCACCTGGGCCATACGATCGCGCTTCTTCTGCGCGTTTTCGTCGTAGAACTGGTCGGTCGAGGCCTCGGTGTCTTTTAGGTAGAGGGCCGCCTGGCGGTTGTCGGGGTAGACGTCCAACACGCGGCGGTAGCACTGGGCGGCGCGGTCGTACTGCTCGCGATCTTCGTACAACAATCCCAGGTTGACCAACGAACCGACGTGGGCGGGGAATTGGTCGGCGGCGGCCTTGTATTGCTGTAGCGCGGCCTCGTCGTTGCCGTTGCGATCGTTCTCCAGCGCCAGTCCGAACAGCGCGCCGGGATGCTGCGGATCGGCCTCGACCGCCCGCTCGTACAAAGCGACGACCTCTTCCGGATTGCCACCCAGCTTGGCGACCGTGGCGGCCCGCTGCGAAAGGTACTCGGCAGTTTGCTCGACGGCGCCGGACAGCCCGTCGAGAGCCGCCAGGGCTGCGTTGGCGTCGCCGCCGCAGCGGAGGGATTCGGCCCGGCCCAGGGCACAGGCGTCGGCATCGTAGCCGGCCTTTTCGGCGGCCTGGAAGCTCTTGGCGGCCTCGGCGTATTCCTGGCGGGCGTAGTGCGACTTGGCCAGGTAGAAATGGGCCAGCGCCCCACCGTCGCCCAGGCCGAGCGCTTCGATGGCGTTGTAGTAACGGCCCAGCAGGTACAGACAGACCCCCAACCGCACGTTGCTGGCCGGGCTCTGCTCCTCCTTTGCCTGCAACTCGCCCACGGCGTCGCGCAGCACTTGATACTGAGAGAAATCCTCGGCGATGGCCCCGACGAGTTGCTCGATCTCGCGGGGGCCGAAAGAGGCGTTCAAGAGAACGGCTTGTTTCAGATCAAATTGCAGACCTTGAGCCATCAGCGAATTCTCCTAAGGGGCCGCCGAGGTGGGAGTGGTAAGAGCCAGCGGTGGGAGTCGAACCCACAACCCCCGCATTACGAATGCGGTGCTCTGCCAATTGAAGCTACGCTGGCGAGTCCACCTCGGTCGGTTATCGAAACCCCTTAGGTTAAGAAATCTTCCGTTGCGGGTCAATGGCTCGATGGCGCCGAAACGGCCCCTTTTTGGAGGGGGGCCACGTCATCTACGGAACGGGCCCTGCGGTATGGGTGACTTCAGGCACCTCGACCGGATCGCTGAGCCCTAGTTTCAGGTCGGTAATCACCACGTCGGCAATCGCCCGCATCCCGATCGTTTGGTTGACCCGCTCTTGAATCTGCCGCTTCACCCCCCCCAACGTTGGGTCCTCGAAGTCCCCGCCGTGGGCCTGCCGCAACAGTTCTTCGACGTTCTGCCGCACCCGCTGTTCGTGGCTCTTCAGTAGCCGGCGTGCCTCATCGTCGGTCTGTTCCAGCAGAGCCAAGTGTAGCGAGAACTCGGCGTTGACCACCTTGGACAACTCGGATTTGTGGGCCTCGAACTGGAAATCACCCAGGCTCACTTCCACCCCACTATCGGTTGTGCCTTTCCTGGATAGGATCTTTGCACACGAGAACCCGATGGCGAAGTTGATCACCGACACCCCCAATAGGAGGGCAACTCGCTTACTCGGCAGCAGGCGCTGCCACAAGGGTTTCGTCGCGGACGCCGCCTCATCACCGTCCTGGGCGGCGGCGTCTTTGCGACCTCGCTTGGTGTCCTCAGCCATCGACTCGCCCGTCTCGCGTTGCTGTTCTGTGGCAGGGTAAAATACGCAACCATGCTCGAATCAAATCTAGCTTACTCCCGCAGCAGAAGCGTGCAGCAACGGGGGGCACACAGAGAGGCCGGCGCAAAAAAACTGGGGTCTCTGACGCGCCACACAACATGGTGGCATGCCAAGCGGTAAGGGCAAGGTAACCGCTCGGCCGGTATTCGTCAGAGACCCCACGGGCCAGCTTGGTTGAGGGCGAACCGATCGGTTCGCTCGCCTGCCCCCTTATGCACGTAACGTGCCAGTGGCGTCGAAAATCTCCGCTGGGGCGCCAATGACGACGTAACGTGTTCTCTAAAAACAGCTTGCGATGCATCGCGGTTGTCGACTCATGCGCTCAAAACGCCGGGCCACCAGTCGCCGGCGATGGATGATTCTGCTACAAATGGTGCGTTGAAACGCCACACGGCGATCGAGCTGTTGTGCAGTATCGATCCACTGAAGGACGCATTCTTGGACAACCGGCCCACCCTGCCGCCGCATGCCAACCGGGTTGTGATCTCGGTCAACCCGAAGGCCGGGGCCCGATCTGCACAAGATCGGGTCGACCGGCTAGTGGAATTGCTGGCCCGGCAAGACATCGAAGCCGAAGTGCTCACCAGTCTGGATGAGGTCGGCGATCGGGCCAACAGCTACTTTGCCGAGGGGGCGTTGCGGGCGCTGGTAGCCGTTGGGGGGGACGGAACGGCAGCCGAATTGGCCAATCGGGCTGCCCCGGGGCTGCCGTTGACGCTGCTGCCGGCGGGCAACGAGAACCTGCTGGCCCGATACCTGGGCCTTGAGAAGGCCCCGGAATCCCTCAGCCAGACCATCGCCAAAGGTACGATCCTCCGGCTCGACGCCGCCCGGGCGAACGGCCGGATCGTCCTGCTGATGATCAGTTGCGGCTTCGACGCCGAAGTCGTCCGTCTGGTCCACGATCGCAGGACGGGCCACATCCGCAGCCGCAACTACATCAAACCGATCCTCCAGTCGATCCGTAGATACGAATACCCGGAAATCCGCGTGCAATGGGATGAGGACCCCGGCGTGGGGGGTGGCGGCGCAGGATGCGTTGATGGAGGCGGCGTCGGGGGATGGTCGGCCCCGTCGGCGGTGCGATGGCTGTTTGCCTTCAATCTGCCGTGCTACGGCGGGGGATTGAAGCTGGCTCCGAAGGCCGACGGGTCCGACGGACTGCTCGACCTCTGCACGTTCGATCGAGGGTCGCTGTGGCACGGACTGCGTTACGCCGCCGGCGTATTGCTCCGCCGGCATCAGCGTATGGCCGACTGCCACACGCGGCGCGTGCGGCGGCTGCGGCTCACCTCCGACGCGGAAGTGCCCTATCAGTTGGACGGCGATCCCGGCGGGACGTTGCCGGTCGAGGTCGAAGTACTGCCCGACTACCTCAGCCTGGTCGTGCCGAGCGATACGGCGGCCCGGCTGCGGGGCCCGAGCGTGCCCGGCGAACCAGACGAAGCGACCGAATTGGAAAGCCCCGAGGACGGACCACCGTGAATGAAGATGCCGTGACCGAAGACTTCCTGACCGCGAATCCCGTCGAGATCGGCCCCTATCGCTGCGGACGCGGCCAGCCGCTGCTGGTGATCGCCGGTCCGTGCGTGATCGAGGAAGAAGCGTTGACGTTGTCGATCGCCCGGCGGCTGCGCGAGATTTCCGCAGAGCTGTCGCTGCAACTGGTGTTCAAGGCGTCGTACGACAAGGCAAACCGCACCAGCGTGGATTCGTTTCGTGGGCCGGGGCTCGAGCGAGGGCTGGCCGTGCTCGGGCGCGTGAAAGAGCAGACCGGCCTGCCGGTGACCACCGATGTCCACGAGCCGCATCAGGCCACCGCGGCGGCCGAGATCTGCGACCTGCTCCAAGTACCCGCCTTCCTCGCCCGGCAAACCGATCTACTCACCGCGGCCGCGTCGACCGGCCGAGCGGTGAACGTCAAGAAGGGCCAGTTTCTCGCCCCCTGGGACATGAAGAACGTGCTGGGCAAGCTGGCCGCCGCCGGCTGCCGCCACGCGATGCTATGCGAGCGGGGGACGTTCTTCGGCTATGGGCGGCTGGTCAACGACATGCGGGCGGTCCCGCAGATGCAAGCCCTCGGCGTGCCGGTCGTCTTCGACGCCACCCACAGTGTGCAAGAGCCCGGCGGGCTGGGAGCGGCGACCGGCGGCAATCGGGCGATGGTCGAGCCGCTGGCCAAGGCCGCCGTGGCCGTGGGGGCCGATGCATTGTTTTTTGAAACCCACCCCAATCCGGACGAAGCCAAGAGCGACGGACCAAACATGGTCCCGCTGGACGATTTCGCCGGGTTGCTCGAACGGCTGCTGGCCGTTCGCCGAGCCGTGGAGGAAGTCTCTTGAGCCGTTCCCAGACCAAACCACGAAGGGTCGTCTACGTGGCGGCCGGCGTCGGGTGCGCCGTACCGTTGTTGCTGGTGATTCTGTATTGGTCGGGCGTGTTTTCGGGGTCCGGCCCGGCGTCGTCCGGCGAGGGCAGTTCGACCGGCGTGGAATTGAGCGAACAGTACCAGTCGGAGCTGTTCACGGGCGTGGTGGACAACCTCGGCAAGCTGGAGCAGCGCAACCCCGGGGCCGAATTGGCACGAGCAACTCTGGCTCGGTATATGGCGTGGCTGAGGCCGGCGCAGGGCCGGCCGCTGCAGACGGCCGACGGTTTGATGGAAACATGTCCCGAGCCGGAGATGCTCAAGCAGATCGTCACGCGATTGAACCAGTGGGTCGAGTCGCAGCAGGCCCCGCCGGATTGGGAGTTGGACGCGACGGTCACCGCGCTGCCGGAATCGGTTCGCCGGTCGGTGGCGCTGCGCGATCTCGACCGTCTGAAGTACACCAGCTACGACGGGTTTGCCCTGCGCGAGGCGTTTTGGATGCACGATCTGTCGAACTGGGCCCGCGGCGAGCGGCTGCACGCGGTCGACCGGGCCAAGCGGCTCTTCGACTGGACGGTCCGCAACATCCAACTCGACCCCGAACCGGATTACAGGATCTGGAAGCACGTGGAGCTTGGTGAAGTTGAAGCCATCTTCCAAGGCGTGGCGTTTGGGGACGTTCATCTTCAGCGAGAAGACGGGACCGTCCTTGAAGTGCGGCTTCAGGATTTGGGTCAGGACGACGTCGCGTGGATAGGCGAACACGCGCGGCCGCCGCAGATGGCCTGGGAAACGCTCTTCTTCGGCCGCGGCACGGCGATAGAAAGGGCCTGGGTCTTCATGCTCCTCTGCCGTCAGCAGCGTCTCGACACGGCCTACATCGTGCTGCCGCCGAAGCCTGCCGATCCAGCAACTGCCGACGACGCCCCGGCGAGCGATCCGCAAGACGGCCAGACGGCCAGGCGCCGCCAGGCGTGGGCCGTGGTGGCCGTGCTGATCGAAGGAGAGTTGTATCTGTTCGACCCGCGGCTCGGGTTGCCGATTCCCGCGCCCGACGGCATCCGGCTCGACCGCAGCGGTCAACTTGCCGTGCAGCCGGCCACGCTTCGCCAGGTGCTCCACGGCGAGGCGCCGTTGGAGCGGCTGGATCTCGACGCCGCGCGGCCGTATCCGGTCAGCGCGGCGGATTTTCGCGACGTGGTCTACCTCTTGGAGGCCTCGCCGGCGTATTTGGCGTGTCGCATGCGTCTGATCGAATCGCAGTTGCCGCCCGGCAAAGACGTCGTGCTCACCACGAACCCCACGGCGCAGGCCCAGCGCATCTCCGAGGCCGCCGCCGCGGCGATGAGTTCGGATGCCGGGGACATCGCCGATGGAGCTACTAACGATCAGATCGTTGATCCCTCCACCGTCGACGTTCAACTCTGGGCCTTGTCGCTGATACGCATCAACCATCGCGTGGCCTCCCCTCCGGAGTGGATCATCCTGCGGCTGGATGCGATGCTGCCGTTTTTCGATTGGCGTGAAAACCCCCCAGGGCCATGGCTCCGCAAGGCACGCATGCACCATCTGAAGGGCGATCTGGTCCAGCGCCGGCACGCGACGCACTACTACCTCCGCGCGCGCCCCTCCGACCGCGAGATGGAGATCGACGAAGGCCGCACCGAGTACGGCTACAAGCTGATGCTTCAGACACAGGATCCCGATATGCCGGAAGAGGAGGTCGAGTGGCGTACCAAGCAGATCGTGGGGATCGTCGTCGACTCGCTGCACCGCGGCAAGCAGCACGCTAGTTACTGGCTGGGCCTGATTGCGTTCGAGAAGGAAAACTACGCCTCGGCCATCGACTGGTTCTCCCAACGCACGCTGGCCGCCTCGGCCTTCACGCCCTGGGTCGACGGCGCCACCTATAACCTGGCTCGCGCGTACGAAGCAACCGACGAATACGCCAAGGCCGTCGCCCTCTACGAGTCGCGCCCCAACTCACCCTCCGCCTACGGCAATCTCCTCCGCGCACGCTGGCTCCGCGCCGAACGCCCGGAGATCGACAAGCCGAGCGGTGAGGAACCCAATGACGGCGAACCCATTGACGGCGAACCCATTGACGGCGAACCCAGAGACGGCGAACCCATTGACGGGGAGCCTGGCAACGAAGACCCCATGGAGGACGATGACGCATCGACCGACGGCTAGTGTTCCGTAACAGCGAGGTTGATGGGTGGCTGGGGTCGAGCGTAGAGCAGCCTTCGGCCGCATCCGGCAGGGACGAGGG
>CAYYNP010000002.1:52845-100297 GCA_964472545.1 uncultured Planctomycetaceae bacterium | reverse complement strand
GTCTCGTCTCGATTGACGGAGAAGAGTGCCCGCAAGTCCAGAACGCCGCGAAAGCGGCCGGCGCAGGTTTCGTGCGACAGAGCTTCCATGCCATGTCATTCACCGCCAAGATCGTGTGCCCCGTCGCCCAGTCACCCCCTCACCTTGTCACCCCCTCACCCTCATCCGCCGCGGCCGCTTCCGGACGCAGCAGGGGGAAGAGGATCACTTCGCGTATCGTCTGCGAGTTGGTCAACACCATCGCCAGCCGGTCGATGCCGATCCCTAAGCCGCCGGCGGGGGGCATGCCATAACGCAACGCACGGATAAAATCGTGGTCCATCTTGGCCATCGAGTCCTCTTCCGCCTGACCCTCCAATTGCCGGCCAAAGAGTTCTTCCTGCAGGTCGGGGTCGTTGAGTTCCGTGTAGGCGTTGGCCAATTCCATGCCGCGGATGAACAACTCGAACCGCTCGGCAATCGCCGGGTTGTCGGCCTTCCGCTTGGTCAACGGGCAGATGCTGGCCGGATAGTCGGTCACGAAGACCGGCCCGACCAGCACGTCTTCGACCTTCGCCTCGAAAAGCTCGTTCTTGATCACGTCGGGATGCTTGCCGGCGGTTTCGATTTCCAGCTTCTCGGCGAACGCCTTGATCCCCTCGGCGTCGTCGGCCGCCAAGCCGGTGTGCTCTGCAAACAGTTCGTCGTACGTCTTGCGGGCGAACGGCGGAGTGAAGTCGATCTCCGCGTCGCCGTAGGGCAGCTTCAGGTCCTGGCCGGTGGCGCGGATCGCCTCGACGATCAGCTTCTCGGTCAGGTCCATCATCGTCTCGTAGTTGCCGTACGCCCGATAGACCTCGAGCATCGTGAACTCGGGATTGTGTTGCGGGCTGATCCCCTCGTTGCGATAGACGCGGCCCAGTTCATAAACCCGTTCGATCCCGCCGACCAAGAGCCGCTTGAGGTGCAATTCCAGCGCGATCCGCATGAACAGGTCGATGTCCAGCGCATTGTGGTGCGTGGTGAACGGTCGGGCAGCCGCTCCGCCGGCGATGGCGTGCAGCGTGGGGCCTTCCACCTCGACGTAGCCTTCCTCGGCCAGCGTGCTGCGGATCGAGTGGACGATCTTGGTGCGGTTGAGGAATCGGTCCAGCGCCCCCTCGGTGTGGATCAGGTCGAGGTAGCGCATCCGCTGCCGTAGCTCGGGGTCGGACAGCCCTCGGTGTTTCTCCGGCGGGGTGTTGATCGACTTGCCGAGAAAGTGCAGGTCTTTGACGAAGATGGTCAGTTCGCCGGTTCGGGTGCGGCCCAGTTCGCCGTCGACGCCGACCAGGTCGCCCAGATCGAAGTTTTCGGCCAGGGCCCAGTTCTCCTCGCCGACTTGTTTCTTGCCGATCATCAACTGGATCTTGCCCGTCCAATCGACCAGGTCGACGAAGTACAGCTTGCCGGCCTTGCGCCGCAGGATGATCCGCCCGGCGGCTCGGACCTTGGGGCCGTGCTGCACGGGCGAACGCTGCCCTTCTTGCAGCGGCTCGACCACGATCTCGTCTTCGCGTGCCCGGATTTCGCCGATCGGCATGTGATCGTCGAAGCGCGAACCCCAGGGATCGACACCTAGCTCCTCTATTTTGCGCAGCTTGCCTCGTCGAGCGGCTTCTAGAGCGGCCGCCCCACGAGCGGGTTCGTCAGAGTTGTTCGACATCATCAGGTTGCTGCGACTTCGGGTAGAGTAGGGCAAGAGTAAGGCGTCGCGGCATTGTAATGGATGGCTATACCGGGTCAATGGCAACTGGACGCCGGGTGCTGCCGGGGGTGCCATGCCCACGCTTGCGTGGGCGTGTGGGGTGAATCTTCTGCACGCCCACGCAAGCGTGGGCATGACACCCCTGCACCGAGACTTCCCAAGCCGCCGAGCATCCGCTGCCGGGGCTGGCGTCCCCGCCTCCGAATCGCTACCATGGGTGGCTTGCGAGCAACAAACACGTCCATCTGGCCATAAGAGGAGGGAACCATGTCGGAACCTTCGGAACTTTACGATGCGATTCTCACCGGCGACGCCAAGAAGGCCGAGGCGATTACCAAAGACGCGCTGGAGGCCAAGGCCGATCCGGTCGAGATCGTCCGCAAATACATGATTCCCGCCATGGACGAGGCCGGGAAGCGGTTCGAGTGCAACGAGTACTTCGTGCCGGAGTTGCTGATCGCCGCCCGGGCGATGAAGACCGCCTTGCATTTGATTACCCCCCTGTTGGCGGAAGTGGGGGCCGAGTCGGCCGGTCGGGTCATCATCGGCACCGTCCAGGGCGACCTGCACGACATCGGCAAGAACCTGGTCGCCTCGATGCTCGAAGGCGGCGGATTCGAGGTGGTCGATCTGGGCGTCGACGTCACACCGGAGAAGTTCGTCGAAGCGGCCAAAGAGAGAGACGGCTCGATCATCGCACTTTCGGCCCTGCTGACCACCACGATGACGATGATGAAAGCCGTGCTCGAGGCCCTCGATACGGCCGGCATCCGCCAAACGACCAAGGTGATGATCGGCGGTGCCCCGATCACCCAGGCCTACGCCGACGAAATCGGCGCCGACGGCTACAGCGACAACGCCAGTTCCGCCGTGGCCCTTGCCCGTAAGCTCGTAGAATAGATACCCCGGCGGTGACGATGGAAGGTCTGACGATCATTGCCGAGTCGATCAACGACTCGGTCCCCTCGACGAAGAAGCTCTTCGAGGCCGACGACGTAGACGGTCTGCTCGAACTGGCCCGTTTTCAAGACGAGCGGGGCGCCGGCTATATCGACGTGAACGTCGGGCTCCGCACGCCGGAGTTTATGGCCGAGATGGTCGGCAAGATCCAGCAGGTGACCGCCAAGCCGCTGGCCATCGACACGCCCGATCCGGAGATTGCCAAGGCGGGGCTGGAAGCCTACGATCCGGACCGGGCCGGCGGCGCGCGGCCGATTCTCAATTCGGTCTCGCCGTTGCGCGTGGAGATGTTCGATCTCTATGCCGTGCGGCCGTTTCGGCCGATCCTGCTGGCCTCGGAGCAGTTGGTCGACGGCCGGTCGCGGCCCTGCCATACGGCCCAGGAGACGTTCGACGCGGCCGCGTATCTTCGGGAGACTTTCCTTGCCCGTTGCGACGGTGCAACCAACGACGATTGCATTATCGACCCCGGCATCGCTCCGATCGGCAGCGACACCGAGGGCAACCTGCACCGGCTGATCGCGGCCTTGGAGATGATGCACGCCGACGCCTCGTTCGACGGCGTACACGGCTCGGTCGGCCTAAGCAACTTCACCGTCATGCTCCCGCCAAAACGGGCCGACGGCTCGCCGGTCAAGAGCGCCCTGGAGAGCGCCTTCCTGACCAAGGCCATGCCGCTGGGGCTCGACATGGTCATCGGCTCGGTCAAGCGGAAGTATCGGCAGCTTCCGCCGGAGCATCCGGCGATGGCCTGTCTGGAGGAGTGTCTGAAGCTCGAGGGCTTCGAGGTGTTGATGCGCGTGCGGGAGTTTTACGCGTAGGGCGTCCTCCCTATTCTCCTACTTGACAACCGGCCGTTCCCGTTTGGCTGCCGGCACGGCCGCTCTATCGCCGCAACGTGTTCTGGGTTCTCGCCGCCGTGCCGGCGGCGGCTAAACGGCGGAGGGCTAATCGGCCGCTCTTGCCCGGTGATCGGCAGCAATCGCCGTTGGTGGAATGAGTGTGGAGAACGCTCATGGCTCCCAACCGCCGGCGGCCGGATCATCACAACTCCTTTTCTGTGAAACACTTGGCGATTCTGCGCGCCGTGTCGTTGTCGTTTGATAACCACTCTGGCACGCCAATTGCTCAGCAGCGGCCAATACGCGGTACATTGGCCGCCACATCGATTTCGACTTATCCGAGACAACCATGCCCAACGCCCTCTACGTTTCCGCCGAAGGGGCCCACGCCCAGAGCACCCGGCTGGACGTGATCGCCCATAACCTGGCCAACGTCGATACGGTCGGTTTCAAACGCGAGCTGGCCGTGTTTCAGGCCCGCTATTCCGAGGCGATCGAGTCGGGGCAGCAAGCGCCGGGGCTCGGGTCGCTGGACGACATCGGCGGCGGGATCGAGGTCCGCGAGACGGTCACCGACTTTGCTTCCGGCCCGTTGAAGAAGACCGGCAATCGGACCGACGTGGCCATCCGCGGCGACGGCGTCTTCTTTCAGGTCCGCAAGAACGACGAGGTTCTGTTGACCCGGGCGGGCAATTTCACCGTCGACCCCTTAGGACGGCTGACCACGCAGCAAGGCTACGAAGTGCTCAGCGACACCGGCGAGCCGATCCTGATCTCCGACCCCAAGTGGCAGGTCGATTCCACGGCGGCCGTGCGTCAACTTGCCGGATCGCAGAACCTGGCGCTGGTCAGGCCGGAATTGCTGGCCAACCTGGTCCGCGTGGGCGAGAACCTCTTTCGGCCCACGGGCGACCCGGTTCCGGTCGAGGCCACCCAACGTGCCGTGGCTCCGGAATCGCTCGAACTTTCCGGCGTGCAACCGACCACGGAAATGGTCGAGATGATCCAGGCTTCTCGCGCGCTGGAGGCCAACGTGAACATGATGAAGGCCCAGGACCAAATGCTCAGCGGGCTGGTCAACCGGGTGATGCGCGTCGCGTAAGACGCAAAGAGACCGAACCCGCACGATAAGTACACAAACCCCAGAACTCCAACCGAACGATCTGAAGCCATGAGTGTTCAAGCGTTGTACACGGCGGCCACCGGCATGCAGGCCATGGAAACCAAGCTCGACGTGACGGCCAACAATTTGGCCAACGTGGAGACCGTGGCCTACAAACGGGGCCGGGCGAACTTCGAAGACCTCTTCTATCGCCACGAAAAACTGCCCGGCGCTCAGGATACGGCCGGACAGTACACGCCCACCGGGATCTCGATCGGCCTGGGCACGCGGGTCTCCGGCGTGCAGGGCAACTTCGAGCAAGGGGCCTTTCAGCAGACCGGCGCCGAGCTGGACGTAGCGATCCAAGGGCGCGGTTTCTTCCAGGTCCAAGATCCCAACGGCGACACGCTCTACACACGTGCCGGACAGATCGACAGGAACGCCAACGGCAACCTGGTGATCTCCTCGGCCAACATCGGCCGCCAGTTGCAGCCACCGATCACCATCCCCGAAACGGCCACCCAAGTGGTGATCTCCGGTGAGGGTATCGTCCAGTATCGCGAGGCGGGCAGCTCCAACCTGACGCAGGCCGGTCAGATCGAACTGGCCCAGTTCATCAACCCCGGAGGCCTGTTGCGCGAAGGCGAAGGGCTCTTCTCCGCCACCGACGCCTCGGGTACGGCCACCGCCGGAAACCCGGGCGCCGACGGCCTGGGAACGCTTCAACAGGGAGCCCTAGAGGCCTCGAACGTCAAGCCGGTCGAGGAGTTGATCTCCTTGATCACCACGCAACGGGCGTTCGAGTTGAACTCCAAGGCCGTGCAGGTCGGCGACGACATCATGCAGGTCGTGGCAAATCTGAGGAGGTACTAAACCGTGGCTTGTTTGGTTCGACGGCTGCATAGTAGTCGTCTCGCTCCGCGAGGCGTCGCTTATAGTAGTCGTCTCGCTCCGCGAGACGGGGCTGCATCTCGCGGAGCGAGATGGCTACTATGGGCAATTCTGTGGGCAACCGCTGCAAGTCCCACCGACGCGGCCGAGTTGCGGCTTCATTCGCGATGCCAAAGCCGCGCCGCGCTGGTCACCCTGGGCGACGTGGCCGAGATCTACGCCGTCAGCGAGCAGCAGAGGCAGGCGCTGGCGGCGGTCGAGCTGTTTCCCGCGCCGGTCGCCCCGCAGCAACGTTTCGTGCGCATCGGCGAGATCCAGGACCTGCTCTTGCGGCGCGGGGTCAAGCTGGCCGAACATCGCTTCTCAGGCTCCAACCAGGTGGCCGTGGCAGGATTCAGCGGACAAGCGCCGAGCCAGCCCCAGCGCCCGCTGGCGTTGGCCGAAGTCCAAACGGCCAATCGCCGCGTGCGCGACGCGATCACCCGCTACCTGGCCACCTACGGCACGGCCTCGCGCTCGCTGAACGTCGATTTTCAATTGACCGACGCGCAGGTCCACCTGATCGCCCGATCTTCCGGTGCGATATCGCTGCGAGGCGGCGGCCCTCCGTGGACCGGCGTGCAGCGTTTTCAGGCCACGCTGAACACTCCCAACGGCCCGATCGAGTTTCCGCTGCAAGCCAGCATTGCCTTGCCGCCGGCGGTGGTGGTGGCCGTGCGGGCGATTCGATCCGGCGCGGTCGTCCGCGCCGCCGACGTCGCCCTGCAACCGGCCGATGCCAACGTTGCCGCCGACCAGTTGATCTACTCGCTCAACGAAGTCCTCGGCATGGAGACGTCTCGCTCGATCCCGCTGGGAAAGGTCGTCGAGCGCCGGGCACTCCGCCGGCCGGTGCTGATCCGCCGCGGCGATCCGGTCGACGTCTACGCCCGCAGCGCCGGCATCGTCGTCAAGACGACCGCCCGCGCCCGCGACAACGGCAGCCTGGGCGACGCGGTGCTGATGGAAGGGCCGAACAAGTCGACCTATTTGGCCCGGGTGATCGGCGTGCGGGAGGCGGAAGTTTACGCTCGGGCACCCCAAGTGACGCCGCCGGCGCGGCCCGCATCGTACGCCCCGCAGAGGTTGCCGGCGAATCCCACATCGAAAGGAGTTCAACGTGCATATTCCCTGGATTAGTCGAAGGCCAAAGACGGCGACGGCCGTTGCGGCGTTGTTCTTGGCGGCGGTCGCCGTGGCGGCGATCGCGGCGGAAGGGCCGCGGCAGCCGATTCCGCTGGGGCCCAGCGCGAGTCTGTTCGGCCAGGCCAATGCGGCCCGGCCGTTGACGCTGGAAAACGCGTCGTGGATGTACCGCAGCGCCCAGCCGCAACTGAGCCGTTTCGAGAAGCACGACGTGATCACCGTGATCGTCGACGAAAAATCGACCGTCGTCAGCGAAGGCGAAATCGACCGCAAGAAGAACGCCAACCGCAAATTTGCCCTGACAGATTGGGTGCTGCTGAAAGCTGGGGCGCTGATCCCGGATCCGATGAGTGCCGGCGATCCCACGATCAGTGCCGAGGCATCGAACAAAATGCGGTCCGAGGCCACGCTGGAGGCCCGCGACTCGTTGAAGACCTATATCGGTTGCACGATCGTCGACATCCGGCCCAACGGTCTGTTGGTGATCGAAGGCCACGACACGGTCCAGTACAACGAAGAGGTTTGGGATATGTCGCTCACCGGCATGATCCGCCCGCAAGACGTGCAGCAGGACAACACGGTGCTCAGCCAGAACATCGTCTACAAGCGGATCAACAAGCGTAGCAGCGGCCACGTCCGCGACGGCTACGACCGCGGCTGGCTGGCGAAGTTCCTCGATCGCATTCAACCGTTTTAGGATAGTAGGCGTCTCGCTCCGCGAGACAGCCACATCTCGCGGAGCGAGATGGCTACTATCCCGGTACGACCACACGAAAACGACTTTTTGGGAGTGTCGCCGCCGATGAGACGCAAGCATGCCATCTGGTTGACAACAGCCTTTGTGGCCTTCGCGTATTGGACTTGGCCCACACACGCCGCAGCCCAAACCACTCTGGGAAGCATCTGCCGCGTGAAAGGCCAAGAGGAAAATACGCTGCGTGGCATCGGGCTGGTGGTCGGGCTCAACGGCACCGGCGACGACGGCAGCTTTCTGCCGGCGATCCGTGCCCTGGAACAGGCCATGACGTTGATGGGGCAGCCGCTCGGCGAAGCCGGCGCCACCGGCGACCGGCTGACGCAACTGAAGGACGTGGCCAACGTGGCGATGGTCACGGTGACCGCCACCGTACCGGCCGGCTCGCGGCAGGGAGACAAACTCGACTGCCTGATCAGTTCGATCGGCAAGGCGACCGACCTAACCGGCGGGCATCTGTTTCTCACGCCGCTGCTGGGACCCGACAAGGCCGACCCGCGCGTCTACGCCTTTGCCGAAGGCCGGGTGTCGCTGGACGACCCCAACATGACCACCACCGGCCGCGTCCATCACGGCTGCCGCCTGGAGGCCGACTTCCTCAGCCCGTTCGTCCAGGACGGCTGGGTCACGCTGGTGCTCGATCAATACCACGCTGGATTCCAGATGGCCCAGAACGTGGCCGAGCGGATCAACGACAAGTTCGGCACCGAGATGAACCAGCAGCCGCTGGCCAGGGCGATCGATCAGTTCAACGTGGCGATTGCCGTGCCTGAGGCCTATCGCGGCGCTCACGTGGAGTTCGTGGCCGAGGTACTCAACGTGCCGATCATGAACCTCTCGTCCGACGCCCGGGTGGTGATCAACGAGCGTACCGGCGTGATCGTGATCGGCAGCGAGGTCGAGATCGGCGCGGCCGTGGTGGCCCATAACAACGTCGTGGTGCAGACCGGCGCGGCCACCGGCGGCGACTTCGTGCCCGTCGATCCCGGCGACACCGACCGGCCGAAGCTGCAAGCGCTGGTGCAAACGCTCAACGCCATCCACGTTCCCAAACGGGACATCATCGACATTATCAAGGGACTGGCCCGCGACCGGAAACTCCACGGGCAGTTGATTATCGAGTAGCCGATCGGATGGCTTTGGGAGAAACGAAGTGCAAGTGAACCTACCGACACCCGCCGCCATGCAGGCAACGTCGACCGTGCCGCCGATGCCCAACGTCAAAGGACTCGATGGCCACGGCTCGACGGGAGAAGGCCCTGCGGCCGACAAGCTCGACGCGCGGAAGAGCGATCAGGCCCGCGAGAAGTTCCACTCGGTGATGGGCGAAATGATCTTCGGCCAGATCCTCAAGGCGATGCGGAAGACGGTCGGCAAGCCGGCCTATTTCCACGGCGGCCAGGCGGAAGAGATATTCACCCAGCAACTCGACCAGGTGCTCTCGGAGAAGATCAGCGAAGCCAGCGCCGATAAGTTCCTCGAACCGATGTATGAGTTGTGGACGCTGGGGCCGGCGAATTAAGGGCGTGCCGGAGACACACGCCTGGTTCCCAAACTCCAGTTTGGGAAGCCGCCGAACAACCAGGGGGCACCATGCTCGGCTTTCGAAGCTGGAGCTTGGAAACCGGGTGACAGCAGATGCGGGGTTCCCAAACTGGAGTTTGGGAACCAGTAGGAAGGGGCCGGCGAGTTGATAAAAATCCCCCCCAGGATCGAACTTCCCCCCAAGGAAAAGGCAAGACGATGGAGACCTCGTGGGAGTCGGAGTTGGCCGAATTGCTCGGCGGTCTGTCGGCCGTTCAAGACGAGTTGCTCGGCACGCTTACTCGAAAGCGCGAGTTGCTGGCCGCGGCCGATATCGAAGGCTTGGCGGCGGTCAACGCACAAGAGGAGCGGCTGGTGGCAAGTCTCCAGGACTGCATGCTGCGGCGGCGGAACCTGCTCGCCCGGGCTAAGGGCGAGGGATTGCCGTCGACCAGCATCCGGGCGCTGGCCGCTGCGTTGCCGAAATCGCAACGCAGTGCGGTCAACCGGCAGGTTCAAGAGGCCAGTTCTCGCGCCCGACTGTTAAAACACGAAAGTCTCACAAACTGGGTCGTCGTACAGCGGACGCTGATACATCTTTCGCAACTGTTAGAGATTATCGCGACCGGGGGCCGTCTACAGCCGACATATGGAGAGGGGAAACCGGTCCACGCCAGTGGTGGGCTGGTCGACAAGGCAGCTTAGCGGGGCAGAAAAGCCTAGCGAGAAAGAGAAACCTCGCGAAGCTGCAAAGTATACGTTATGTCCATCTTCAGTTCGATCCGAATGGCGGCCAATTCCTTGCAGGCGAATCAGATCGCCTTGCAGGTTGTCGGGCAGAATATCGCCAACGCCAACACGCCGGGCTACATCCGCGAGGAGATCGTCCTTTCTCCCGCCCCCACGCAGCGCAAGGGCAAGCTGCTGATGGGCCTCGGGGTCGAGGTCCAGGCGATCGTGCAGAAGATCGACAACTTCCTCGAGCAGCGGCTGCGCGGGTCGGTCAGCGATCGGCTCGATGCCGAGACCCAAGAATCGGCCTACATGCAACTCGAGGGGATCGTCGGCGAGCTGAGCGATACGGACCTGAGCACGTCGCTGGTGAACTTCTTCAACAGCATCCACGAGGTGCTGAACCAATCGGGCGGAGTTTCCGCGCGCAACCTGGCCGTATTGCAGGGCCGCACGCTGACCACCGACATCAGCCGCCTGGCGGAACGGGCGACCACGATCCGCTCCGACCTGAACGCTCGGGTGATCGACATGGCCGGCGACATCAACCGCTTGATCGAGCAGGTCCGGCGGCTGAACGTGCGGATCGCCGAGACCGAAGGCGGCGACGTTTCGGCCAGCGACGCGGTGGGGCTGCGCGACCAGCGGCTGACGGCCCTGGAGGAACTGGCCCGCTTGATCGATCTGAACGTGCGCGAGCAGTCCAGCGGAACCGTGGCCGTCTATAGCGGCGGCGAGTTCCTCATCTTCGACGGCATCGCCCGCTCGGTGGAAGTCGTGCTCGATAGCGAAAGCGGCCTAGCGAGCGCCGACATCCATCTGACCGATACCAATTCGCCGATCAACCCGGCCTCGGGCGAGTTACGCGGATTGCTCGACTCCCGCGACGAGATCATGGGCAGTTTCCTCGACAACCTCGACGACTTCGCCCGCACGCTGGCTTTCGAGTTCAACAAGCTCTTCTCCCGGGGCCAAGGACTCAACGGCTTTACGGAACTCACCGGCGAATTCGCCGTCGACGACGTCACCGCGGCGCTGGACGAGGCCGGGTTGGCGTTCACGCCGGGAAACGGCACGTTTCAGGTGATGGTGCATAACACACAGACCGGCGACATGCATGTGGCCGATGTGGTGGTCGACCTGAACGATCTGGATAACGACGAAACGCTCGATAGCCTCACCGCCAAGCTCGACGCCGTGGAGGGCATTTCGGCCACGATCACCACGGCCCGCAAGCTCGAGATTACGGCCGATTCTTCGGAGTTGGAGTTCTTCTTCCACGACGACACCAGCGGCGTGCTGGCGGCGTTGGGGCTGAACACGTTTTTCAGCGGCACTTCGGCCCGCGACCTGGGCGTCAGTGAGGTGCTCCGCGACGACCCGGCCAAGTTTGCCGCCAGCCTTGCCGCCGGCAACGGCGACTACACGCCGAACCTCGACAATGCGGTAGCGTTGGGCGGGTTCATGGACCGCCCGCTCGAGTCGCAAAACAACGCTTCGCTGATGGTGCTCTACGACCGGATGATCGGCGAGACGACCCAGGCGGCCTCGATTTCCGGGGCGGTGGCCGAAGGCGCCCGGGTGTTCGAGCAGACGTTGCGCGGGCAGAAGATGGCCACCAGCGGCGTGAGCTTGGACGAGGAAGCGGTCCGTATGATCGCCTATCAGCGTGCCTTTCAAGCTTCGGCCAGGTACATCACCACGCTGAGCGAGTTGTTCGATATCGTCGTGACCCTTTAGCACAGATCCAACGGAAAGGGGACAGGTACAGTTTGCGCGGCGGACCCTCCGGGCCGTTCCGGCAAACTGTACCTGCCCCCTTCTCCTCCGCGTAAACCACCGGCCCCATCAAACCGTCCCGCAACGGTCCACCATCATGGGCAACGTCATCGGCATCCCGACCACGCGCGTCAGCGATCTGTACGTCCGTCAGCGTCTGACCGGACAGGTCCAATCGGACCAGCGCGACATGTTCCGTACGCAGATGCAGCTTAGCACCGGCCGCCGCATCCTGATGCCCAGCGAGGACTCCAACGCGGCGATGCGGATCGTCGACCTGCAGCGGCTGCTGGAGCGCAAGGAGCAGATCCAGTCGAACCTCTCGACCAATCAGTCGTATCTCTCCGCGACCGACACCACGTTGTGGACCGTCTCGAACAGCCTGGCAGAGATTCGGGCGGTGGCCTTGGGCGTCACCGGCGACACGGCCACCGACTCACAACGCACGGCCGCCGCCGAACAGGTCCGCCGGATGATCCAGCAGATGCAGGACGTCGGCAATCAGATGTTTCGCGGCCGGTATCTGTTCGCCGGAACCGGCACGACCGTGCAGCCCTTCGAGGAGATCGAAGGCGGCTACGTCAAGTACACGGGCAACGAAGGCACCATCTCCGCCTTTTCCGACGTCGACATGCTGTTCGAGACCAACTTGCACGGCAACGAAGTCTTCGGGGCCATCTCGGAAATGGCACTCGGCTCGATCGACCTCGATCCGGTGCTGACCTACGACACCCGGCTGGCCGACCTCCGCGGCGGCGAGGGCGTCACCCGCGGTGGCATTCTGATTACCGTCGCTGGAACCACCAGCACCGTCGATTTTGGCACGGCCGAAACCATCGGCGACGTGGCCGCCATGATCCGCGCCAACGCGCCGGCGGGAAAGACGCTCGACGTGGAGATTACACCCAGCGGGCTGGTGATCGAACTGGACGGCGCGCCGGGCGACACGATGACCATCCGCGAGGTGGGCGGCGGCACCACGGCCGACGAGTTGGGCATCCTCACCGAAAGCGCCACAGCCGGACCGATCCTCGGCGAGGATCTGAACCCCGTATTGCGGATCACGACCAGCGTAGACGACGTGCTGGGCACGCGATCGTACGTCGCGGTGCGGACGCCGGGCAGCGATAACGACGTGATCTTCGAGGCCCCGGACGTCGGTCCCTCGTACGACGGCATCAAGATCGTCTTCGACGACGACGGCTCGGTGGCCGTTCCCGGCACCGACGAAACAGCCACCTACGACCCCGCCACACAAACGCTCACGGTCACCGTCAAGTCGAGCGAGACCAGGGCCATGCACGTGGTGGCGGCCGTGCAAGACGCCTTCGCCCTGGACAACGTGCCGATTTCCGCACGACTCGACCCGTTGGACAGCCCCAACGGCGGCGCCGGTGTCGTGATCGGCACCCCGCCGGGCGACGACGAAGGCGAAACGGCCGGCGGCGGCGGCGTGGCGTTCGACCTCGATTCGGGGCTGCAAGTGGTCAACGGCGGTCAGACGCACCTGATCAGCTTCGCCGGCGCCGAAACGTTCGAGGACCTGCTGAACACGCTGAACATGTCCGACGCCGGGTTGCTGGCCCAGATCAACGAGGACGGTACGGGCATCAACATCCGCTCGCGGATCAGCGGGGCCGACTTCGCCATCGGCGAAAACGGCGGCAGTACGGCCGCCCAACTCGGCCTACGCACCTTTACCGAGGCCACGCGGCTGGAAGACCTCAACTTCGGCAACGGCGTGGCCAACCGCGACGGCACCGATTTCACGATCACCATCGCGGCCACGCTCACCGGAATGGCCGCCAACCCGATCGAGATCGACGTCGACGGAATTCAGACCGTGGGCGAGTTGTTGGCCCTGATCAACGCCCAAGATCCCGGCAATCTGCAGGCCCGGCTGGCCGACTACGGCAACGGCATCGAACTGGTCGATCTGAGCTCCGGCGAAAATACGCTCACCGTTACCCGGCAGGAACAGTCGCTGGCGGCGGTCCATCTGGGCCTGGTCGACCAGAGCGACCCGTCGAGCGCAGCGTCGGTCGGCGAGGGCGCGGCCGAGGTCACGGTCACCTCCGCGGCGGCCCATAGCGATTTGGTCTTTGCGGCGGTCGATCCGGGCACGGAACTCAACGGCGTGCAGATCGTCTTTGCCAACACGGGCACGGGCACGGCCGTCTACGACGACGTGGCCGGCACGCTGACCTTCGGCATCACCGCCGGCGCGACCACGGCTAACGACGTGATCACGTATCTGGCGGCCGACCCGGTGGCCTCGACACTGTTCACGGCCGCCTTGGACCCGGCCGACGGCAGCCCCAACCTGGGCAGCGGCGTGGTCGACGTGCAGACCTCCGCCGCCATGACCGGCGGCACCCGAACGCTGACCGGCGAAGACACCAACACGCAGGAGACCGCAGGCGTCTTCACCGCGCTGTTGCGGCTGCAGGCGGCCCTGGAAGTGAGCGATAACGAGGCGATCGGCAGGGCGATCGGCCTGCTCGACGCACAGACCGACGGGGTGAGTTTCTCCCGGGCCGAACTCGGCGCCCGGCAGCAAGGGCTGGACACGATGCAGACTCGCCTGGAAAGCGAAGAGGTCGAACTCAACCAAGCGCTGTCGCTGGATCTCGACGTCGACATGATCGAGGCCATCTCGACGTTCACCGCCCGACAAGCCTCCTTCGAGGCTTCGCTGAGAACCACGGGCATGCTGTTTCAGGCGACGCTGTTGAGTTATCTGTAGCCCAGGAGTTCAGGGAACTGGGGGCTGGGGACTCGGCGCCGGTTTCACGGCTCTCTCTAAATTCCGCCGCCATGCGCTACTGCGTGACCCCTGCCGGCATTAGTCCGAACCGGCGAAGCGCGTTACAATGGAATGCGTGTGGCATTCGTTGACTGCCAGCAGCCCGTTGAAGAAGTAGGAGTTTGAGAATTCGCGTGCCACTGCTGGCTTGCTCAGCAGTGCTGTTGCGTTCGTTTCGACTATGCACTGCTGGGCAAGCCAGCAGTGGCACCCAGTTTCGCTGTTCTTCAACGGGCTGCTAGAAGGCTCACACCACCAACGGAGCGTGTTTCGTGCTGATCGGTCCCGTCTTTCATCGAGAAATCGCCATCGCCCCGCGGCGGGCCCGGCTGTACGTGGCTCGGGCGGCGTACGTCTCCGTATTGGGGGTATTGTTGGCCACTGCTTGGATGGTCCTGGTGGGGACGCAAATGGTCCGCGACACGGGCGATTTGGCGCGATTCGGGGCGATCGTCTTCCAGATCCTGGCCCCGTTGCAGTTGGCCTTGGCAGCCTTCTTCTCCGCCATGTTGGCCGCCAGCGCCGTGGCCCAGGAGAAAGACCGCCGCACGCTCGTGCTGTTGCTGCTGACGAACCTGACCAACGCCGAACTGGTGCTGGGCAAGCTGGCCGCCGCGTTGTTGGGGGTCGTGGTGATGCTTGCCGCGGCGCTGCCGGTGTTTTTCATGCTCACGTTGCTCGGCGGCGTTTCGCCGGCGCAAATCGCCCGCGTGTTCGCCGTCACCCTGGTCAGCGTCCTGGCTTGCGGCAGCCTCGGCTCGACGCTGGCCTTGTGGCGCGAAAAGACCTTTCAGGCGCTGGCCATGACCGTGCTGATGCTGGTGTCGTGGCTGGCCGTTTGGGAGATCGTCGGCAGCGGCCTGTTGGGCGAAAGCTGGCTCGATGTGTCGTGCCGGAGTTGGGCAGCCGGGTTCAGCCCCTGGCGGGCGGTCGTCGAGGCCACCCGGCCGACGGCCTACGTCGAGGAAGCCCTGGGGCCGTTGGGCACGCCGGTGAATCTGTTCCTGCTGGCGGGCACGTCGATCTCGGTGCTGCTATGCGGCGTGGCCGTGGCGATGGTCCGTTACTGGAACTCCACGCGGGAAGCCCGGCCCGTGCAGCCGGAAGAGGGGACGCCGCGCGGCGAGAGCATCTGGGGGGCGGAACACGACACCAAGCAAGAGACCAATGGCGACGCGGCACCGGCCGACGCAGTTCCGGCTGCTGCCGCCGCCATCCGCAGCCGACGCGTCTGGGACAACCCGATCATGTGGCGCGAAATCCGCACCTGGGCCTACGGCCGCAAGATCCTCGTGATTCGGCTGGCCTACCTGATGCTGTTCGGCTTAGCGGCGGTGATGTTGCACGGGATGATCGCCGGCACGGGGCCGATCACCACCGCCGGCGGCGCGGCCGTGCTGGTGCCGCTGCTGTTGCTGAGCCTGGTGCTGGTCAACGCCCAGGCGGTGACCGCCTTGACCAGCGAGCGCGACGGCCGGGCGTTGGACCTGCTGTTGGTGACGGACCTCACGGCCAAGGAGATCGTCTTCGGAAAGCTCGGCGGCATCCTCTACAACACTAAGGAGATGGTCGCCCTGCCGTTGTTGCTCTGTGGATATCTCTGGTTTGCCGACTGCCTCAGCGCCGAGAACCTGGTCTATCTGTTGCTGGGGTTGGCCGTGCTGTATTGCTTCTCGGCCACATTGGGCGTCCACGCCGGGATGACGTACGTCAACTCCCAGGCGGCCGTGGCGACCAGCCTGGGTACGCTCTTCTTCCTTTCAGTGGGCGTGCTGAGCTGCATGTACATCATGGTCGCCTTTAGCACCTCGTTCCACGCCCAGTTCTCGCCGTTCGTGGTCTTCATGCTCGGCGGTGGCGTGGGGCTATATACGGCCCTGGGTGCACGAAACCCGTCGGTCGCGATCGGGTTGGCGTCGTTCCTTTGTCCGGTGTTGACGTTCGTAGCCGTCACCAGCTTCCTGCTCGGACAGACCCTCGGCGTGCTAATATGGACCATAGGGGCCTACGGCTTCGCCACCGCCGCCATGCTGATCCCGGCGATCTACGAGTTCGACGTGGCCACGGGGCGGAAAACGGCCGAGGAACCATGACATCGACCGTGATGTGAGTCGTCTGTGGAACCGTTAGTGCCATACACGCCCGGCCTGATCGCCATGGGGGTGCTGATCCTCTGCTCGGCCTTCTTCTCGTCGAGCGAGGCGGCGCTGTTCACTCTGCGCCGGGCTCAGCGGCGGCGGCTGGCCGCGGGAAACCGGCCGCAGCGGATCGCCGCGGGACTGCTGGCCGAGCCGGACGGGCTGTTGGTGGCCGTGCTGTTTTGGAACCTGGCCGTCAATCTGGCCTACTTCGCCATCGCCTCGATCATCAGCATCCGGCTACGCGACGGCCACGCCGCGCTGGCCGGGGGCTTTGCGGTCGGGGCGCTGGTGACGATGATCGTCTTCAGCGAGATGCTGCCAAAATGTCTGGCCGTGTTGCGGCCGCGAGGACTGGTCACCGTGGCGGCGATCCCGCTGGCGGCGGCCGTGCGCGTCGTCGGACCGGCGATCCCCGCATTCCGGCTGGCCAATCTCCTCTCGCGGCGGCTGCTCTGGCCAAAGTTCCAACCGGAGCCGCATCTGCGCGTGGGCGATTTGGAACGGGCCGTGCGCCTATCGACTTCCGACACGGCCGTGGTGCAGCGCGAACAGCGGGTGCTCGAGAGCATCGTCTCGCTTTCGGAGATTCGGGCCGACGAACTGATGCGCCCGCGGACCCAGTTCCTCACGTTTGCTCCGCCGGTCTCGCTTGCCGACTTGGAGGGCCGGGTGCCGCCCAGTGGGTACCTGCTGGTCACCGAGCCGGACAGCGACGAAGTGGCCGGAGCGATCGCCCTGCGGCGTCTTTCCAGCGTGCCCACCGAAAACCTCGAACACCACGCCGAGGCGGTGGCCTACGTGCCCTGGTCGACCACCGTGGCGGGAACTCTCGAGGTGATGCATCGTCGCGACTGCCGGGTGGCGGCGGTGGTCAACGAGTTTGGTGAAACGATTGGCATCCTCACCTTCGACGACGTGCTGGACACGATCTTCAGCCCACGGCCCAGCCGTAGCGAACGGCTCTTGCAGCGGACACCGATTCGCCGGGTCGGCTCGTCCACCTGGCACGTGACCGGCATGACCAGCCTGCGGCGCCTGGTGCGGCACTTCGACGTCGAGCGGCCGTCGAGCAAGGGTGTGACCGTGGCCGGCGTGGTGCAAGAGATGCTCGAGAGGTTGCCCGAGCCGGGCGACGCGTGCGATTGGGGGCCGTTTTGCCTGAAGGTGCTCGACGTGGACCGCCGCGGCCAATTGCTCGTCGAGCTCACCCGCCGCGACGTCGAGGGGGAGGGCGCCGGATGACCTGGATCGAAATCCTCGCTCTGGCCGCCGTAGGGCTCTTCTTGAGCGCCTTCTTCAGCGGCTCCGAAACCGGCTTCTATCGGGCCACCCGGCTGCGGCTGGTGCTCGACGCGCTGGGCGGCGATCTGATTGCCCGCGGGCTGCTGTGGCTGATCAACCGTCCCTCAATGTTCATCGCCACCACGCTGGTGGGCAACAACCTGGCCAATTTCCTCACGTCCCTGGCGATCGTCCATGGCACGGCGGAGTTGCTGCGGGCTTGGGGATCGCTGGAGCCGGCCGGCGGCAACGTGCTGGCGGCCGAACTGATCGCCCCGTTGGTACTGGCGCCGGTGTTGTTCGTCTACGGCGAGTTGTTGCCCAAGAACCTCTTTCTCCAGGCCCCCAACCGATTGTTGCGCCGCGGCGGGCCGCTGTTTCTGGTGTTCGTCGTGTTGTTCTTCCCGCTCACTGCGCTGCTGTGGGCGTTGAACAAGGTGCTCGAGCGGATCGCCGGCCATTCGCCGGAGCAGGTCCGCCTGACGCTGGTCGGGCGCGAACTGCAACGGGCGTTCGACGAAGGCCACGAGGCGGGTATTCTCCATCCGGCCCAACGCGGCCTGGCCCGGGAGATCTTCGCCGTGGCCGAAGAACCCGTCGAGCGGCTGATCACGCCGTTAGGGCAATTACCCCGGGCACGCTCGGATATGACCAAGCGTCAGGTGTTGCGCCTCGCCCGGCGTTTCCGCATTGCCGAGGTTCCGGTGGAACGGGTGGACGAGTCGGCCGAGTTGATCGGCTACCTGCGCGTGATCGACCTGGGCCTAAACCCCGGCGACGACGTGGGCCCCCTGCGGCGGCTGCTGGCGATTCCACAAGCCACGCCCCACGTGGCGGCGTTGATGCAGCTCGAAAGTGCCGACGAAACGCTCGCCCGCGTGGTCGATGCGGACGGTCGAACGCTGGGCATCATCACCGCCGACCAACTCCGCGAGCCGCTGTTTCGTTCGGCTCGGTGAGTGGGCGTCTCGAGGCGTTCGGTTTGGCGTAGATCGGTGTGTCTTGGTGTGCCCCGATGCGTCCTGGTTCCCAGACTCCGGTTTGAGAACCGAGCGGAGGATGTACGCGTACAGGTTCCCAAACCGGAGTTTGGGAACCAGGGTGATGGGAGCCAAACGCCCCTTGGACAAGCTCGGGCCGCCAAGCTGGCATCTGGGGGCCGGAGTGACCGGGTCGCCCCAATCCCTTGGCGCATCAGCAGGTTACGACGCACGGATCGGCCCCGTCGATTTTCTTTGGCAACTCGAAAAACCGACCTTGACGCAAATTCTGATATTTCCTATTCTCGCCGCCTCACGGGTTGAGCCAGACGTTCCCCCAGGGAAACGTCTTCCAGGGAACTGGCAAGACCGAAACTAGCAACGATCCACGTGGATGGGTCTGCATCTGGGGGCGTCGAGCGATCGACGTTCCTGCGGACCGCGAAGCGTGAAACCGCCCGCATGGAAGCAGGCGGTACGCTTCGGCTATACGTCATCTGCGCCCGCCAAGCGCATCGATGTCTGGCACATCGGTGGCCGCGGTCGCCTGCCGTCCAATCGCTCCCGGAAAACCCAAGTGTCCTTTGCCCCCCTGGGACACAGATTTTCCGGGGGCTTTTTTTCTTTCTTGCCTTCGATTTTCGGCTTGGGGGCTCCATGTGGCTGTCGGTCGGGTGGCGGCCGATCTATAATGGCGCGGTGGCGCCGTTTAGCGACGGTCGGCACGGGGGCTGCCAGACGGGAAATCTCTGCACAAGAGGGGGACTCGACGATGTCGAACTGGGACTCGCAGCCGCCTTATCGGGGCTTCGACGACGTCTACCAGCCGTATGGTGAGCCGCGCCGGACCGGCGGCAATCGCCGCCTGGTACTCGCCGTGGTGGCGTTGGTGGGCCTGGGGTTTTTCGTCGTGGTCGTCTGCGCCGTGGTCATGGTGCGGAAGATGCGCGACGACGCCGAACGCGAGTGGGTGATCGACGAGACGGCCTTGCTCGAGCCGGCCCTGGACGAGCCGGCCTGGCAGGAGACCTTCGAGCAGAAGAACGCCGCCGTGGTCGCCGCCTTCAGCAGCGACTCACTGGGGATCAGCACGGCCCAATTGAAGCCGGTCGAACGCCTCTTCGACGCCGTCGTCGCCACCATGGCCGAAGACGACGACGAAGCCTTCGCCGAGTTCGTCGACGTCCCTCGCTTCCTCAACGAGATGCGGGCCAGCGGCGTGATGTCGCCGTCGAGCCCCCGCGACACGGCCCTGCAAATCAACTGGGTCCGACAGGACATGTACGCGCCCGTTTGCGCCGCCACGTACAAGATCGTTCACGTGCAGCGTCAGCCGGAGCAAGCAGCGGCCGTCGTCTACGCGTACCTCTGGACGGCCGACGGCGACGAGTACAAATCGCGCTGGTGGATCACCCGCGAATCGGGCCAGTGGAAGGTGTACGATTGGGAGTTGCTCGACTTCGGCCTGCGCGCCTCGATAGTGGATGCCCTCTGTTTCGAGCACGGTGGAGATTTTCGACTACAGCGGTATTTCGATTTCGGTGTGCAGCGAGAGAAGGCCGATGCGCTGGCCGACGACGATCGCCCCGACGAGGCGGCCGAGCTCATTCGGCGGGGAGAGAACTACCGCGTGTTGCCCGAGTTGCACGACGCCCACTGGGCGCGGGTCGGCTTCGGCTGGGTCTACGGCAGCCACTTTCGCGAGGCCTTGGCCTGTTTCGACCGCGTGGCCATTCCGGAGGCGACGCCCGGCGCGATCTTCGGACAACTCTACTGCTATCACGCGCGCGGCCAACACGCCAAGGCGATCGAGGCGGCCAAACGATACGAGGCGGCCTCCGGCTGCGACGCCACGGGCAGCGCACTGGCGGCCGACTCGCTGTTGGAACTGGGCCGGGCGGCCGAGGCGGTTGTGGAATGCCGCAAGACGCTCGACGTCGATCCGGACCGCCTCGACACGCTTCAGGCGCTCGGCCACGCGCTGGCCGGCGAAGAGAAGGAGATCCTCGTTCAATACGTCGCCCAAACCGCCGATCCGGTCGACACGGCGGAGGGGCTCATCGAGCACTTCTCGCTCTACGACGACGTGGCAGCCATCGATGTCCTGGGCGACTTCCTCGCGGAGCACGATCCCGATCCGTCGCGCGTGGCGTACCTGGCCGCTCTGGCCGCCGAGGCCGAAGGCGACTACGCCGCCGCCGCGGCGAAGTATCGCGAGGCGGCCGCCGCCACCGACGACGACGAAACGAAGCAGTCGTACGCCGGCCAGGCCGTCTACGCCTCGCTCAGCGCCGGCCAACCGGTCGAAGGATACCTCGCCGCCGCCAATCCCCGCGAGGCCTTCCGCGATCTGGCCGAGGGCTACTTGGATGGGGAGTACGATTTCGACGCCGAGACGTTCTCGAAGCTGCTCGAGGCCCATCGCCGCCGCTTCCCCGACGATCCCTGGCTGGGTTTCTACACCGGTGCCTTGCTGGTTGAGCAGGAGAAGCACGAGGAAGCCGCCGCCGAGTTTGCCGCCCTGGCCGAAAGCGACGACGAGGAGGTTCGCGATGCGGCCAGCTATTGGCACCTCGAAGCGATGGCGAATACGGGCAAGGTCATGGAGGCATACGAGCAGATCGGCCAACCGGCGGAGACCTTCCGGAGCCTGGCCCGGTTGCTCAAATGGGACGATTCGCCGCAGAAAACGGAGCTGTTGGAGACGCTGGTGGCTGCACATCGCAAGGCCGCTGCCGACGATCCCTGGCTGGACTACTACGAGGCCCTTGTACATTCCCGGCGCAAGGAATACGCCCGGGCCGACCAGCTTCTGGCCCGGGGCCAGCGCAACACCGACGACGAAGACCTCCAAGGCGAATACCACCGGAAGCGCCTGGCGACGCGGATCGAGGCCGGCGATCTGGACGGCGTGTTGGACGAGATCTCGCCGCGCGAAGAGACCTTCATCTACCTGGCTCGGCAACTGTTTTACGCAGAAAAATGGCCCGAATTCGACGTGCTCGTCGCGCAGCTCTCTGCGCACGACCACGCGGAAGGATATCCGGCTCCTTGGCTGGCCAAGATGTACTCGCAACGGGAGCAGTACGCCAGCGTGGTGGCCCTGCTCGACGAGTGGCCGGAGGAGTTGGCCGCGGAGCTTGACGAGTGGGACGTCAAACAGATGCGGGACCTGCACGTGCGGAGCCTGCTGCGATTGGCTCAAGCCGCGGACGAGAGCGGCGCCGCACGAGCGAACTACCTGGCCAGGGCCTTGGACGTCGCCGAGTCGATCTACGAGGAATACGCCAATCCGCTGCCGTTGGTTCTGGTGCATGCGGCGCGAGGAGACGTGCCCCAAGTGCGGCAGCATCTCGTCGAACTCCAGCCGTGGTCCTACCGGGTCACCTCCCTCTACAACGATGAAGCCGTCGGCCGGGTCCTTCGCAGCGACGAGTTTCTGGACGTCCGGCGCGAATGTCCGCCGGGGCTCCCGTTTCTAAGTGGCGACTCCGTTGTGTTGCTGCTGGCCGAGGCCGCGCCGTCGGACGCCGAATCACTGAAAATCCGGCTGCGGCCGTTCTTGGGGGCCGACGGTACCGTGACCGCGTTGCCTCGCGGCGACGAACCCGACGCGCCGGCCAGCTTCCTTCTCTCGAAGAACGATCAGGCATACGTCGTTTCGTTCGGCAGCGATCGTTACACGGGCGGCGAAGTCAACGTCGAAGATGCCGCGTTGAAGCAAGTCCTGGCCGATCATCAAGCCTGGCTTTCGATCACCGCCCTGGCCACCAACGACGCGGACCGGGAGGCGACGTCGGATACCGTGCTGATCCTGGCCACCGTGTTCTTGGACGACCGCTGCCTGGCGTTCTACAGCGACGATCGCGGACGACTGATCCCCGCCGGACCCGCGTTGGACGAGATGTTGCGGGCGTTAGCGCAAGATGAAGAAGACGAGGAAACCGGAGAGGAACTCTGGCTGTATCGCGGGGCGGATGCCGACGACCAGAGATGGGAAGCGCTCAAGAAACGCCGCCAAGCGCTTTGCGAGTTCGTCTCCGCGTCTGCCGAGCCGACCTTCGGAGACAGACTCTCCGTGAAGATCGAGTTGCAGGTGGCGGAGGCCTCAGAGCCCCACTGGCTGTCGATCCGGCGAGTCCTCCGCGGACGCTACGGCAGCGTGACGTTCGTCGGAGAGTTTACAGACGATTCGGTGCTGGTGCCCCATTTCCGGCGCGGAGAGCCGCTGTGCATCCGAGAACACAACGTCGTGGAGTGGAAGGTCGACGAACCCGACGGCGGCCGGTAGGCGACATCGGCGGCGAGAAGACGCCAGTGCCGTGTCAGGATTAGAAAGTGGGGCAAGCATCCCGCTTGCCTTTCGGGAGTTTGCGTCAAACGCAAGCTGGTAGCTTACGCCACCGGGCACCCTCAAGCCGGTTTCCGACGAAGCTCAATGTCCTGCGGATCCGTCGGACCCGTGGCCGTGCGGCCCGGTTGGGCTGCCGTGGGAACCGCCCGGCGGGGCCGAACCCGGCACACCGTGCGGCGATCCGCCCGAGTGGCTACCACCGTGCGGCGGAGCCGAAGGATGCATGCTCGGGCCGCCTGAGTGCGGGCCGCCTGAGTGCGGGCCGCCCGAGTGTGGCCCGGTCGAGTGCGGCCCGGTCGAGTGCGGCCCGGTCGAGTGTGGCCCGGTCGAGTGCGGCCCGCTGGGTTGGCCGTAGGGATACCCCCACGGGCCGAGCGGATACCGATTCCACGTGCCGTAGGGATTGATCCAGGAATCGTACGGCATCGTCCAGGGGCCCTGTGGGTTGCCCCAGGGGCCGTAGGGCGTGGCGCCGGCGCGGAAGGGGTATTGCCATTCGCCGTAGGGCCGGATCGACTCGCCGGCTCCCCAGGTGTGGACCACGTGCAACCGGTCGGCGCTGCCGCCGGCACCGCGAATCGCGGAACGCACGTGGCGGTAGCCGCTTTGGCGATACGTCGGATCGACCAGGCGATAGGCGGGCTGTTTCGCCGCGAACTGGCTCACCCGCTTGCCGGTGGCCGGATCGTGCGTGTAGGTCGAGGGCTTGAAGATCCAATCCACCTCGGCCGACGCCGCGGGAGCTGCTGCCGTTGCGGCCAGCAGGAGGACGATCGAAGAAACAAGATGCCGATTCATGAGCAGATCAACCTTCCACGTGGCCCGGACGCCACACGGATGCGAAAAGTGAACGCGTCGGCCGACGACGTGGTGTAAAAACAACGTTTTCACCCCCCTACCATCGAGATTAGTTGGTGAGCCTTAACAATGCAATCGGCGTGCCCACCACCCAGCGACCTCAGCCACCCATCGATCTGTTGACCCGCCCGTCGCCGGCGCGATACACTCACAAGATGCGGTAAGAACCTGCTCTTTAGAAAGGAACGCACCATGCGCCCGCACAACGCTCCCGACGATGCCTTCAACGGGGCTACGCAGCGGCCCGACGAATCCACCGGCGGGCGGCGCGATTTCCTCAAGAAGGCTGGGACATTGCCGGCCGCGTTGATGGCCGCCGGCTGCGCGAGCCCCGCGCCGGCCGAACCGGCCTCGCCGGCCGAAGAGCCGAAGCTGCCGCAGATCCAACTCGGCGAACACTCGATATCGCGGCTGATCTGCGGGACCAATCCGTTTAGTGCCGGATCGCATCTTTCGGTGTTCGTCAACCACCAGATGCGAGAGTATTACACCGAGGAGCAGATCCTCAAGACGCTCCGCCGATGCGAAGAAGTGGGAATCAACTGCTGGCAGTCCGGCACCGGCAACGCCGAGATGTATCGGCGGTTCGTCGACGCCGGGCTGAAGATGCGGCTGATGGCCATCGCCGCCGGCAGCCAGTCGTCGATCGAGACGCTCCGCAAGGCCGGCTGCATCGGCATCGCCCATCACGGCGAAACGACCGACCGGATGTTCAAGGACGGACAGATCGACAGGATGGAGGAGTATCTCAAACGCGTCCGCGACTCCGGCATGCTGGTCGGCGTCTCCACGCACATGCCCGACGTGGTCGACACGGTCGAATCGCGGGGCTGGGACGTCGACTACTACATGACCTGCGTCTACGAGCGCCATCGCAGCGCCGAGGCGTTGGAAGCCTTGCTCGGCCAGGCACCGATTCCCGTGGGCGAAGTCTATCTGCCGAAAGACCCGCCGCGGATGTTCCAGGCCGTGCGGAGCACGACGCGGCCGTGCCTGGCGTTCAAGATCCTCGCCGCCGGGCGGCTTTCGGAACGCCGCCATTGGGTCGAGCAGGCGTTTCGCCAAACGCTCGAATCGATCAAGCCGGGCGACGGAGTGATTGTGGGTATTTACGATCAATACAGCGATCAGCCGGCCGAAGACGCCATGCTGGTACGCCGGTTCGGGGCGAATCGTCCCGCCGATCGCTGAGCTTCCACGGCCGAATTCTCGCGAATCCGGCTACGCGATACTCACCACGCCGGGCACTACCTACCGGGGACTACTTCTCGTCGAGCAGTTCGACGGCCTCGAACTTGCGGCCTTCGAGCATCGCCAGGCTGGCGCCGCCGCCGGTGCTGACGTGGGAGACGTCGTCGGCGAAGCCGAGTTGCTGGACGGCGGCCGCGCTGTCGCCGCCGCCGATGATACTGGTACACTGGCCGTCGGCGATCGCCTGGGCGACGATCTTGGTGCCCTCGTCGAACGGCGGCATCTCGAAGACGCCCATCGGGCCGTTCCAAACGACGGTTTGGGCGGCGCCGATCACCTCGGCGTAGCTCTTGGCCGTCTCCGGCCCGATGTCGAGGCCCAACCACCCGTCGGGGATCTGCTCGGAGCCGACCACCTGCTCCTCGCAGCCGGCCTCGAAGGCGTCGCCACAATGGGCGTCGGTCGGAAGCATCAGCTTCTCGCCGCCTTCGGCCATCAGTTGCGAGGCCAGATCGACGCGGTCCTTCTCGACCAGGCTCTTGCCGGTCTGTCCGCCGCGTGCCAAGGTGAAGGTGTGCGCCATCGCCCCGCCGACGAGTACGTGATCGCAGATGCCCAGCAGATTGCGGATCACGGGAATCTTGTCGGAAACCTTGGCCCCGCCCAGGATGGCCACGAAGGGCCGCTTCGGCTCGGCGATCGTTTCGGTCAGATAGCGGATCTCTTTGGCCACCAGGAAGCCGACGACCTTGGGCTTGCCTTGCATCGCTTCGGGTACGGCGACCATTGAGGCGTGGGTGCGATGGCAGGTGCCGAAGGCGTCGTTGCAGTAGACGTCGGCCATGGCGGCCAATTCGGCGGCGAACGCGGCGTCACCCTTCTTCTCGCGGGCGTCGAAGCGGAGGTTCTCCAGCACCAGCACGTCGCCGGCTCCCAACGCGGCTGCTTTGGCCTTGGCGTCGTCGCCGATGGTGTCGGTGGCGAAGGCGACGTCCTTGCCAAGCAACTCGCCCAGCTTGACGGCGGCCGGCCGCAGACTGAACTTCGCGTTGTCCTCGCCTGCTTTCGGCCGTCCCAGATGGCTCATCAGGATCAGGCTGCCGCCCCGCTCGACGACCGATTTGATCGACGGCAGGGCCATCACGATGCGGCGGTCGTCTGTGATTTCACATTGATCGTTAAGCGGCACGTTGAAATCGACCCGCATCAACACGGTCTTGCCGGCAACGTCCACGTCTTCGATAGTCATCTTTGCCATCGCGTGCTCTTCTCCTACATATGGCCCATACGGTGATTGTCCGGGGAGACTACGAATTTTAGCCGATCCCCCACGTCTCGCAAAGCCATTCTAGGGGTTTGTCAATATTAGATCTTTGGGCGGCATGCCCACGCTTGCGTGGGGATGTTGTTCGAGCTTTCGGCATGCCCACGCAAGCGTGGGCATGACACCCGACTGTCGACGCGGAGTGGAAAACGGGGACTGGTTCCGAGCCGCTTCGAATGCCGGGCTCGTGGAGAGGCGTCGCCGGCTCGGTGCCTGTCCCCTTTCTCCGCGGGCCCGGTATCCCCGCCCGAAAAAGGGGACAGGCACCGTCGGCCACACGAATCACCGCTGCCGTACCAGTCGCCGCCGGAGCCAGTCCCCGTTTTCGGGCTCCCGCATTAGCAGTTGGAGTTGGCAACGAGTATCGGCGAGCGAACCGCTTTGACACTTCGAGTGTCTGACGGATAAGGCTCGGCGATTTGGACGCATCCTGCTTGCCTTATCGGCGAAGCCTGTAATGATAGAAGTAATCGGGTCGTGCTGACGCGGCGCGACGGACTAGCACGCCCCCGATAGGTCATTCGATGGACCTGTCGAGCGGCATGTTCTAGTAGGAAGGAGGTGATCTAGTGGAGTATTCCTGTACTAGCGGGCGAGGTGGTACCGCCTGAAGACGGCTGGCGGGTTGTCCGAAAGGCAAACCACCCGCTCGTATGGATCACCGGATCACCGTTGGTCCAACCTAAACCCAAGGCCCGGTTCGTTTTGGCGAGCCGGGCCTTGGTTCGTTCTTGGGGAGTACGGAAGGGTGGGTTCGTTGGATAGTTTGCTGGCGGAGGGCCGCCGTACACGCGTCGCCGTGCCGGCGACGGCTAAACGCTGTGGGCTCGTGGTTCACACCCTCGCCCCGTCCCTCCATCACTCCGTCCCTCCATCACTCCGTCCCTCCATCACTCCGTCCCTCCATCACTCCGTCACTCCATCACTCCGTCACTCCCCCCATCCTTCCAGCATCAGCAATCGCCGTTTCGTTCGCGTCCCGCCGGGCGCGGAAAACGCGCCCAGCCGGCCCCCCGCCGCTACCACCCGATGGCACGGCACGACCAGCGGAAAGCGGTTGGCGGCCATGCAATTGCCTACCGCACGTGCGGCCCCCGGCGAGCCGGCCTTGGCGGCCAACTGCCCGTAGGTGAGAGTTTGGCCGTAGGGGATTCTTCGGCATTGGCGAAGCACGCGGCGGCGAAAACGGCTGAGATTGCCCAGTTCGATCTGCACGTCGTCGAACTCGACCGGCTCGCCGGCGGCGTAGGCCTTCAAGCGTCGGACGAAGTCGTCGTTCCACCGGCCTTTGTGGGCCGCTTGCCGCAATTCAGCGTCGAGCGACGCAACGGCCGCCTTCGCCGACGGATGGGCAATCGTCAGTTGGCAGAGGGTGTTTTCTTGGCCGACCACCGCCATCCAGCCGATCGGGCTGTCGACGGTGACAAGCGTAGGAGAGTCAATCGCTTGCGACATGGGGGTCTCCGGTGAAAGCCCCTTGACATTTGGCTCGGATTGGGGGGCCAACAGACCCTTTGACAGCCGGGGGACACTCGCCCTATACTGACGGCTGACTCGTATTACCTGCCCGTCTGTTGGCCAACCGGCCGGACTTCCCCGGTTCGGGCCAAAAGGACTTCCCTGGATGAATCCCTATAGCTCTCTGTGTGACGACTTCTACGTCAACATGAATCTCGGCACGGAGATGGAACTGCCGACCAACCGCGAGACGGTTCTACACTTTTTCGAGCGCGTGCAGAAGACCTACCCCACCATGCGGAACTTCTACTGCCGCGAACGGGGTGATTTTGTGCTCGAGGAAGACAAAGACAAGGGCAACTATCGCTGGTGTACGATCGAGCCGCGCCGGGTCTGTTCCGGCCAGGTCAACCCCGAATCGATCGAAGGGTCGCTGGAGCAACACAAGCTGATCCTGGAATTGGCCCCCTACATGCTCTCGGTCAGCCCGTTGGACTGCGAGGCCCTCGATCTGCTCTTCGGGTTCGATTTCACCTACCGCGGCAACCACAACCAACTCGTGGTCGAGGCCCTGGGCGTCAGCCCGGCGATGGAGCGGCTGGCCGACATCGGCGGCTCGACGGCCATCAACCACGAGCCGTCGCTGACGGTGGCCTTGGACGAGGAGTGCCGGCTGCAGTTCCGCCTCAGCGTCGAAACCCGCACCAACGCCTACCAGGTACGCACCGGGGAGTTTCCCGAGGAGCAGATCAGCGTCTACGTTACCGCCCGGCAGTACGGCAGCCTGGGGCCGGACAAGACCTTCGTCGAGACGCTCGAGCGTCTCTCGGGCGTTTGCCACGAGATGATCGAAAACCACGTGATCGAGCACGTCCTCGGTCCTCTGGCGCGCACGATCTCGTTGAAATAGGACGAGCCGTGAAAAAGAAATGGGCAACAGTGGCGGCCGTTGTGGTCCTGGTTTCGTTGCCGTGGTTCGTACACGCCCTCTACCAACGCGCCACGGCTCTGCCGCGGATGGTCACCGTGGCCACCGGCGCCGAGGGAGGGCTCTATCAGCAGCTCTGTGAGGATCTGGCCGCCGAGTTGCAGAAGCGGCTGCCGGAGGTTGAAGTCCGCCGTGTGCCGACCAACGGGTCGATGGACAACCTGCTGAAGCTACAGGCGGGCGAGGTCGACTTCGCGCTCTATCAACCGGAGACCCTGGAAACCTACGGGGAGCCTTCGCGGGAAGAGATCACCGCCGTGGCCTTCGTCGCCAACCTCTACTCCCAGCCGGCCCATTTCCTCGTCCACCCGGACGCCGGGATCAACGCCCCCGACGACCTGCGAGGCAAACGCGTTGCCGTCGGTCTGCCCAACTCGGGCGACTACGCCATGAGTAGGATGCTCCTGGAGCACTTCGGATTGGAGGAAGACGCGCTGCGCGTCGAGCAGTTCCCATACGCCGAGATCGGCCGAGAGTTCGACGCCGGAACGCTCGATGCGGCGTTCGTTACGATGGGCGATCGGGCGCCGATCTTCCGCGAGTTGCTCGCCGGCGGCAAGTGCAAGCTATTGGGAATCCCCTACCCGAAGGCCTTGGCGGCCAAGCACGTCTCGATGTCGACGTATCGGATTCCGGCGGGTTTCTACCGGTCTTACGAGCCGGTCACCCCGCCGCAGGAAGTCGAAACGGTCGCTCTGAGTGCCCAACTGCTCACGCGCATCGACGCCGACGCGGCGCTAGTCTACGAAGCCATCGAATTGGTACTCGACGAGCGTTTCGCCAAGCAGCACCAGTTGCGCGAGTTGTTCGAGGGAGGGATGGACTACGCCGGCGACAAGCCGTTGTTTCCCGTTCACCCCGGCGCGCAGGGCTTCTACGATCCCGAGTTCGACATGCACGCCTTCGAGAGTTGGGAGGCGCTCTACTCGCTGGTGGCCTCCTCCGTGATTGCGGCGTTTCTCGCGGCGCGATGGTGGCGGCGGCAGCGGATTCTCAAGAAGGAGCACCGGCTCGATCGCTACATGCGTTCGCTGTTGCAGATCGAACGCCGGCAGATCGACCTCGACGGCCCCGACGGCAGCGACGACCGCAAGAAGCTCCAGGAGTTGCTCGACGAAGTCACCCTGCTGCGCCAAGATGCGTTGCGGGAATTCACCGCCCACGAACTCAGCGAAGACCGCGCCGCCGATTGCCTGATCGAGATGTGCCACGCGCTGAGCAACAAGATCAACGCCAAAATCTCCCGGCAACGGCTCGACAAGCGGATGGACGAACTGACCAAGACGATCGAGCGGCAAGGGGAGACGGACGGCGGGTGAAGTCAAGCAGGGACGGGAGTCTTCTTCATTCGGCGCTACTTCCCCGCGGCAAGCACGTTGGCGGATCAAAGTCACGTCTCGCTGGGCTATCGATTGGGAAGAAGAGTCCCGTCCCTCTTGGTTGGCAGCCAAGTTGCGGCAACGTCACCGGGGACGTTGTGTGGCCGGCGTGAGAGATGGCAACGCGGCGTGAATTCCCAACGTGAAGGGGACGGGACTCTCTTTCCCAATCGATGGCCATGCGCGAGAGAGACTCGAACGTCAAAAGGTCCGCGTTGCGAGGCCGTAGTGCAAGGAGAAAGAGACTCCCGTCCCCATGCGTCTCGTACGCGCTGCATCAGTCAATCGAAGTGGCGGGGTCTTGTGTGGAGCAAGTGACCGGGGCACTCACGTCCGCCCC
Organism: uncultured Planctomycetaceae bacterium; assembly: GCA_964472545.1. Lineage (GTDB taxonomy): Bacteria > Planctomycetota > Planctomycetia > Pirellulales > Thermoguttaceae > CAYYNP01. Next base: position 69,702 of record CAYYNP010000002.1, on the reverse strand, counting down.
ACCCGAGAACGCCCGCTCCGCCACGTCATTGCCCGCAAGAATCTCGCCAAACTCATCGCCGCAGGCCCGAAACGCCTCGACTACGGCCGGGTCGAAATGAGTGCCGTCGCCGTCTTCGATCTGGCGGGTGGCGATCGCCGGGTCGACGGCGTCTTTGTAGACGCGGACCGACGTCAGGGCGTCGAATTCATCGGCCACGGCCACGATCCGCGCCGCCAGCGGAATCTCTTGGCCCGCCAGCCGGCCGGGATAGCCGGTGCCGTCGAAACGCTCGTGGTGGCGCAGGGCGACCTCGGCGGCCATGTCGAGAAAGTCCCCGTAGTCGGATTGCTCGGCCGCCTGGCGCAAGGCCTCCCAGCCGATCACCGTGTGGGTCTTCATCACCTCGAACTGCTGCGGCGTCAACGCGTCGGGCTTCAGCAGGATCTCGTCGGGCACGCCGACTTTGCCGACGTCGTGCAGCGGGCTGCTGCGGTAGAGGTCTTCGAGGAACTGCTCGTCGATCTGCTCGGTGTACGGCCCGTTTTCGGCCAGCCACTCGGCCAGCACCTGGCTGTACGCCCGCATCCGCTCGAGGTGGCCGGCCGTTTCCGGATCGCGCGATTCGGCCAGCCGCGCCAACGCGAACACGGCCACGTCGCGGGTGGCAACCGCCTCGGCCGTGCGCTGGCGAACGAGCTGCGTCAGGTTGGCCGCCCGACTGCGGACGTCGTCGTTGGCCAGTTCCAACTCCTCGTGCGACGTGCGGATGACGTCCATCACGCGTTCGGCATCGAGCAACCACTCCTGCAACTCGCGGAGCTTTTGCCGGGCCTGCCCGACGGCCTGCCATTTCCGCGTCAGGGCGGTCGCCAGCAGCAGCACCTCCATCGGATCGAAGGGCTTCTTGAGGATCAACAGGCGGTCGGTCTTTCCCAGGCGTTGGACGATCTGGGCCATCGAGACGTCGGAATAGGCGGTGCAGATCACGGCCTGTAAGTCGGGATCGACCTTCCAGAGGCGTTCGATCGTCTCGATGCCGTCCCAGCCCGGCGGCATCCGCACGTCGACGAAGGCCACCGCGTAGGGGCGCCGCTGCTCGACGGCGTCCTGCACCAGCCCCAATGCCTCTTCGCCTTGGTAGGCGGAATCGAGTTCGTACTCCCCCGGCGAGGCCACCGCCTGCGGCGGTTCGCCGAACAGTGTCTCGGTGGCCTCCTGAAGCGCTTGGCAGTCCGCACTGCGCGGGCCGAGGATGCACTTGCGGAAGTCCTCATGGATCGACTCGCTGTCGTCGACGATCAGGATCCGCCGATTGATGACCGCGTCGGGGCTGTTCATAGGCTGCTCCTGAGCTGCGGTTCGGCCTGGTCCTCAGACGACGCGGCAGCGCCCGGCGACCGTGTGGAATCCGGCTCGCACGGGGCCGGATTCGTGGAGTGTATGGCCATCCGCGCGGGGGCTTCCGCCGGCTTGTAGGGCAGGTCGACAACGAACGTGGCGCCGCGATTCGGGCCGTCGCTGTGGGCCGTCAAACGGCCACCCATCTCCTTGGCCGCGTTGGCCGACGTGTGCAGGCCGAACCCATGACCGTGACGCTTGGTGGTGAAGCCGTGGGAGAAGATTCTCGCCAGGTCGTCCGGCGGAATGCCGACGCCGCGGTCGGTGACTTCGATCTGCACGCGGTCGGCTGCGTCGAGCGAGACGCCCAACGTCAGACGCCGCCGGCGACCGATCGTCTCGATCAATGCATCCTTGGCGTTGGCGATCAGGTTGACGAGGATCTGTAGCAGCTTCTGCTTCTCCACCGCAACGCGGGGAAGCGGATCGAATTGGCGAACGACCTCGATGCCGTATTTCGTCAACGACGAGGCGTTCATCTTCAGCGCATCTTCGATCAGTTCGTTCAAGGCGACCGACTCCTCGACTCCCGCCACGCCGGCGTACGACTGCTGCATGGCCACGATCGTCTTCACGTGATCGATGTTGTCGGCCAACGCATCGAGTTCTTCGAGCATGACCCTCCGTTCGGCGTCGAGGTGTTCGGCCAGCATGGCAAGGAAGTTCGGCAGGAGCTTGCCTTTGGCGTCTTCGGTGATGAACCGGCCCAACGCGTCGGCGTGTTCGCTCATCAGTTCCACGGCCCGGCGGAGATCGCCCAGTTTCGAGGACCGCAGCCGGTCGCCCACCAGCGTGGCGGAAACGTTCACGCTGTTGAGCACGTTGCCCACGTTGTGCAACACGCCGGTGGCGATTTCGGCCATGCCGGCCTGTCGGGCGGCGTCGACCAACTGCCGATGGGTCCGATCCAACTCGTTCTCCGTGCGCTGGCGTTCGGCGATTTCGCGGCTCAGATCGAGGTTCGCCCGGGAAAGCTCCGCCGTGCGCTGCTCGACGCGGAGTTCCAATCCGTCGTGTGCCCGCTGCAACTGCTCTTCGCTCTGCTGGATCCGGCGGAGCATCAGGTTGAATTCGACGGTAAGCGTTCCGAGCTCGTCGTCGGCCTCTTTCTGCACGCGGATCGTGTAGTCGCCCTCGGCCGAGATCTTCTGTGCCGCCCGGGCCAACCGCAGGAGGGGCACGGAGATCACTCGCTGCAGCCGCCCGGAGAGCAGCACCAAACCACACAACGAGACGAGCATCACCGTGCCCACGATACGCACGTTGTCGTAAAGCTGTTGGTGCAGGTCGGCGGCAGACGCATGGAGCACGATCGTGCCCAAATGCGTTCCGTCTTGCACGATGGCTTGCGTAACTTCCAGTTCGCCGTGCTCGGCGAAGACGAAGCCGCTTGGCCCGATCGGGGGCGGGGCGTCGTGGCGACTCTCTCCGTTATCGAACGTGGCGAAGGCCTCGCCCTCGGCGTTGTACAGACACGCATAGCAGACCGTGGGTTGACCGCGCAACGTATCGAGCAACTCCGTGGCGGTGATCGGGTCGTCGAAGATCAACGCCGCCGTACTCTGCGACGCCAGCATCTCGGTCAACGTGGCGAGTTGACGCACCTTCGAGTCGCGGATCATCAAATAGTCGTTCACGGCCAGCGCCCCGCACGAAAGCAGCACGGCCACCCCGCCGGCCACCGTCAGCAGCAGGCTGAGCTTCGTCTTGATCGAAGTGTCTTTGAACGATCGCATCGTTGGCGTGCGACTCGCGGCCGCTACTGTCCGTGGTGATTGTTAATTTCTTCGCCGTCCTTGATAATCCGCACCGCAATGTTCGTCAGCTTCGAGATGACTTTCAGGTCCTTGCGATCGGCCGCGTCCAGGTTGATTTCGAAGCGCAGGTGGTTGTCGACGATCGTGAAGTCGATCACGCCGCCGGCGTCTACGAAGCCCGCCGTCTCGCCGACCAGCAGCACGGGCTCGTCGCGCAGACGCACGATCACCAGATTCAAGGGCTTCGCGGAGACGTCTCCCGCGACAAACAACGTGTGGCACGGAGTGTACTCGTCAAGGTTCGCAAAATGACGCACGACGATCGGCCGGCCCTGAACTCGCTTGCTGGCCGCAATCGTGCCTAAGGCGGCGCGGAACTCCGCGTGCTGCGGATCGCGGGCCGAGTTGGCACCGAGCACGCCGATCACGAAGGGATCGTCGCGGCCGCCGAACGCGTCGGCCGGCCATCGCACGAAGTTCGCAAACTGATAGAGAAACGCGGCCTTGATCTTGTATTCGCGATTCTCGACCTCCATCGCACCGCACGGCGCCGCCGAAGAGAGGGCAACCGCAGCAAGCAGGCTCAGTAAGACGAGCCGGGCGCGCAGACCGCCGCTGCGGCGATCGCGCCGTCCGTCCTCCGGGCGGATTGAATCCGGCTGCCGTTTCAAGTGCTCGAGCCTCATTCCACAAGTAACCTGCGCGGACGATCCACAACGGCCCCCGACGCCCCGGGCAACCCGTCGAAGATGGCAGACTCCATCCGTCCGGCGTGCCGCGGCTTCTGCGAAGCAGCGGCACACACTTCCTTTCGGGATGCTGGCACGTCACGTGGACAACCACGCATTGTTACTCTACGTCTCCCCGAGGGGTTTGGCAGGCCAGGCACCCCCCACCCGCACGCGGCGCACGCGCTACACACGCGCAAGCTGCATAATCCGCAAGACTTGCATCGCCAGGCACGTGTCACCGCTTCGACGGGCTGCTAGCGCAGCGGCTGCCGATACTGAATCAACACCATGATCCCCGGCCAGTTGACTTCCATGCCGTGGACCGTCCTGCCGTTGTGCTTGGGGGTTTTGCCGGTCTTCAGCGTGTTTTCGCCGGGGCGAAACGCCGAGAGGTCCTCCAGCGGCACGCGATGCACGTAGTAGGCGTAGCGGGGACCTTCGCGGTGAAAGACCTCCCGGTCGTTGATGAAGACGCCTTCCATGTAGCCCGGGCTCCAACTGCACCAGACGAGCTGCGCCGCGGCGACACGGTCGAGATCGCCGGCGACGCGGAACTTCTGTTGCTGTTCACCCCGCCGGGTGACCCATCGCTTCGGAACGTCGAACGGCCTGCACAATTCGACCGACAGGCCGCCGCGGTCGAAGGTCAATCCGCCGGCCGCCTCGGTGAAATACGTCAAACCCGTTTCGTCCGTGATGCGAGCTGCTACCGCGAACGGCCGTGGCTGGTCGGGAATCCAAGACGTATCCCAAATCACCGACCAAGGCGCCCGCATGGCCGAGCCGATGTGGCCTGCCAGTTGCGCCTTGATGTAGTGGTAATGCCACTGCCGATAGCGTCCGTCGCCTTCGAGGTTGACGCCCTCGTAGCAACCCAAGAAATCCACCCGCACCGCGCCGTTTGGGCTGGAGGGCTCGGCTCGCAGCGTGGCTTCGAGGCCCAACCTCGCCCCGGCCGCCGGAGCGACCAGCCGACCCGTCGGATGCGGCTTCCTTACCGGAGCGTAGTAGACGCGGAAGTGTACGCCGTAGATCAGATTCTGCGGCCAGCCCCAAGGATGTTCGTCGGCGACTCGCAGGCGAAACTGATTCTCCTTGCCCGGCTTCAACTGCTCGAGGGGCACGGCCGCCACCGGATAGACGTGGTGTTGGTAATCCCACTGCGGCGCTGGAATTCCGGCGGCCTCGGGCAGTTCGATCCATCCGTTTCCGTTGACGGAAATCGCCAGGCCTCGGGTGCCGTCGTGGCAGAGCAGCTTTTCGACAACGACTTCGACGCGCGTGGCATGCTGAAGATCGACGTCGTGTGACACTTCGATCGGCCCGCCGCCGTAGTCCAATCGACCACCCACGCGCAGCGAGCCCCCGGCGTCGCCGCCTTGGTTTGTCCAGCGGTATTCGCGAAACACGTCGCCCGGCGCGGGGCCGACGTCGCCTGCGTGCGCGATGGAAACTACGGTCAGGACGAAGACGGCGAACCGTGCGGGAAGATCAAGACCGTGCATGACGTGCCTTCGTTGTGTTGCCAGGTGGTTGGCCGAGCAGTACGATGCAGGATAGCAAACGCCCTTCGATCCTGCAAAAGCGCGCCCGCTTGGTCCGGCGCCGGAAAGGACCTCGATCGTCCTATGGAAGCGCCTCGCAATCGCCTTTCTTTCGCAGCCGTCGGTCTTTGCTTCTGGATCGCGGTTTCCCAAGTTCCACGCGCCGCCCGTGCCGCCGGCCCGCTGGATCCCGTTGGGAAACGCCATATTCCCATCGGCATCTCGAACAGCCTCGACAGCTTGAAGACGTTCGTCGAGGCGGAGGGGGGCTTCTCGCCGGGGATCGGCTCGTACGGCGTCTACTTCTGGGTCTTCGATCCGGACGGCGACGGCCTGATCGCTCCCACCTCGGACGACGTGCCGTGCGCGTACGGCCTGGTAGACGATCGGTTGTTAATTCCCTGGTCGCGTTGGAAAGCGGGCGCAATCGACGTCCGCACCGAAGTGTGTGAAGTCCGCCGCAAGCATACGCAAGGCAACGTCTATCTGGCCGGCGCGCGGGCCCAACTGACCAACACCGGCGACGCGCACAAACGCATCTCGCTCTACGTCGCCCTGCGGCCGTTGGGACCGGCCGGGTTCGACGTGCGGCGGTTGGAAGTCGGTCCACAAGGCGACGCGCTGCTGGCCGACGGGCATCCGGCGTTGATTGCCGGCGTGCTGCCAGCCGCCGCCGGCGTTCTGCCCACCGATACGATCGGCGACGTGGCGGCGCGCGGCGAAGTGCCGAGGGCCAACACGGCCACCTCCGACGACGGCGACTGCTCCGGGGCGATGCGGTTCGACCTGACGATTCCCGCCGGACGCACCGAGACGATCGGCCTGGTCGCTCCCGTATTGCCGGGCCGACGCGCCGTGCGGCATGCGTGGACCGCCCGATCGCACAACTACATCGACGCCTCCGTGCCACAGTCGGACGCCGACGGGATCGATGTCCCCGACGCCGGCCTGGAATACTACCGTGGACTTTCGGCCGACGAGTTATTTGTACAAGCCCGGGACGGCTGGCGGCAATTCAACGGTCGCGTAACGCTCGAGTTGCCGGATGCGCGTTGGACCGACGGCTTCTACGTGATGCTGGCCCACGCAGGGCTGTGTATGAACGAAGGGGCCGCCGACGTGGCCGTGCTCAACTACGCCGTCTTCAACCGCGACGGCATGTACATCGCCAACATGATGCAGAAGGCCGGGCTGCCAAAACTGTCCGAGGCGGTGATCGACTACTTCCTGGCCCATCCGTTCAACGGGCGGCCGTATCCGGAAGCCGACAACCCCGGCCAGATCCTTTGGAGCATCGGCCAGCACTGGCGGCTCACCGGCGACCGAGCATGGCTCGAACGGACCTATCCTTCCGCCCGCAAGATCGCCGAGATGATCCGCTATTATCGCACGACGTCGGGGCCCCATTGGGTCGGCATGAACCGCCTGGAACACGGCGACGCGGTGCCCGAGGAGAAACGTCAGGTGCTGAGGCCGGGCCGCTGCGACGGCTTCCATCCAGAGTATACCGAGGCTTTCGATATCGTCGGGCTGCGAGTTGTCGCCGAGATGGCCGAGGCCCTGCGGCACGGCGAGGAAGCCCGGCACTGGCACGATCTGGCCAAACGTCTTTTCCGAGAATACGACGAACGCTTCGGAGGCGACCTCGGCAAGTCGTACGGCAGTTATTCGGTCCTCTGGCCGTGCGAGTTGTATCCCTTCGACAAAGGCGAAGCTCACGAGCAATTCCGCAAGATCGGCCGCCGCGAGCTTTCCCATTGGCGCTATTTCGCCCCGGCCACGGCCCATCAGGGTCTGTTGGCCGGTAATCGCGAGGCGGGCTACGCCACGGTCGAGTTGCATCTGGACCATCCGCAGATGCGGCGTTGGTACGCCTTCGACGAAGGCGGCCGCAGTGGCTCCGGCGGCTGGCACCATCTGCGGACCACCTGGACCCACAGCAAAGATGCGCCCGACCAAAACCGGGCCGTCGCCATGCCCCACGGCTGGGCCATCGCCGAGGTCTGGCTGCTGCTGCGCGACTGCCTGGCCCACGAACGGGCCGACCAACTCGTGCTGCTGGGCGGTGTGTCGCCAAAATGGTTCACCGGCCCCAAACCGATCACGATCAAGCACCTGCCCACCTACTTCGGCCCGCTCGACATGCAATGGACGGCCACCGGCCAGACGGCCGTGCTCGAATTGGGCAACCGCGTTCGTCCGCCCGGTGGATTCGTCCTCCGCCTGCCGTCTTCGGTGCGAGCTTCCGTGACGATCGACGGCAAACCGGCCACTCGAGACGTTGCCAGTGATTGGCTCCTGCCGCGGGGGACGGAAACGGTCGAGGTCGAGTTACGTCCGTCTGAGTAGGGTGCGTCTCGACGCACCACGACCCGGGGTGATGCGTGCGATACGTCGTGGTGCGTTCGGACGCACCCTACCGGGCCTACGATGCCACCGGACGTCCGGCAGGTGTCTCGTCCGCCGGTTCATCACTCAGGCGACGTTTTACACTGCGGGCGGCACGCCAGACGCCGTCGCGGAACTGGGCGGTGGCGTTGCGGGCGACGACACGGATCACCGCGGTCGGTTGCGGCTCGGCACGCCAATGGGCCTTGTAGGGCTCGTCGCCGCGGAGGAAGTCGACGTGGCGATAGCCGTCGTCGATGGCTTGCTCAAGCGTCGCCACTGCAGCGAATCGGCCCGGCTCCTCGTCGCGCAAATCCGGCTCCACGCCCGACTGATACGCGTAGACCGTATCGCCGGCGGCGAAATGATACTCCGCGGCGGCCGGGCGGCCATCGAGTTCCAGCCAGTGCAGCCGCAGCATGCCCTGTTCGAGCAGCTTCTGGGCGATCTCGCGATGAAACGCCATGAATCGCGGCGAGGCAAAACAGCCTTTCTCGCCGCAGGCCTCCCAGCGGCGCTGATGCAACTCGACCAGGGTGTCGAAGGCATGCGAAAGGTCGTCGGCCCGGCGAACCGTGTGCAACACGGCTCGGCCGGCCTCGAGCACCCGCCGTTGGCAGCGCCGGACCTGCTTGCGATGCGACTTTGACAGCATGGCCAGATACGCGTCCCAATCGTCGGGCAGCGTCAGCCGCCAGGCGCCCGGGCCGGGCTCTTCGTACACGGAGCAGCGCTGTTGTTCGAGTTGCCCAACAAGTTGTCGCACGGCCCGATCGTCGGCGTCGACGCCGTCCAGCAGCAACAGGTCCCATTGGTTCGCGCCGCCGCCGAAAACGCGCTGCCCGAACGTCGGCTGGACATCGCCGAGCCATTGAGCCACTGCCCGAACGACTTGCTCGCGGTCTTCGTCACGGCACAGCAGCGTTTGGTGGTCGGAGCAGATCTCGCCGGAGCCCAGGAACTGCACCACGCGGCCCTTCAGCCCGGAATGCTCCAGATACCAAGGCGCAGCACCCAACAGCCGACCCTGCTCATCGCGGACGCAAAGCACGAACAACTCGCCCGCGTCGCCGTAGTGTTCCCACCAGGTGGTGACCCACTCCCAGCGCCGAAACGGCACGTCGCCGGCCAGGCGATTCCAGGGATCGCGCAGCTCGGCCAATTCCGACAGCGAGGCGACGCGGGAGACCTCGATCCCCGGCGGCGCTCCTAGCGATACGGGCTCGCCGTCGTTGGTCTCGTCGTCCGACGCGGCACCCACGGCCACGGGCGGCCGGCCCTGACTTTCGGGCGCAGCGGAAGCTGCTTCGGTGGAACGTGCATCAACGTTGCGCCGCCCCACCAACCACAGCTTGCACCAAGCCTTCGAGCAGCACCGCCGGCCAAGCTGCATCAACTCGACCAGCCCGGGCTTCATGTCGTCGACGGCGAAGCTGTCCAAGCGATCGCGGAAGAGAATCTTCGGCACGGTACGCATCAGGGCCATCGCCTTGGCCCAGCGTCCCGACGGCAGCCACTGCTCTCGGCCTTGCATGTCCAAGATCAGATTGCGGCAGCGGACGTCGAACGTGTAGTCTTGCGGAAAGTCGGTCTTGCCCTCGACGAGCATCTGGTACAGGTAGTACGGGAAATGGGCCCCGGAAGCGACCGCCAGCGGCAGCGAGCCCCAGAAGCGGCCGTTGATTTCCAAGAAGACCCAATCGCCGGTGTGCGGGTTGACGATAAACTCGGCCATCGCCACGCCGGTGTAGTTCAGCGCCTTCATCAGCTTGCGTGTGGCGTCGAGCAACTCGGCGTCTAGCGGCACGCTCTTGCGATAGGAGCTTCCCCAGGAGGTGGTTTCGTGGATTCGCGCGTGTTGGAAGGCCATCTTCACGTCGCCCTCGTGGACGATCACCTCGACGCCGGCCCCCTTGCCCCAGAAGTTCTCTTGCACCATCAGGCCGCCGGCGAACGAAGGCGAGTCGACCAGTTCGCGGACTTCGGCCAGCGTGTTGACCTTCTGTACGACGTTCGACGCCCCTCGGGTTTCGGGCGTCACGGTGGCCCGCGGCTTGAGCACGAACGGCGGCTCGAAGCCGGCCAACAACTCGTCGACTTCGCGGGCCGAGTAGATCGTCTGGCCGCGCGGCACGGCCACCTCGACAGAACGGGCCAACTCGTGCGTCTTGATCTTGTCGAACGCGATCTCGAAGGCCTCGGCCGGCGGGAGGTAGATCTGCGGAAACTCGGCAAAATCGTCGCGATGATGGTGCAGCGGCACGGTGGTCGAGTCGTTGCAGGGGATCACCAGATCGAACGGCCGGTTGCGCAAGAGCGATTTCAGGGCCCGTTTCCAGGTGTCGTTGTCCGGGTCGTACGGCGGCAGTTCGTGGACCCGCTCTACGTATCGCGAGCGGTTGGCGATCGACTCCGACGCCGACCAACCCAAGTGTACGCGAACGCCGTGGCGGCCCAACGATCGGGCCACCGCCAGCACCACGCGGCAGTCGGTACCCAGCACGAGCACGTCGCCCGTCTTGCCTTGGGGGGAGATTGCGTTGCTTGTCATCGGTTAAACCCTCCGGAGATTACGAGTGTTCGGGTTTATGGGTTCTCTTGTGTCGGATGTCGGCGCTGCACGGTGCCGCGCCACGGTAGATAGCCGCTAAGGGCATCGGCAACCTGTCGCTTTTCGGCCGCACTTAGCAGCCGCTCGGTGCCGAAGACCAGCAGGCCCACGGCTACCAGCGCCACGGCGGCCGTTTGAGGACCGTGCCACAGAAACAGCGGGAATCCGGCCACGGCACAGGTACCCCAGTGTGGCCGCATGCCCTGGGTGCGGTTGAGCAGATAGATCAACACCAGCGCCGTGAGGTTGCCCAGCGAAGTGGCCGTCACCACACCGGGCAGCCCGTATCGCGGCGCCAGGTAGACGTTCAAAGCGATGTTGATCGCCAGTCCGACGATCCAAGCGATGGTTGCCAGGCGGACCTTTTCGGCGCACCAGAGGTACTTTTGTGCGGTGCGGGCCATCGCCAGCCAGCAGCAATAGGTCAGCGTGGCCGGCAACACGGCCAGGCCGCCGTCGTACTTGCCGCGAAAGGCCACGCCGAACAGCAGCGGGGCGGCCAACAACATCGCCACGCACGCAGCGAACAGGGCCAGCCCCAGTAACTTCAACGTGAGGTTCATCTGCGCATCGACTTTGCGTCGCCGGCCGGCCTCCCAATCGCGGCTGAGATAGGGCGTGATCAACGTGGCGATCAACCCGGCCACCGAAACCAACACCAACGGCACCACGCGCGAGCTGTGGTAGTTGCCCACCTGAACCAACGCTTCGGACGACGAAAGGCCGCCGAAGTGGATCAACACGTAGCGGTCGGCCAACTCGAAGGCGTTGGCCAGCCAGTTGGTGCCCCAAACCCAGACGGCAAACGGCAGCAGTTTCGGCCAGAGTCTGCCGTGCGAGAGCCGCTCGGTGGACTCGGACCGTGCCGACCATGCACTGCGCAAGCACCAGACCGCGCCCACCGCGGAAATCAGCGTTGCCAGACCCAGAGCCACCACGATGGCGGCGGTTTGCAGACCGTAACAGAGGAGCAGTCCCGTTGCCGCCACGGCGAATCCCAGGCTCTGGACGAATTGCAGCCGCGCAACCAACCGGCCGCGGCGTAGGGCAGTCAGCAGGGCACAGCAGAAGTTGTGCGCGATCACCACGCAGAGGACGATCAACAACAGGGCAACCAGTCCGCCGAATTCCGCCGTGCCGAAGACGAGATACGACAACTTCTCCCGGGCGATCCACGCCAAAGCGACGGCCGCCGCCACCAACGCCGCGGTGGAGCCGGTCGTCTTGCGCAGAAACGGGCCGAGTTGGCCCTGCTGCCGATAGTGTTCGACGTATCTCCCGAACGAACCGGGAATGCCCAGCACCGCCAGCGGCGCCGCCAATTCCAGAAACCCGAACGCCATATCCCACTGGCCGAGGTGTTCCGGTTCCAGCCAACGGCAGAAGAGCACGCCGCGGACGAAGCCGATCACCCGTTGGGCGGCCGTCATCGCCAACAGCGTCAACACACTATCGGCCAGCCGGTCGGCGCGCAAGGGGATCGCCGCTTGGCCGGGGAGCGAGTTGGCGTCCGTCTTTTTCGGCATGGATGTATGTCTGAAATCGTGTCGCTTCGCGTCGACGTGCGGCGGCGTACGGCGAGCCCTCCGGACGGAAGAACCGCACGAACCGGGCCACACCGAGCCGGCCAAACCGGCGCAGCGTCTCCGCAAAAAGGCCGCCCTGAAAACGTAGCTCAGAATTCACAGCGTTTCGTAACACATTTCTGCCACACGACTTGCGTCGACCGCCCCCGTGGCAATTGTCGCCCAAATCCCCGGTGGCGGGCCGATGTGCCCGGTTTAGTTATAATGAGCCCGCCGCAACGCCTGGACTCTCGAGGCCGCGGCACGGACGTCGAATTCGATTGGACGGGGACTGCATGCGATTCTTTCTCATTGACCGAATCACCCAATGGCAGGTCGGCCGGGCCGCCGAGGCGATCAAGAACGTCGCCTTGAGCGAAGATTTCTTCGACGACCACTTCCCCCGCCGGCCGATCATGCCGGGCGTGTTGATGATCGAGGGCATGGCCCAGCTCTCGGGCTTGTTGCTGGAGGCCAGCCTGAAACAGAAGCACGGCCGCGACGCCAAGGCCCTGCTGACCGTATTGGAGCGGACCAAGTTCCGCGAGATGATCCGCCCCGGCGACACACTGACCTATCGGGCCGAGGTCACGGCGGTCAATCCGGCCGGCGGCAAGACCTCGGTCCGGGCGCTCTGCAACGGGAAGACGGTGGTCACCTCGGGCATGGTTTTCGCCTTTCAAGAGGTCGACGATCCTCTGTTGGAGAAGAAACGAGCGGAGTTGATGCGGACCTGGATGGACGATCCGCACGCAGGAGCCGGCGGCGATGGGTAACGACGTGGTCATCACGGGCGTCGGCCTGCTGACGCCGTTAGGGCGAAGCCCGGACGACGTGCTCGGCCGCGTACGGCGCGGCGACGTGGCGGCAACGCGTCCCGACTTCAACACCGCGGGCTTTGCATGTTCGCTCTGTGCGCCGGTCGCCGGCTTCGATGCCGAAGAGGACTTCCCGGAGAACAAGACGTTGCGGATGATGAACCGCGACGCGCAGATGGCGGTCGTGGCGGCCCGCTTGGCTATGCGAGACGCCGGTGTGGTGGCGGGTGAGACGTACCCCGCCGAGCGAATCGCGCTCTACGGGGCCACGGGCCTGACGTCGATCTCGACCGAAGACGTGGCCCGAATCACGCAACTGGCGGCGGCCGACGACGGCTCACTCGACCTGCAACGCTTTGGCCACGTGGCATTGAAACGGACCCGCCCGGTGCTCTCGTTCAAGATCCTGGCCAACATGCCGGTCTGTTTCGTGTCGATCTTCGAGTCGATCCGCGGTCCCAACGCCGTCTATGCGCCCTGGGAAGGCCAAGGCGCGGAGGCGATTGCCGCCGGTATTCGGGCCGTACAGCGCGGCGAGGTGCCCTGTGCGCTGGTCGGCGGGTGCGACGTCAAGACGCGGCTGCTGTCGTTCGTGAGCCTGGCGCAACAGGGCGCACTGGCGTCGTGGAGCCGGGACGGACAGGGACCGGTGCCCGGAGAAGGCGCGGCCTTTCTGGTGTTGGAAAACGCACAGACGGCAGCCGCGCGCGGGGCGCGGATTCTCGCGCGGATCGGCGACTTCGCCGTGCGCCGCCCGGGACAAGAGGCGAATCGTGGCGAGGCGTTCGCCAATCTCCTTTCGAGTTTCACGAGCGTAGAAGACCCAACGCTAGTCTCCGCCGGCAACGGCGACCCACGCGTCGACACCGTCGAGCAGTATGCGCTTGAGCAAGTCGCGTGGCCTCCGCAAGACGTGCTGCGTCCGAAAGCCCACGTGGGCGATCTGTTCGCCGCTGCCGCTGCGGTGCAGGTCGCGCTGGCGGCGGCGATGGTCGCTTCCGACGGCCATGCATCGTTGGCCGTCGCCAACTGCCTCGGCTTCGGCGACCACCAGGCCGCTTTCGTCTTGGAGGCCGTATGAATCGCGTCGTGATTACCGGAATCGGCGTCGTCAGCCCGGTGGGAATTCGCCAACTGGACTTCTGGTCGAATCTCACGGCCGGCCGTTCGGGCGTGGGGCCGATCACGCGGTTCGATGCCTCGGCGTTTCCGGTGCGGATCGGCGGCGAGGTCGACGAGTTCGACGTGGATGCCGTGGTTACCCGATTTCCGCAGGCCGCCGGCGTTCGCGACCGCAAGGTCCCGCTGGCCCTGGCGGCGGCCGAAGAGGCGGTCGACGATGCGGGCCTCTCGGACGCGGACCTCGACGACGCCCTGTTGCACGTCGGCGTCGGGCTGGAAGAATTCTGTCTGGAAGACCTCACGCCCTTCGCCCGAGCGCCCGACGTCGCCCTGGCGATGGCCGACGCGATGCTCGCCGACCCAAACACGCAACCGATGCAAACGCCGCTGGATTGCACGGCCGGCATTCTGGCCGCCCGCTACGGACTATCGGCCGGACGTACCACCAATTGCTCGGCCTGTGCGGCAGGGGCCCAGGTCATTGGCGAGGCCTGGACGGCGCTGCGCCACGGGCCGGAATCCCTCGCGCTGGTCGGCGCCACCGACAGTATGCTCAACCCCCTGGGCCTCGGCGGGTTCAGCCTGCTGCGGGTGTTGTCCGACGAGAACGACCGGCCGATCCACGCCTGCCGGCCTTTCGACGCCACTCGCATCGGTACGGTGCTCGGCGAGGGGGCCGCGTTTGTGGTGATGGAAACTCTTCAGCGCACACGATCCCGCAACGCAACCGTCTACGCCGAAGTGCTCGGCTACGGCAGTTCGATGGACGCCTTTCGCGTGTCCGATCCGCATCCCGAAGGTGTCGGCGCCGTGCAGAGCATGCGGGCGGCCCTACACGCTGCCGGTCTCGAGCCGCAGCAGATCGACTGCGTCAACGCCCACGCCACCGGTACGCCCAAGAACGACGTCGTGGAAACGGCCGCGATCAAGCGTTGCCTCGGCCCTCGGGCGTACGAGATTCCGGTCCACGCGGTCAAGTCGATGACCGGCCATATGATCGCCGCCAGCGGGGCCGTCGAGGCGGTGGCCGCCGTGTTGACGATACATCGCCAAACCGTACCCCCGACGATCAACCTTCAATCGCCCGACCCCCATTGCGACCTCGACTACGTGGCCGACGGCCCTCGCAAATTCGCCGGCCATACGGTACTCTCGAATTCGTTCGGCTTCGGCGGGCAAAACGCGACATTGATATTCGGACGTTACACGGATTAGCCAAGGGAGAGCCCAGGTGTCCACGACCGCCCCCATGACGGAACAAGAAGTGCTCGGCGAGTTGCTGCCGCTGATCGAAGAGGTAACGGCCGTATCGCCGGAGCAGGTCACGATGCAAAGCGGGTTGATGGAGGATTTGGGTGCCGAGTCGCTCGATCTGCTGGATCTCAGCTTCCTGATCGAGGAGAAGTTCGGCGTGGCCTTGGAGCCCGACGAATTCGAGCGGCGCGTTACGGCGCGGCTACCCGGCGGGGTCTATCAACGCGACGGCTACCTCACCGACGAAGCCCTCGAAGAACTCAGCCGGGCGATGCCGGAGGTGCCGCCGGAGAAGTTCAAGCCGCCCTTGGCCCGGGTGGCCGTGCCGGGACTGTTGAACGTGGCCGTGTTCGTGCATTTGATTCAACGCAAGTTGGCCGAGGTACAAGCCGCACAGACCGCCGAAGGAGAACGCGATGCTTGACGACAAAGTGGCCTTCGTCACAGGCGGCACCGGAGCGGTCGGCAGCGCGATCGTACGGACGCTTGCCCGGGAAGGGTGCCACGTGGCGTATTGCTACCACACGGCCGCCGAGAAGGCACAGGAACTCGACGCCGAACTGACGGCCGCCGGCGCGACGGTGCGATCCTGTGCGCTGGACGTGCTCGACGCCCAGGCCGTGGCTGCCGAGGCGGAGACGATCGAGCAGGATTTCGGGCCGGTCGAGGTGCTGGTCAACAACGCCGGCGTCGCCCAGATCATGCCGTTTGCGATGATCGAAGAGGAAGACTGGGACCGCATCCTCGACGTCAACGTGAAGGGCCCGTTCCTGGTTACCAAGGCCTTCGCCCGGGGGATGATCCGCCGCCGCAACGGCAGCATCGTCAATATCGGCTCGCTGGCCGGTATGCGGATGCTCGACGTGCCGGTCCACTACGCCACGGCCAAGAGCGCGCTGGTCGGTTTCACGCTGGCACTGGCCCGGGAGTTCGGCCGCTATCGCGTGCGGGTCAATGCCGTGGTGCCGGGCATGCTCACCGGCGGCGTGAGCGTCAACGTGCCCGAGCGGCAGCAGGCCGAATACGAGAAACACTGCGCCCTTTCCCGGGCGGGCGAGCCGGAGGAAGTTGCCGAGGTGGTCGCCTTTCTGGCCGACGCACGCAGCAGCTACGTCAACGGCCAGGCGGTCTTCGTCGACGGGGGGATCTGAGAGGGATCTATGAAGTTTCGCATGGTCGATCGAATCACCGCTTGGGAGTCTCACCGGTTCATCCGTGGCGTCAAGACGGTTTCGTTCGAGGAATATCGACTAAAGACGCCTTTCGCCGAGCCGGCCGGATTGCCCGGCACGTTGGTGATGGAGAGCCTGTTTCAATTGGGCAACTGGCTGGTAATGCTATCGTCGGACTTCTCCGAGATGGGGCTGGTCGTCCGCGTCGAGGAGACCCGGTTTCCCGGCGTGCTTCCGCCCGGGGGGAGTCTCACGTTGGAAGTCACCGTTCGCAGCTACCGGGCCGACGGGATCCTCTTCGACGGCCGGGCCATGCAAGACGGTCGGCCGATCATTGAGGGCACCGGATGCCTGGCCGTACCGGCGGCGTTGGACAAATACCACGATCCGGACGACTTGCGGGTGTTGTTTTCCGAGATCTACCGGCCAGAAGCGTCGGGGGGGGGGGGGGGGAGGCCCCCGGGGCCCCCAAAACCCGCCCACCAAGGGCACCCCAGCGCAGAGACCCCCCCCCC
>CAYYNP010000002.1:0-52835 GCA_964472545.1 uncultured Planctomycetaceae bacterium | reverse complement strand
TTTCCGGGCCTGATGGGGGGGGTGGTTGGGTAAATGCGCTGGGGTGCCCATTTTCTCCGGCAACCTGGGGCACCGCTGCGCTTTTGCCCCAGCCACCCATCACAACGTTGGAAACGACCGATGGCACGCCTTGAACAGCGCGACTCGACCTACTTCACCACCGTTCGCGGCATGTGCCGGCAGTGTCGTGCGGTCGTGCCGGCTCGCGTCTTCTTTCGCGATCGGCAGGTTTGGCAGCAGAGTCTCTGTCCGACGTGCGAGAACGCCCCGGCTTTGATCGCGGCCGACCGCGATTGGTACCTGAGCGACGTGCTGCGGCCGATGCCCGACCGCTCGCCGCTTCCGGCGGCCAAACCCCCGCAGCGCGGCTGCCCGCACGACTGTGGGCCTTGTACCTGGCATGCCTCGCCCTGCCAACTTCCGGTCGTTTCGGTCACCAACGCCTGCAACCTGCGGTGTCCGATCTGTTTCACGTACAATCGGGCCGATCGGATCTACCACATGCCGGTCGACGAGATGCGGCGGACGGTCGATTGGATCGTGAAGTCCTCCGGCCGGGTCGATCTGATCAACGTCACCGGCGGCGAGCCGACGCTGCACCCGCAGATCCTCGAAATCCTCGACGTTTGCCATCGCGAGGAGATCGGCCGCGTGACGATGAACACCAACGGCATCCGGCTGGCCGAAGACGTGGCGCTGTGTGAGGAGTTGGCTCGACGCGGCGTGTACGTGATCCTGTCATTGAACACCTTCGACCCCGAAATCAGCCGCAAGCTGCACGGCCGCGATCTGACCGACCTGAAGCGCCGCGCGATCGAGAATCTCACCCGGGCGGGCGTGAAGATGACGCTCCTGAACGTGATGATCCGCGACTGCAACGAAGCGGCCGTCGGCGAAATCATCGAGCTGATGCGCAGCAACGACGCGATCCTCAGTCTGACGGTGCAGACGATGACCTACACCGGGCAGGGCGGCGGCCGTTTCCAAGCCGGCCAGCACGTCCCGGTCGACGAAGCCGCGCGCATCGTCTGCCGCCACTCGGGTGGATCGCTCGGATTCGACGACTTCACCACGCGGCCATCGGCGCATCCGTTGTGCTATCTGATCTGCTACATGCTCCGCAGCGAGGACGAGTTGTTGCCGTTCGCCCGACTGGCATCCCGGGAGAAGGTGGCGGCGTTGCTGGAGGACTCTTACTTAGTTCGCCCCGGCCGAGAAGACGACTTCTTCACCGACGCGATCAACCAGCTCTATGCCGAGGGCCGGACCGAGCCGCTGGGCGTGCTGCGGCGGCTGGTCGAGCAACTCTACCCGTCCGGCGAACCGATCTCCGACTTCCGCCGCCAACAGATCGCCGAGTCGGCCGTGCGGACGGTTTACGTCCACGCCCACATGGACGAAGACACGTTCGATTGTTCCCGGGCGATGCTCTGCCCCGACCTGGTGCCGGCGGAGCCCGGCCGGTTGGTGCCGGCCTGTACCTATAATCTCTTTACGCGGATGGAAGATGAGCGGTTTTACGTTGAGACGTAGCACACGTGACCTTGGTGATTGGGTGGCTGGGGCAAAGCGCAGCGGTGCCCCAGGGATTTGCGAGGCAATCGAGGCGCCGGCAATCTGGGGCACCGCTGCGCTTTGCCCCAGCCACCCGCGAATTCACTTGGCACGTGCTGCTAGCGGTCAACCGGAGTCGAGCCAATGAACACCCTGGGCATCACGCAGTCGGCCTGTGGCACCTGCCGGCGCATCGTGCCGGCGAAGGTCGTGACGGACGACGACGGCGTCTACCTGCGGAAGGTTTGCCTCGAGCACGGCGAGCGGCAGGCGCTGATCCGCAGCGATCCGGACGACTACCTGAAGACGCTGCGCTACGTGAAGCCGGCCTGGGTGCCGCGGCGGTTTGCCGGCCGCTCCGACGTGCCGTGTCCGCAGGGCTGCGGCGTCTGCGACCGGCACGAGCAGCACGTCTGCCTGCCGATCGTGGAGATCACGTCCCGCTGCGATTTGAGTTGCCCGGTGTGCCTGGTCGACGCTGGGGATGACCGTGACATGACGCTCGAAGAACTCCGCGGCCTGTTAGACGCCCTGATCGAAGCCGAGGGCCAGATCGACGTGCTCAATTTCTCCGGCGGCGAGCCGCTGGTACATCCGAACCTGTTGGAAATGGTCGACGAGGCCCTCAGCCGGCCGGAGATCGTGCGGCTGAGCATTTCGACCAACGGTCTGGCGCTGCTTCGGGAGGAGGAACTGCTGGAGGAGTTGCACGCCAGAAACGTCGTCGTTTCGCTGCAATTCGACGGCTTCACCGAGCGGCCCTACGAAATCCTCCGCGGGAGGCCGCTGCTGGCCGAAAAGCACCGCATCCTCGACCGGCTGGCCGACTCGGGCATCTCGACGTCGCTGACGGTTACGGTGGCCGGCCGCGTAAACGACGACCAACTCGTGCCGATCCTGCAATACGCCTTCGCCCAGCCGCACGTTGTGAGCACGATGATCCAGCCGATCGCGCTGGCCGGACGTGGTGCCGGGTTGGCCAAAGACGTACGGCGGCTGACGATCCCCGACGTGATCGGCCTGCTCGACGAAGACCCGGATCTGCCGGTGACCCGAGCCGATTTCGCCCCGCTGCCGTGCAGTCATCCGCTCTGTTTCAACCTGGCCTACTTCCTCATGCTCGACGACGGCCGGAGCGTTTCGCTGGGCAAGCTGATCGAGGCGTCGAAGATGATGGACTGCCTGGCCAATCGCACGATCTTCGGCCTCGACGAAGAGGAGCACGAGGTGCTCAAGGAGTTGATCTACGACCTCTACAGCGGCCCGGCGGGCAGTGTGCCGGATGGACCGGCGGTGATGCAGACGCTCCGCAGGATGCTCGATGAGTTGTCTTGCTGCGGCTTCAATCCCCGCCACGCCTTCACGGTCGCCGAGCGGCGGATCAAGTCGGTCTTCATCCACGCCTTCCAGGACGCCGACACGTTCGACTTGGCCCGCGTGCGGCGATGCTGTAACGTGTATCCTCAGCCGGACGGGACGCAGATCCCGGCGTGTGTGAATAATGTGCTGCGGCGGGCAGAGAGCTAGGGGCGGGGGGCTGGGGATTGGGAGCTAGGGATAGGGGGCTGGGGATGTAGGGTGCGTCTCGACGCACCGTGAATCGGTTGTCGCCGTGGTTGTGCGGTCGCGTGGTGCGTCGAGACGCACCCTACGATTTTTCGGGAGCCTTACGATGACGCCCGCCGCTGACCTGAACGAACGAAGCCCATCGTGGTTGCGCTGGCTGTTGTGGGGGATGGTTGCCGTCGGCCTGTTGCTGCCGTTGGTCTTCTACGGGCTGTTCTTCGGCACGGTCGAGACGATGCGGCCACCGCAAGCGCTGGAGGTGCTTCGCCATGGCGACGAATCGGCCGTGCTGGTCGACGTCCGTCCGGTGGCCGCATTTGAAGCGCAACACATCGACGGGGCACAGAGCTGGCCGCTGGACGGAATCCTCGCCGCAGACGATCCCGCCGACGTGCCCGAACGGCTGGCCGGAAAGCGGATGCTGTTGATCTGCGACGGTGGGATCAACAGCGTGTTGGCGGCACGCCACCTTGACGCTCTGAGCGTCGAAGGGGCCGCCAGCGTACGTGGAGGGATCGACGAGTGGATCGGCATGGCAGGCGAAGCGGAGCCGGGTCCGTATCTCGGCTTCCGCACGGCGTCTGGCGAGACGGTGGCATTCCCCTTCCGCGAGACGCCCGGCGCCGCGCAGTTGGCGATCGTCGTCGCCGCGTTCGTCGTCAAGCCGCTCTACACGCTAATCTCGTTCGTGCTGATCGTGGTCCTTTGGCGAAGCCGGGCGGCCGATCTGGCGGCGCTGCGGCTGGCGATGATTTGCTTCTTCGTCGGCGAGAACTGCTGCGCGGTGAATTTCCTGTTCTACGCCGAAACGTCCTATTTGCTCGAATACCTCCACATGTTCGGCATGCTGCTCTGCTTCGGCTTCACCACCTACGCCTTGCTGGAGGGGATCGACCTGAGGATCCTCCGTCTGAGCGATCCCGAGGGCAAGTGTGCCGCCTTGGGCCTCTGCCGGCGGTGCGTGAAGTACGCCGAGGTGCCGTGCGGTTTGAAGCGGGCGTTTCTGCTGATCGTGCCGGCGTGCATCGTGGTGGCGTGCATGCCGCTTTGTGCCGACTGGCAGGCCTTCTCGTACAACACGACGATCTACGACTCGCCGTACCACTTTGCCCACCTCTGGTACCAACGGGTGCTCGAGACGCACTACTGCTCGATCGCGGCGATCGTCATGCTGACCGTTTCGCTATTGATTCTCTGCTTCAAGCGCGAAGATCCCCTGCCGCCGGCCAAGTTCGCCTTTGCCGCGGCCATGGGGCCGATGGGTTTTGGGTTCTTCCGCCTGTTGTTGGCCACCGCCTATAGCCGCGACCTGTTGTGGAACAACTTCTGGGAAGAGTCGACCGAGTTGCTGTTCGTCGTTGCCGTGGGGGTGGTGCTCTGGATCTTCCGCCAGGGGCTGTTTGCCAAGCAACGATCGTGAACGACGAAAAAGGGGGACTGGCTACTTTTCGGCGTCAAAAAGTAGCCTGTCCCCCTTTTTGCTCGTGAGGTAGGATGGCACCATGCTGCTGCTCGAACGTCACTTCCTTCGACACGTCCTGTACGCCCGCTTCGGCAGGCAGTCGCTCGATTACCCCCTGATGGGCTACATCTACCTTACCTATCGCTGCAACCTCGCGTGTACGTACTGCAACGACGGGCAAGGAGTAAAGTACCCGCAAAAGCAGATCGACCGCGAGCTTACCTTTGATGAGTGGATCGAACTGTTCCGCGCCCTCCGCCGCAGCATCGACATGCTGATCCTCACCGGCGGCGAGCCCTATTGCCGCGACGACCTGGCGGAGATCCTCCGCGCCGTCCGGGGGATGGGCTATCGCATGGTTTGCGTGCTGACCAACGGCCTGAACCTCGACGAGCAGACCGACACCTTGGACCGGATCGACCGCTTGATGATCAGTCTGGACACGATGGACCACGGCCGGGGCGACCGGATGCTCGGCCGGCCGGGGGTCCACCGGCGTATCGTTCGCAACGTACAACTGGCCGCCGGGTTGCGGCGCCGCAAGCGATTCAAGCTCCAGTTGAACGTCTGCATTACGCCGGAGAACGTCGCCGACGCCCATGACGTGATCGACTTCGCCCTCGAGCACAACATCGGCTTCGCGGCCGTTCCGGAGATACGGGGTTTCTATCCGGCCGACGGCCTCGTGGAAAACGCCGAATACGAGGCACTGATCCGCCGCATCCTGGACCTCAAGCGGCGAGGCTGCGACGTCGCCGGCAGCATGCTGTACAATCAGGGCATCCGGCGATTCGACGACTACCGCTGCCAGCCCACGCTGCTGGCCCGGGTCCGGCCCAACGGCGATCTGATCTATCCCTGCAACAAGCGGGACACGGCCGGCGGCAACCTGCTTCAAACGGCCGACTACGGCGCGGCCGTCGAGCAGGGAAGCCGGCTTCACGGCCCGGTGCCGGATTGCGACAATCGCTGCCACGCCGGCTGCTACATGGATTTCTCGCTGCTGGTGCAAAAACCCTGGTGGCTGCTGCACGAACTCTATCTGGCGCTGGTTCGCAGGCCGTTCTTCTCGCGGGCCCGGCGCCGCGCAGGTGCCAGGTATCCGTCTTGCCGACCCGGCTGAGCGTCTCATCCCGGCGGCGCCTGCCCCTGCAACCACCGTCCGATCACGTCGAGCACGTACTCGATTTGCTTATCCGTAAGCAGTCTCCCCCGGGCGATGTAGTGCCACTTGCTCAGACAGCCGCGGCAGCAGGTGGCCGTGGCGTGTTGGGCGATGAAGACCGGATGGCCGCGCATGGGCGTTTGGCGGCCGTCGTTGCGCGGCTCGGCCGGGGCCAAACGGTCGACGATGAACCGCCGGCCGTGTTCGAGGATCACCGGCAGCGTCTTCTCGGCCAGATAGGCCTGCTCTTTCGGCCCCAGCCGCTGCCGGCTGCGAAACTCGCTGCGGCCAAGTGCGGCGAATAGATCGTCCGGATCGCGCATTACAAAGCGGCCACGGTACGTTGATTTGGGCGGTGGCTACTTCGGCTCCAACTCGAACCGCAGTCCCTCGGTGATGCCTACCGCGTCTTGGGCGATCTCTTGGCCGAGGGTCGACTCGGTGTTGTAGCGGCTGGGGATCGTGGTGCCGGACGCGGTGATCTCGACGCGGTAGAAGCCGCAGTGCATGCCGTCGTCGGAACCTTCGATGTTGAGGATCGCGCTGCCGCCGACGTCGGTCGTGCCGCTGGCCGGCTTGACCTCCTCGCCCAGAAACGACTCCGGCACAAACGTCACCGTGGCCCCTTCCAGCGGCTTGTTGTTGAGCGTCACCGTGCAGCTTGCGTCGACCAGCGCGATCTCGGATTCCTGCCAGGCCTCGATCCGGGCGGTGATCTCGGCCGCGCTCACCGCGCCGTCGCTGTCGGTGTCGAGTTTTTCGAGGGCCTGTTTCAACGCCGCCGCCTTATCCAGCTCGGCGCCGCCGATCTTCCCGTCGGCGTCCTGGTCGTATTGCGCGATGGCTGCCGTACCGGCCGCCGAGGCGTCGATAGCCGGGGGATCGACCCGGGCCGGCCTGCTCGAACAACTGCAACCGGCCAACAACGCCGTCCACGCCGCCAACACACCCAAACGCACCACTTGCCAAAACACGGCCAACACTCCTTTCGGAAGCTACCGCCGAGACCAAAGCGCCTCGACGCCGATGCCCCGTTACCGTCTGGGAGCCTAACACACGGCCCGGAGCCCGTCAATCGGAGGGGAAGGCACGCCGGGGGGTTGTTTCCGGGCGAGTTGGCGGTGGTTTGCGGCGTGCTATATACTCGTAGTGTCTCGCGACGCTTGGGGTAACGGGTGCCATGCCCACGCAAGCGTGGGCATGTTGACGTCCAACAACCCGGCATGCCCACGCAAGCGTGGGCATGGCACCCCGCCGAACCCGTTTGCCGCAGAAGACCGCGTCCTCCCTTCCCCGCTCTCCAGGAGACCCCGCCATGCAACGCCGTGAAATGTTGGTCGCCAGCGGCGCCGCCGCGCTCGGACTATCGACCTTCCCCTTCGGTTGGACCGCCGCCGCCGAGAAAGATCCGCAGAAGGTGCTCTACTTTACCCGCAGCGCCGGATTTGAACACAGCGCCGTCAAGCGGGCCAGCGACGAGTTGAGCGTCTCGGAGAAGACCCTCACCGAGCTGGGCAAGAAGGCCGGCTTCGAGGTCGAGTGTACCAAGGACGGCCGCGTCTTCGACGGCGACCTGGACCAATTTGACTGCATCGCCTTCTACACCTCCGGCGACCTGACCAAACCCAATCGCCAGCAGACCCCGCCGATGACGCCCGAGGGCAAGCAAAGGCTGCTCGACACGATCGCCGCGGGCAAAGGTTTCGTCGGGTTCCACGCGGCCACCGATTCCTTCCGCAGTGGCGGGATCGATCCGTATATCGCCATGGTCGGCGGCGAGTTCTGCGGCCACGGAGCCCAACAGGTGGCCACCGTCAGCGTGGCCTCGCCGAAGTTCCCCGGCATCAAAGGCGTGGGCGAGTCGCTGGAACTGAACGAAGAGTGGTACGCGCATAAGAAGATCGCCGACGACCTGCACGTGATCCTGGTGCAAGAGACCGAGACCATGAAGGGCGGCCTCTACGCTCGCCCGCCCTTCCCGGCCACTTGGGCCCGGATGCACGAGAAAGGCCGCGTCTTCTACACCTCCTTCGGCCACCGCCACGACATCTGGTCCAATCCCCAGGTCCAACAGATCATGCTCGGCGGATTGGCCTGGGCCATGGGCAACGCCGAGGCCGACGTGACGCCAAATATCGAGAAGGTGACGCCGAAGGCGAATCAGTTGAGTAATTGAGCCCGATCGATCGCCGGTTCGAGTTCCACCGCCCGCCGCCAGCGGACGCTGGTGCGGCCGCAGAAATAGGTGGCCAGGGCCATCACGGCCATCACGGCCGGGCACCAGAGACGGGCCGTGCGGCGGACGCCGTCGTCCATACCCAGCAGCAGCGGCTGGTCCGGCGCAGAGGCCATGGCCACGGCCGCGGCGAATCCGTAGCCGGCAGACACCGCCGCGAACGCGATCATCGCCACCCAGAGGGTACCCCAGTCGGGCGCGGCGGCCGCCCAGACGACGTAAACCACCTGCAAGCCGGCCGCCAGCAGCAACAGCCGGGCCCAGCCGGGCGCGGTCACGACGTTGAAATACTGCGGCTTGATCAGCGCCGGCAGCACGCTGAAGAGCACGGCCGCCGCCAGCCAAAGTGCCAGGAAGCGCACGGTCTGGATGCGGCCGGCGTCGGGCTGATAGACGGCCGCCGTGATCAAGCGCTGCCGATGCCGACGAGTTCGCCGGGGCGGATCGGCGACCTGCGGCACGGCGTCAGGTTCCGGCGCGCCGGACCACGGAGACGCCGCGTCGCCCGGCCGGGCACGTCGACGATCGCGACGATGTCGGCGGAGCGAACGTGCCGGCGGCGCCTCGACCGGGGTTTGGTCCAGCACGGCCATCGGCGCCGGCGGCGGGACTTGCACCGGCGGCGGTTTTGGCTCCAGCCGACGGCGGCGATCCACTTTGGCGACGGTGGCTACCTTGGCAACGGTGGCTACCTTGGCAACGGTGGCTACCTTGGCAACGGCGGCTACCTTGGCAACGGCGGCCACCTTGGCGACGGGCGTCTTCTTCGGCAACTTCTTCCCCGGCAGCGGGGGCGGCGGCGATTTCGTTTTGCCCCGCGGCTTCGGTTTGGCCGCAGTGTCGGCTTTCTGCGCCGACTCGTCGAGAACGGCCGGGGCAGGCTGCACCTGGTCCTCCCACTTCTGGGGCTTTGCCGCGGCCCGCTGCCGGTCACGCTCCACGGCCTCTTCGTCCAGGATGGCCATGCTTGGCGCCGTTTTGGCGGCCGGCTTGGCCGTCGGCAGCTTCGGAGGTTGGCCCTTGGCGGGTTCGGCCGGAGATTGGGCCTCGGACGTGGCCGGTGCAGACTTTTTCGGCCGGTGCCCGCGGACCGACGTCGTCTTGTTCTTGGCAAGCGGTGTCTTGGCCGTGGGCGTACCGGGCTTCCTCGCGGTCTGCCGAGTGGACTTCGGCCGGGCCGCCGTCTTGCGTTTCTCGGCCGGCGGCCGCGTTTCGGTGGCCGCGTCGTCCGAGGTCCTCGGCACCTGCACCACGCCCTTGCACCGCGGGCAGCGGACTTTCTTGCCCGCCCGGTTGTCGGGCACGCTCAGGCGATGGCCGGAAAGGCAACGGAAACGGATCGACATGCTCGATAGACTCGGTGGAAGACGGGGTCCACAGCCAACACGCCCCATTATTCAGTTTGTTCCAGCACGCCTCGGCGGTCAAGGCGGCCCCATGGCACTTTGGAACGTACGCAGCGTGCATGACGCCCGATTTCGTAGTCGAAATACGCAATTGCCCCCGATCGGAAGAAATCCATGGCGGCCGAGGAGCCGATCCACCTACATCCGTGAGAACGAGCATAGGGCTTGTCCGGAAACAACTTCGTCCGCTTCACGGTAGCCATCACACTCCGTGTGATGATCCGCCCGAAAAACTGCGAAGTTGTTTCCGGACAGGCCCATAGGCTCGGCAACGGGGGCCCGGCCGGGTAGCTACTCTTGGGGCCGGACTCTTGGCACCGTCATCTCGCGCCGGGCGCCGTCGAGGATTACTTCACGTCCGACCGACCAAGGAGTCGTTCGATTTCTTCGAGCGTCTTGCCTTTGGTCTCGGGCACGGCGAAGGTCATGAACAGAACGAGGATCACGCAGAAGCCTGCGTAGACGAAGAATGGAAAGCCGTGGTTGAACTTGGCGATCAGCCATTGGTTTTCGTCCATCATGGGAAACGTCTGGCTGACGATCAAGTTGGCCGTCCACAGGCAGAGCGTGGCCACTGCCAAGGCACGGCCGCGGATCTTGGTGGGAAAGATCTCCGAGAGGATCACCCAGGTCACCGGCCCCACCGCCAGCGCGAAGCAGGCGATGTAACCCAGGATGAAGGCGAGGATCCAGGCGTCGGTACGGCCGAAACAGGCGGCCAGCCCCACCGCGGCCAGGCAGAGCCCCATCCCGGCCGAGCCGACGATCATCAGCGGCTTGCGTCCCAGCCGGTCGACCGCCCAGATGGCGACCACGGTGAAGCCCAGGTTCACGACCCCGATGACGACCGTCTGGAGCAGAGCCGCGTCGATCTTCTCGCCGGCCATTCCCTTGAAGATCTCCGGCGCATAGTAAAGGAAGACGTTGATCCCGGTGACCTGCTGCAGCACGGCCAAGACCACGCCGATCCACAGCACTCGCCGCAGCCCGGGTGCGAAGAGTTGCCGTAGCGCAACCGGTTCCTCGGCCAGCGCAGCGCGGATTTCCTGCATCTCGCGATCGGCGTGCTCGGTGCCGTCGACGCGCTCGAGGATTCGCCGCGCCGTTTCCGAACGATTCACGCCCGTCAGCCAGCGCGGGCTTTCCGGTACGGTCAACAGCAACAGCAGCAACGCCAGCGCGGGGAAGGCCTCCGAGGCGAACATCCATCGCCAGCCGGTCTGACCGTTCCACGTCGATTTCACGTAGGCGAGCATGATCGCCTGGTCTTGCTGCGCCATGGCTTTGCGCCGACCGACGGCCTGCTCGTCCTCACCGACGACCGGCGGCAAGTACTTAATCTTAGGGAAGCGATCCTTCACGGCCTGCAAGGCCTGCTCATCCGCAAGCGCCGTCGCCGCGGCCTTTTCCTCGGCCAGGTTGAAGTTCGGATCGTCGGCCATCGCGTCGGCGGCGGACGCTTCATTGAGCAATAGGCGAACCTGGCCGGCGGTGGGGGCCGGCTCGGCGATGAAGTAATTGACGAAGTAGACCACCAGCATCCCCAGCACGATGGCGAGCTGGTTGATCGAGACCATCCGTCCGCGCAACCGCGCCGGGCTGATTTCGGCGATATACATCGGGCTGGTCATCGAGGCGGCCCCCACGCCTATCCCGCCGATGATGCGGAAGACGACGAACGCGGTCAGGCTTCGCGGCACGGCCGTTCCGACGGCCGAGACCAAAAACAGCACTGCCGCGGTGATCAACGCGTTGCGCCGGCCGAAGCGGTCGCTGAGCGATCCGGCCAGCACGACACCCACAATGCAGCCGGCCAGCGCGCTGGACGCCGCCCAACCCTTCATCGTGGCGGTCAACTCGAAGTGCGCCTGCAAGAACCCGATCGCCCCGCTGATTACGGCCGTGTCGTAGCCAAACAGCAGGCCGCCAAGCGTGGCCACCAGGACCACGCGTGTGAGATAGACGACGCTGCCGCGCTGCTGCGAGGTGCCGTGGGAAACTGGTTCCATAGATCAGTCCTTCATCTCGATATGGAGCCCAGAGACTCGACCGTTCAATCCGCGTCGCGTAGCTTCAGTACGTGCTCTCGGGAAAGTCCGTCGAGCATCATGGTCACTAGCGTACTGCTCATGCAGTAGTCGCGCACACCCAGCGGCCTTCCGGAAATCGAATCGTAGTGTTCGCTGATGCCGTTCTTGATGGCGTTGGCGATGGTCTTGTCGGCGATCTTTGCGGCAAGGTCCTTATGTCCATAGGCGGCCAGGCCGGAGGCGATCTGGTAGTTCGTCGGCGGCCAGACGTCACCGCGCCAGAAGGCGTTGGACTTCCATCGCCTGTCGGTTCGATCGACCGTGGGCACCGGCAGCGGCGTCTGCCAGGCGGGCGAGGCCAGCACCTCGGCCATGCGGCGGGCCATCGCTGCGGTCGGGACGCCGGCGGCCAGCGGAATCCAACTTCCAATCGTTGCCACCGGGATCTTCTCGAGCGTGTCGCGCTTGACGGAGAGGAACGTACCCGCCTGGTCGTCCCACATGTGGTCGCGCATCCCCTTGACGCCCTTTTCCATGCGCAGCCTGCGCCTTTCCGCCATCGCTTTGTCGCCCGCGATTTCCGCCAGCCTGGCGAGGCTTCGTTCGCCCAGGATCAGATAGGCGTTGTTGCCGGGCACGCAGACGTCGGCGTACCAGGCGCCTTCTTTGGGGCCCTTGCGTTTGGGATGGGCGGTCATTTGCATGTCGTCCATGTTGCATTCGTAGTCGAACGTCTCCCACCGCGCGTGCTGCAGTTTGCCCGTGTAGGCGCCGAGCGTAATCAGCCCGTTGTCGTGCAGATCCCGCTCGCGCCAATACCAGTCGTGGAACCGTTCGAGCCGGCCGAGGCATTGCTCGATAAGTTCCTTGTCGCCGTTGCGTCGGTAGACCCTCTCGACGCCCCAGGCGAGGATCGGAATCTGCGAAAACTGCCGCACCTCTTGCGGCTCCGTCTTAATGGCCACCGTGATCATGTCGCGAGCATACTCCGGCGCGTCCCGGTTCCAGCGGTCCTGGAAGTCCCAGTAGTTTTGGAAAACGTCGCGGATCAGCCTCTTCTTGTCGGGCAGGATGCTCAACAGATCGACCACGAACATCGTGTCCCAAATCCATTGGCCCTTGTAGTACGGCCCGCCGGGGACGATCCAGGTGTTTTTCAACGGCGGCGTCGGCGGCATAATCTTCTCGAGCACGCACTTTTGCATCACGCGCCGGGCCAGCGCGAGCACCTCGGGGCTGTTGGCCTCGAAAAGCGATTCCACGTCGAGCGGCGCAGGTTCAGACGCAGCGGCGAAGCCGCGCAGCGCGCTCGCCAGCGACACTCCGCCGGCCGTTTTGAAAAACTCGCGACGTTTCACTTGATGATCTCCGTGTCTATTTCTGCAACAGCCCCGCCATGCCCCAGCCCGGCGCGTTTGTGGTTATTGTGATGCCCCGTGCCACTTTGCGAAACCTCTTGGTCCTTTCAGGATGGAGGCTTATCGGGTCGGATGTAGCTGGGCGGCGTGACGCCCATAGGGCTCAGCCACACTTGGCAATCGCGTGGCGAAAGTCTGCAATGATATCCTCCGGCTCCTCCAGGCCGATGGAAACCCGCGTGTAACGCGGCGGTATGCCCCGGTCCTTCTCTTCCCGTCGTTGGGTGATGCGAGTCACGGGATCGCCGAGGCTGGTCTGATCGAGGATGAGCCGGACGTGCCGGCCGAGCCCCTTGTGGACCGAGTCGCTCTTCCACTGAACTCCCAGCATGCCGCCGAAGCCCTTTAGGAAATCGAGTCCGTTCCAGGCCGGCAGCCCGCCATAGCGTACCTGCGCCACGGCCGCGTGGGACTGAAGGAACTCGGCGACCTGCTGAGCGGATTGGCAATGCTGGCGCATCCGCATCGGCAACGTCTTGATTCCTTGCGTGACCAAGAACGCATCCATCGGCCGCATCAATCCGCCCAGCCAGCATTGGGCTTTCTCGATTCTGTCGACCAGGTCCTTGCGGCCCGATACGACCCCACCCATGGCATTGCCGTGGCCGCCGACGTACTTCGTGACGCTGTGAATGACCAAATCTGCGCCTAGGCGGGCCGGCTGAAAGAGATAAGGCGTAAGCCAAGTGTTGTCGAGGACTGCCAGGGCGCCCGCCTGCTTGGCAATGCGAATCAGCGCGGGTGAATCCAACACGTCCATCGTCGGATTGACGTAAGGCTCCCAGTGGACGATCTTTGCCGGCTTCGCCTTCAACGCGGCGGCCAGACGGTCCGGATCGGTCAGGTCCAGCAGTTCAACTTCAACACCCCACGACGGCAGATACTGCCGAAAGAGGGTCATCACCCAATCGTAGTTGCAGCGGTGCGTTAGCACCCGATCGCCCGGCTTCAACAGCGCCAGGTAGGTCTGGGAGATGATCCCCATGCCGCAAGGGCCGCCGATGGCCCGCTCGGTGCCCTCGATCTCCCTCATCTTCTGAAGCAACGGTGCCACCGTCGGGTTGCTCATGTTCCCCGGGCGTTGATAGCACGGCGCGGCCTTGTCCTGGCTGATCGGGGTGACGTTGAAGCCGCTCATCTCGCCGTAGTGGATCACCTGCGATCCAAAATGGTGACCGGAGCCCGACGCAAAGTGATCGTCTACGAGATCCACGCCGGGCTCCGCGGTTACTGTGGAATTCACCGTCGCAGCATCCGCCGCCGCGGTGGCCGTCTGTGCCACGGACAATCCCGCTGCCGCCGTTCCAAGGCCGACCAGGATGTCACGGCGGCTCAGCCGATCCTGCCCATCTCGCTGTCTGTCGTTCATGGTTCGTTCCTCGAAATGGCGCGGCTACTTCTCGTCGGACGGATTCTCCGGTTGGGCGGTACTTCCTGCCTTGATCATCTCCCCCACTTGCTTGAGCGTCTTGACGTCTACGTCGCGGATCTTCCCCGCGTAGTTCGGACCGATGTTGATCGAGAAGATGTTACCGTACTGCATCGCGCCTTGGTAGTCCTTGTAGACCTTGGCAGCCGGATGGCAGAGGTTATCGTGCTTGGGTAGGGAATAGAACCACTGCGCGCCGCCCTTGTGTGGCGGGAGGATAGGATAGGTGAACTCGGCAACCTGATAGCCCTTGAATGACCCTTCGGCATCCTTGTTGTATTTGGACGCGTCCTTGTCGCCGATCTTGCCGGGGCGTCCCCTCTCACGCAGGCAAAGGCGCCCTGCGGGCTGCCCGTGGTTGAATCCGACAAACGTGTTGGGTTGGAACTTGTGCATCCACCGGACCGTCTCGTCGTGTGAAAGCCCGCCGGTACCGATCGCGTGGTCGATCCACCAGAACTCGATTGGGCCGTATTGCGTCAGCAACTCTTCAAGCTGCGTCTTCTTTGTTTCGGGGTTTGTGCCGCCGTTTCTCCCGCCGTCGCCCGCACCCGGCCAGTTCCAATCGCCCTCGGAAAAGTAGAGCGCCAGCTTGATCCCGTGTTTGTCGCAGGACTTGCGAAGCTGGGCCAGCACGTCGATGCCGAGCGGGCTGTTGGTGACCTTCTTCTCCGTGGTCTTCGTGTCCCAGAGGCAGAAACCGTCGTGGTGCTTGGCCAGAAACAGGATGTATCCCATGCCCGCGTCTTTGGCCGTTTGGCACCACTGGTCCGTGTCGCAGCCGGTGGCTTTGAAGTAGGACGCGTCCTTGTCGCGAGTCGGCGTCCATTCCTGGCCCGCAAAAGTGCTGAACGACCAGCAAACGAACATGCCCCACTTCATCTCTTGCACCTGCTCGGCGCGAACCTCGTCGGGCAGCTTGGTCTTGTTGATCTCAGGCGTGGCGGGATAAGCCGTGCCGATCATCCCCAGGATCAGGCATGTTGCTGCCAATTGTGTTTTCATGTCTTCCCTTTCAGGTGAGAATCTCCATTTGCCAAAGTCTGGGGCGTACGCGACGCGTTGCCAGCCGAACGGGCCTTTCCTATTCGCGATCAGTCTGCCAGCTTCCGGCGTAACGTTCCGATGGTCATCTGTGTTTCGCGACGAATCCAGTCCTGCTGAAACGATGACACTTGCAACTCGAGCAAGTCTTCGCCGCATCCTTGGCGACGTCCTTCGCGAGGCGAATCGCGTGTCGTCTACGACGCGTGCCCTTCAGTTACGTGGGATACTGTGGCACCTCGCTCGGCCATCGGCCAAACTGACGTGGCGTGGCATATCGAATACCGTCCCCGATTCTACCACAAATCCGTGTGTTGTGATGGGTGTACGACCGGCGGGGTCTTTTGCTCCCAAATCCACAGCGTGAGGTGTCCGCGGGGAGGATAGGGCCTGATTCGCGGGTGGCGGTGGCGCAGCAAGCCGGTTGCCGCGATGGCGTGCGTGCAGTCGATGCCTCCATCCTGCCAGCCGTGTAATGGCGCCGTGTTCTGCTACTCTTCTTCATGGGCGGTAATAAACAGGGATCTTGTCGGCGCCAGGTCTATCTTCAGCTTGGTGACGTCAACCGTGTCCCTCTTCTCGTGCAAGTACTTCGGCACGGAAATATCGCCCGTGTGGGGGTTCCAGAGTTCCGGGCACAGTCTTCCCCGGAGTTCCATCCGGGTGGCGATCGGCGTCTCGCCGAGATTGGCCAGGAAGTAAATATGGTTCTCGTCCTTGATCTTGTGAATGTAACGAAGCGCTTTGCCCGGCTCGAATTCCACGTCATAGACGGCCAACATCCGATCGAGTGTCTCCTGCAGCGTTCTCGCGGTGGGTCTCTTAAGAAAGACCGCCATGCCGCCTTGCTCGTTTCGACTGCCGGCCGGCGGATGCGGTTTCCCGTCGCCGATCGCTGCATCGCCAAGCGCTATCGTGAATTCGGCGATCGAAGCGCTGTCCGATTTGATATCGTGGATAGAAAGCCTGACCTTGGAAGAGGTCACCGGGTCGAAGGTGTGGACCTTATGCCCGAGCGTTGTGCCGCCGACGCACTCCATCCACCTGCCGCCTTCGAGGTATTGAACGCTGTAGGACGTGATCCGGTCGAACGCCTCGGTGATCGCTACCCGATCAAACTCTTTCTTCTCGCCGAAATCGATTTCCAACCACTGGTCTCCCGATGTGCCGTCCTGTGCATTCCAGCGGGTTTCCTTGGAACCGTCGGCGACCAGTTCGGGGCCGTAACCCGGCCAGAAGCTGGACGCCGTTACGTGGCCGCTGTCTTTGGCTGCTGCCCGTGCGCCGGGAAACAGGGCCTCGATCGTCTTGACGACGTCTTCGTCGTGCCCGAATTCGGCAGACTTGTACGGCAGGGTCCCGGTGGCGATCACCTTTCCCCCGTTGTCGTAGAACGCCTTGACCTTCTTCAGATTGCTCCAGTAGATCGTCTTGTGTCCCGGGACGATCATCACCTTGTACGTTTCATGATTGATTGCGTTGTTCAGCCTCAGCGTGTCGCCTTCCAGGCTGCACTTGCCATCCAGGACTTCCGGATGCAGGAAGGTGTAGTCGCGTCCCAGTTGCGTGGCCAGCAATTCACCGATCTCCACGTAATCGGCCTCAGCAACGGCCACGCCGCCTCGATAATGTCCCAAGTGGCCGTCCAGGTGGTGGCCCGCCTGTAAGGTCGCAATAGGGTACAACACGGCGACGTCGGCCACGTGTCGCCCGTGATTTTGCAGCATCAGGTTCAGCCGGCTCATGTACGTATTGTAGGGCCGCAGTCCGTGGGCGTATTTGTCGTGCCGCCACGAGAGTTCCGGCTTGAAGGTGACTTTCCCATGATCGTACCAGACGGCATGGGGGATCAACTGGTTGACGCCCTTGGTGTACTGCTCCATGGCCACGTGGTAGATGGTTTCCCAACCGATATCGCCCATCGCGCCGTAGGTCTCGGACATCACCAGGGCTTTGTCCCAGTTGTACGCCGCCGAGCTGATCACTTTGTAGAACCGTTCGGCCGGCCGATTCCCGCCGATCTTGTCCACCCCCGGAACGTCTTGGTGTTTGAAGCACTTCATCAGGTCGCCGGCCACGCTGACCGGATTGACCACTTCTTCCTGGTCCTGGTGCCCGGTGGCCACGATGCCGTGCTTCGTGCTCCACTCTTGAATGACTTTTGGGAAGGCGGTCGCGTAGAGTTCGGTCCGGAAACCGAACAGGTAGTTTCTGGCCGCCTGGGTTTCCGGGCCGACGTCGTACCACAGCGCGGGATAGTAAGGCGCCGGATCGAAGCCGTATTTCGCCTTGAACTCCTCGTTGAATCGGCCGGTCCACATCCGGCCATTGGCCCTGTACATCGTCGGCTCGTCGTGAAACGTGCCGTCGATCGTGTTGCCAAAGTACTCTTTGAAGCGGTGGTAGTATTGCTGGTGCGTCATCTCGACGAAGTGCGCCACCGCCTCCGGATCCAGGTAATCCACGTTCGGGTCGCCGTCCACCACACAAGTGAAGCTCATGATCTTCCATTTCCCGGCGGGAACGCGCCAGGCGACCTGGCCGTCTTTGGTCCTGCTCGTCAGATCGACGCGCTGCTTGTCGTCCATGTTCATGGCCACGATGCTCATCACGCGGCCCTCTGGAATCTCCTGCGACCAGGCGGCAGGGCCCGCGATATCCTGTTCGTGCTTGTCGAGTCGCTTGATGGTGTGCTGCGGGTGCTTGCCGGCAAACCGCCGCACGCCGTCGCCGTGCATCGCACCGGCACTTCCGCTAGGGAAGCCATACTCGTCGTAAAGGCACATGGTCATGCCGAGTTCCTTGGCCTTCCGCAAGGCAACGCCATACACCTTGAAGTAATCTTCGGTGAGGTAGGTGGGCTTGAAGTCATTGCCGAAGGGCAAGATACCGAAGCCCCCATAGCCGCACTTGTCGCGGGCCTGTTGCATCTGCTCGACGATCCCCTCCTCGGTGACGGTCGTGTTGTTCCAAAACCACAGAGGGCGGGTGGCGTATTTCAGAGGAGGCTCGATGAAGTCCCGCCTCAGGTCTGTCGCTACGGTATCCTCGGCGGCGTGGCAAAACGGGCTACTGAGGAGAAGCACTACCGTCGCAAGGAACCTCTGTAGTACGCTTGCTCTCGCGTATCGACTCGCGCTATTCATTCGTGGTTGTCCTTTCTCGTTCATTGCGTGCATGGGCTTGACGCGATCCGCCGTCTCTACTTCATCTTCACCCCTCGGGCCGTTCTCAGTATGACGGGGCCGATCAGGCCGGCCGGTTCCAGGCTTGTCTTGGGGCTAAACCACGTTTCGCGGTGCCACGTCCACGTGGTGCGCTGCTCGGCCGGCAAGCCGGCATCGCCGATCAGGCGGTTGCGCCAGGTGTTGGTCACGTCGATAGAAAGTGTATTCGTGCCCGGTTGCACGGCGTCGGTGACCTCGACGGCGAACGGCGGTTTCCAGAGCACGCCGAGGTGTCTCCCGTTGACGGTCACCTCGGCAAGGTTGGCTACACGGCCGAGATCGAGAAACCATCGATCGCCCGCTTGCATCTTCGACAGTGCAAACGTGCAAGTGTAAGTGGCCGTTCCGGAGAAGTGCTTTACGCCCGGGTCTTCGTGTTCGCTGAGCGATTGCAGCTCAGCCAACTCAACCCGCTTCGGTGCGCCGCCCTTGGGAGGAAAGGTGACCGTCCAGGGGCCGTTGACAACCTGTGGGAAAGGCAGGTCATCGACGGAAACACTCTCGGCTCTCCCCGACTGGCGGGTCACCTTCCAGATTCCGTTCTGCGATGCCCATCCGCGACCGTCCTCGAACCACAGCGGCGGCATACTCTCCGGAACGCGGGCCTCGAGCGGCGATATCGATGCGACCGGATCGGCCTGCTCGGCAGCGGCGCGGCGAAAGACGACGAAGACGGACCCGGCCGGATCGAAACGGACCGGCACTACGGTACGGCCGTCTTCCTGCCTCCAGACACCCGCATCGCGAATCTGGCCGGTCTGCGCGTCCCACAACTCCGGTACGCGGCCGACGACTCGGAATGCGACGTCCACTTGGCGCAGGCGGCGTTCCTGGCTGCAGAGGAAGTAGACCTCGGCCTCGCCGGTCCGCCGATGGTTCCAGGCGAACGGTGGCGACGTGTACTCCATGTCCGAACGGAAAACCGGTGTCACGTCGACCCCTACGAACTCGACGTCTGGCGGCAGTTCAAGCTTGCTAAGAACCGTTTGCGTGGTCACGCCCGCCCGGACGGAATCCCACGATTCGCCCACAATGCGGCGGACCTTTTCGTCGCACTGCGGATAGTCGGTCAAACTGATCGACCGCGTGGGCCGAGAACCGATGACCGGTACGCCGGCGGTGGCGAGTTCGCCGATCTTCTCTGCCACCTCGGGCGTCATCCGTTTGGTCGGCGGCAGCACCAACAGCCGATAGGAAACACCATCGGGCAGGACAAGGCGCCCGTTCTCTGCCGCCGTACGGGTTAACAGCGCATTGCGGTTGATGCAGTCGTAGGCGTGACCATCAGGCAACGGCACCGGCAGATCGCGCCGCAGGTAGGAGCGGGCCGGTTGCTCTTCACCGATGAAGTAGCAGGCGTCGGCCACCGGCAGCCCCGTTTGGAGCATGGCCGAGCATCGCCGCACGTAGTCGAACCACGCTTTGCCCGGCTTGTGCCAGGTCTGTGTCCCGCTGAAGACGGTGCCGATTGCGTCCAAAGTCACCCCCGGCGTTTTGTCGAATGCCTGGTGGGCCCAGACGTGCAGCACGAACTGGTTGATTCCTCTGGCCAAGTTGTAGTCGCCCATCGGCTTGAGGTAATACGGGTCCTCGTTCCAGTGAAGCGGGTTCTGCGTGAAGGCTTCGGCGCCGATGATGCGTTTGCCGTAGATGTGCCCGCCGCAAACGGCGTCCTGAATATCGTTGGGTTTGTCCTGGTTGATACTGTTGAGCCAGAACTCGCCCATGGGCAGGTCGGCGTATTTGAAGTGCTGCAAGGCATCGGCCATCATCGTCGGTGCGATGCACTCGGCGCTAAAGGCGGCGTCTTGCCGGCGTCCAATCTTCACCAGGGGGTCGTAGAAATTGTCGCAGACCAGATCGGCAATGGTGCGCCGCAGATCGTAGAGAAATCGTTCCGAGAGTTCGGCCGACCCGATCGGCACTCCACTCATCGCCGGCAGCCACGGCAGCGGATCGTAACCCCGCCGCTGGATGAACTCGTCTCTGAACCGAGGCGACCAGTTCTGGCTGCGGGCCTCCCAACTGTCGGTGTGGTTGCGCCACAGCGTTTTGCCGGCAAGCTCCGGCCCGACGCGATCGAGTGCCTCGCCGAACCAGCCTTCAAACTGGGTGCGGGCGGCCTCGGGATTGAACTTGTCGCATTCCAGGCCCGCGCCCGTGCCGGCCGGCGCGTTGCGCGCGCCGGTGGTCGTGTAGCCGATTCGCTGGATCGTCCATCGTCCCGGCGGCGACGCCCAGCGCAGTGTGCCGTCGGCGTCCATCTTGTCCGTCAGGTTGACGGTTCGGTTGGTGAGAACGCACAAGTCGTCCGGGCATTGGGCCTCGCTCGTCCAGTCGCTGCGTCTCCAGCGGAAGCCGGCCTTGCCTTCCCAGTGGTGGATGCGCGCTTGGGAACTAAGTTCGATGTGCCCGGCCGCCAGTCGATTGCGATTGCGGGCTTTGCTTCCTTCATGGTTCTCGGAAGGCCGGGGCGTGTCGGACAGATCGAACACGAAACGGAAGTACCGCCCGGTGGTTGCCGCGATGGCGTGCGTGCAGCCGATGCCTCCATCCTGCCAGCCGTGAAATTGCGTCGGCTTCAGCCGGCCGAGGGAGCGAAACTCCCGGCCGTCGTCACCGACCAGCACTTCGACGCGATGAAGCTGAAACGCCGCACGCTGATCGGGCGACATGCGGATCGAGCGGCAGGTGAACGGCTTGGCGAATTCATACTGGATCCACCCTTCCGCGGACAAACTCAGCGGCCTGTCGGCACCCTCGACCAGCGGTTGCGGATCGAGGCCGGGGATATTGGTCGTGGCCTTCGGCTTAAGCTGCGTGGATGTCTCGCCGGTGCCTTCGACGGCCGGCCAGGCCAGGACGGCAATCTCGCGATAGTAGTCGCTTCGCGTCGTCGGCTGCGCCAGCTTGCCCTCGAATGGTCTGCCGCCGTCGACGACCCGCGTGGTCGTGACGACCTCCTGCATCGACGTCTCGGGCGCAATCCACGGCCCGCCGGCCAGCGCCCAGCCGTCGCAGGCGTTCATCGCCAGACGCAGTCCAACCCGGTCGGCCTCCTTGGCGGCGTGAATGACCAGCTTCCACCAAGGTTCGGAAAGCGGGTTGGCGGGCGGATCGGCGATGGTCTTGGAACCGGCGTGCCCGATGGGCATCAGGAAGGCCCCGCCGATTCCCGTCTCGGCCATCGCTTCGAGGTCTCGCGTGATCCCTTCGCCGGTGGCGTTGGCCTGCATCCAGTACCAGTAGACCCAAGGCCTCGCCGAATCGGGCGGATCCTGAAACGTCTTCTCCAAATCGCTCGCTTCGACGGCGCAAGCAGTGGCCGCCGTGAGGCAGCACAAGAGCGTGCATACACACGCAATGGTCTGCTGTATCTTCATCTGAATCAGACTCCCTCTTCTGATCGGATTGAGGCCCCGGGCCGGGCGTGACTATTCATCATCATTCGTTGGCTCGGGGCCCGTTGGGTACCGTTCGCTTCCGCATACGCGTGATCCGGGACCTTCCCACGGAGCGCCCTCACGGGAGTAGCTCGTTGAGCAGTTTGGCATCCAACTCCGCCTTGGGAACAAACGCTGCCGAGTCGAGATACGCCAACAGGCTGTGCAGCAGTTGGCGGGCCGCAGGCTTGTCCCGTTGACCAAGCAGATCGACGGCACAAATCAACATCTTGCCTCGGCCGACCTTCGTTTCGGCGATCAGCCCCAGCTTGTGATTGCGGACGAAATTGTCGATCACCTGAACCATCGGGCGATAGCCGTCCGGCGCATCGTCCAGAACGATCGGCCGCGAGTTCTTCACCAGGTGCCACCACTGCCAGTTGCCGTGGAACTCCGTGGGGAAACGTGCCAGGGCCGGCGTCTGTGGGTCACAGAGAATGCCCAAGGTTCCCGGCGGAACTTCGGCGCCTCGCCTTTCGGCCGCCGCGATAAACATCGGGGACCAGAAGTCGGTCTGGAATCCGCCGCCGACGCTGCGGGGCAACTGATCCAACCTGGGAAGCAGCAGGGCCGTGCCGCCGGATGCGAGGTGGTCTCGGGTTGCTGCCGCGGAGAAGCTATCGGCAACCAGCACGCCCTTTGGCACGCTCGTGTCGACCTTCGGAGGATAGACCCAGATGTCGTAGTCGTTGCGATACTCGGTGCCTTCGATGGCCGCCGCGATCGCGAGCTTCTGCGGCGCCGCGATACGGCCCAAGGGCAACGAGAACATGTCGACCTCGAAGACCTTGCCCGGCTCGATGGTCACCGCGTCGAACGCACCGGCGGCAAGCTTCCGCCCGTCGTTGCCGGTGACCGTCCACGTTACTCGGGCGTCGGGCAGGTCGGCCGGGCCGTAGTGGGCAATCTGCACCCGGCCGATGAACGTCTCGTCGGTCGTCCAGGTGTACTTTTTCATCCGCAGCAGCGGAACCGTCTCGCAACAGAACCGACGCCACGCCTCGGGGGTAATCAGTCCCTTGGACTGCATGAACACGTTCAGCATGCCGACCAGCGCCGTGCCCTGGCCGGGAAAATCTTGCAGATCGAGCAACTGGAACCCGGCCAGGTCGGGTGTTCTCAAGGCCGTTTCGATATCTTCGCGGTAACAGATGGCCGACAGCGCGCCGGAGGCACGCACGAAGTCGTGTGCCTGGTCGAGCATGCCCGCCTCCTCGAGCCGCTCGCGAAAGGCCTCCAGGTTCCTCGCCCGAAGCACGCCCGTGTACTTGGGAATCTCCCGGTAGTCGGGATAGATTTGAAACTGCCCGGTCTCGTGGCCGATCGCCGGAACCGCAACGCCGCTGATCGACTCGCTGAAGTCGACCATCGTCGAGGGCGGGCGGTGCTCGATGTGCGGGTTGGGAAAGTCGAGCGTGGAGAATGAGCCGCGCAGCGGGAGCGTCTTGGTCGTCTTGCCGGTTACCCAGAACTGGTCGCCCTCGGCCAGACTGGGATTCCAATGCATGTTGTTGGTCCCCTGGGCGTAGAGGTGCCGGGGGTCGATCTGTTTGAAGTGGGCGACCAGGTCGAACATGCCCTGGTTGCGGCCCAACTCGTTGCCGAGGGTGAACATGACCAGCGACGGGTGATTGCCGAAGGCCTTGAAGATCAGTTCCCCCTCGCGCTTGGCGTATTCGTAGAGCGACTTCTTCCGCAAGGTGCCCTGCACGTCGAGCCGGTCGATGTTGTGGACGGCCGCCTGCTCGTCCTCGGGCACCTGATAACCGCTGCGCTTGCTGGGAATCTCCGCTTGGAAGTAGACGCCCAATTCGTCGGCCGCTTGGAACGCGGCTTCCGGCGGACACCAGGAATGGAAGCGGTAGTGGTTGATGCCGTACGACTTGGCGATCGACAACACCCGCAGCCATCCGGCCTTGTCCATGGGCGGATAACCGGTCAGCGGGAAGAAGCAGCAGTCGTTCTTGCCCCGCAGAAAGACCGGCCGGCCGTTGATCAACAAACGGTTCCGCGCCCTTGTGAAACTGCGCATGCCGAAGCTGACGGACCGCCGGTCGTGATGCGTCTCTCCGTCGGCCGTGGTTTCAAGATCGAGATGCAAACGGAGCATGGCCGGCTGGAATTCATCCCAGAGCGGCACATCGTCGCCCGGCTGGTAGGTGAACTCGACGACGTTCTCTCGTTCGGGGGCTTTGGCCTCGAACGTTTGCGTGGCGAAAGTTGACGGTTTGGCGACGTTGTAGCTCTCGCACCCCGTCGTGAGTCGGCCGGCCGCAGCCTTAGCGGTGACGTTGCCGATCACTGCGCGAACGACCGCTTGCTTCCTTTCGGCGTCCGGATAGACCTGCACGTCATCCAGCCAAACCCCGGCGGTGGCGCGGAGTTCTATCTTACCGACGATGCCGTTCCAGTTGGTCTGGGTCCGTTCGTCGACCGCATGGGACGGGCCCACCGGCGGCAGCCTGGCGTTGTCGACCAGCACGGTAAGCGTATGCTCGCCCGGCGTCATCGCCGCGGTCACGTCGAACCGTTGCGGGGCGCTGAGCGTGTCGTCGCCGCCGCAAAACGTCGCGTCGACCCACACCCGGGTATGTTTGGTGCGCTCCAAGAGCAGAGTAATCCGCTTGCCCTTCCATGTCTCGGGAATCGTCACGCGACGCTGATACCAGGCCGGCCCTTTCCAATACCAGACTCGGGAGAGCCGATCGATGCACTGTTCGTCCTTCCTGATGCCCTTGTGGTTCTCGTCCGTGGTGCCGGGCAAACGGACCGTGTCGTCGAGGTGTTTCGTAAACCATTGCCGGTCCACGCCAACGTCCTCCGGATCCAGCGCGAATTGCCAGGTTCCCGCCAGCGAGATGGTTTGGCGACCTATTGAATCGGCGCGATCTTGCGAGACCGATGTCTCCGATGCCCCGGCCCATTCGTGCGAAAGACAACACTGGATGGCCGGCAGGCAAGCGAGCAACCGAATGGCGGCGTGGGGTATCGAATACATGGCTGGGTCCTCAATCGATGATCAACGATTCGCCGAGTCCGTGACCGACACGTCGAGATACACAACGTCGTCGACCAGGCGGATGTTCGAGATTCTCACGCCGGCAAACACGAGTTCGCAGCGGCCGCTTTGCGGCCAGGCGACCTTCGACACTTCAGCAAGTACGCCACGACGCGGCGGGGGCAAGCCATGGGCCGGCAAGAGTTGGACTCGGGTTTGCGGGGCGGCCGGGAGGTCGTTTGGCCCTACTTTGAGAACCACCAGCCCCGGTGACGGGAGATCCGTCTGAAATCCCTCACGGCGACGGTTTTCCAACAGCAGGTATTCGCTTCCGTCCGGTTTGAGCAGAATACGCAGCACTTCGCCCGGACCGTAGAGCGTGGGCCGCAGGGCGAGCTTCTGCGGATCCGACGGATCGATGACGGCCGG
Organism: uncultured Planctomycetaceae bacterium; assembly: GCA_964472545.1. Taxonomy (GTDB): domain Bacteria; phylum Planctomycetota; class Planctomycetia; order Pirellulales; family Thermoguttaceae; genus CAYYNP01. The sequence goes on along the minus strand of CAYYNP010000002.1, from coordinate 27,428 downwards.
TTTCACCCAGCCGATGACCATCTTGCACCAGGCGCACATGTGAAACGGCCGGTGGCGCCCCGAAGGCTCGCCGCCGTGGGTTCCCTTGGCCATCAGGCACCACGGCCCGATCGGATTCCGCGTGGCGCCCAGCCCGTACTTGTCGTTGACGCCGAACGTATGACCCAACTCGTGGCAGGCGACGCCGATCGCCGACAACTCGCCCAGGTGATACTCGGCCATCTTGAAAGCCACCACGTCGGGCGATTCTTTGAGCGAAACGCGCATCGGCCACAGCGAGCTGGTTCGCTTGACGGTGGTTCCGGCCCAGACGAATGCGATACAGTCGAACCCGTCCAGGGCGTCGGCAGCGTAGCGATCGCGGACGGCGGTCAGCATCGCGTCCGAGACAATCCGCGAACCGAAGCCGGCGTCGCGGTAGTCGGCATAATGCCCGGCCAACTCGACCCAATCGAAGACCTCGCCCGACACGGCCATCCTGCCGTACGACATTTCGTCGTAGAAGTCGCGGAGGCTGCCGTAGACGTGCTGGCCGGTCGCCGATCGTCCCGTGTAATCGCCGTTGGAAAACAGGGCACGCCGAAACTCGGCCGCGTCGATCTTGTGCCGCTGGTCCTGCCACTCTCCCAGCAGCACGGCGATCCGCAGCTCCGACTTGCGGTGTTTCAACTCGAACGCCGGCCCGCGCTCTTCCGAGGAGACACCGTCGCGATAGAACGCGTTCCCGGCCAACCGGGCGCGGTCGGTCGTCACGTAACCCGGTTCGATCTCGTACGTCTTGCGGATGGGAATGGTCGGGCTGCGAGGTTGTGCGATCGGCAGGCGCGCGGTTCCGGCGCGCGGATGAGATATCACCAACGCGACGGACTCGGCCGGGTCGGAAACGTCGATGCGGAAGGGGTGCGCCTCGCCGCCCGCCAGCGGCTCGAGCGTGGTCGTGCCGCACACGCTGGCCCCTTCGGCCTTGATGGTGATCGGAAAACCGCGGCCGTCGCGGCGCCCCACGACGCTGTCGGTCGGCAGCGTGCCCGAGTTGACGATTTCGCCTACGACGGTGAAACCGTCGGCCGTCCGCTCGATCTTCTGGTTTCTCAACTCGAGTCGCGGAAGTTGGCCAAGCTCTTCTCTGACCCACAACCAGTTGCGATCTGCCTGCCAGAGAATGTTCCGCGGATGAGGATTGCGTTTGGTGATCTTCTTGGAGTCGTTCCCGATGAGGATATTGCCCAACTGGGGATGCTGAAATGGTCTGGCCGGCAGGAAGGCACCCTCGCGGGCGTTGTCCGGGTCGTGGTTGGATTCGTCGCGTCCAGCCTCGAGCTCGACGATCAGCGCAAAGATGCCTTGCTGTCCGTACGCCCAGGCGGCGGTCAGCCCGGCCCCGTTGTGGCTCAGCCGCCGCGGAGTATAGCCGAGTCGCGACTGGGCCCGCGCCGCGATGGCTTCATACAGGGGGGCCTCGGTTTCACCTTCCGTTCCGGTCCAATAGAACAGGCACTTGGCTGCGTTGTGGTAATCCAGGAAGAGCGAAACCGCCGGACGCTCGCGGATGAAATCGACAACCGCCTTTGTCTCCGGCTCCGATGCCGCGCTGATTCCCGACGAACCACCAAAGGATCTGCGTGCCCGAAAGCCAACCGGGAAGTTCCGGTTGAGATCGACCCCGCCGGGCGGATCTTCCGAAAACTTCCCGTCGTCGTCGTTGTCGATGCCCTCGCGGCCGACGAGCTTGTAGCGCGGTTGCCCGGCGGCGCGAACGAGCCGTCCGTCCTCGAGCGTGTAGTCGCCATCCTCATCCGGCTGATACATCAGGCCGATCTCGCCGTCCCCGTCGAGGTCCTCGTACGGATCTTCGTCGATCCGGCCGTCGCCGTCGGAGTCGAACGGCCGGTAGTTGAACCGCGGGCGCCAATGGCTATGAGGTTCGGCCAGATAGTGATACACGGCGTCCGGATTGACCGCCGGCGCCGCATAGAAGGTCGTCGAAGCCGCCAGCTTCGCGACGGTCCGGCTGCGCCCCGGATTGGCGGCCATCTGGTAGGCCATGTACAAGACCGTCATCGTCGAACTGATCTCGTTGCCGTGAAGGCCGCCCTGCACGCAAGCGGCCGGCTTGGTTGCGGGGGGGCCGCTTTGGTAATCGGTGATTTCCAAAACCCACAGGTCGCGGCCTTCGATCGATTTGCCCATGCTCAGCAGCTTCGCGCGGTGCGGATAGCGCTGTGCCAAGTTGCGCAGCCGGCCGGCCAGTTCGTCGTAGGTGAGGTAGCGATCGAACGTCCACTGCGGGTCTGCACCCACGCCCTTCGGCGCGGTCCAAGGTCTTGGCGGCCGTGGCGGTCTGGCGGCCGGCTGGGGAGTTGGCCGTGCCGGTGCTGCGGGTTGTTTCGCATCCGGTGCGTCACGTCGGCGCTCGAGCCATTCTCGACGCGACCGGTACAATTCGCGCGCGTCGATCTTCTGCTGGAGTTGGTCGAGTTCCGCCTGTGCCCGCTCGGCCAGCGGCTGAAATCGGTGAAACTGCGTGCGGATGTGCCACCATGCCTCGAACGCACGGCCCGGCATGGCTGCCGCGTCGATCTGCTCGGCTGCTTTCAGAAGGTCTTTTCCCCGCGCCTCCACTTCCCTCAGGAGTTGCTTCGCCTCGGCCTTCTGCGATCGCAGCAGATGAGTCGATGCCAAGAGATAGTCCTTGCGGCCGATGGCCCTGCGGGCGATGGAAACATTGTCGACCTCAGCATCGGGTTTTGCGAGCAGTTCCAGGTACTCGAACAGCCGCATGTATTCGTCCAGGTCGAACATCTCGTGCCCCTTGCCGGGAACTTCGCGGTACATCACGCGCGCGCCCGCTTCGTCGAGGGTCAGAAACGCCTGCCATGCGCCGTTCTTGCGGATGTAATCTTCTTCGCCCGTGGCAAAGTAGAAGGCGCGGTCTTTGCACTTCAGCAACTCACCGTTTCTTAGGCCGACGACGTTCGGAGGGCCGGGGCACACCACAAGGCTTCCGGCGAACGGGCCGTCCAACTGCAGCCCGCCGGAACAGAGGAAATCGGCGCCCGACGAAAAACCGGCCAAGTAGATCCGCTTCGGATCCACCGAGTACTCCTTGCGAATTGCGGCCAGTACGGCGAGGGCTAACGGTCGATCGCCCTTCTCGCCCTCGGTCATATTCCACGCACGCGTGCGGCCGTTTATGCCCACGGCAATGTACGGCGCCTTCTCGGTAAACCGCGACCACAGCCGCTCGCGTACCAGATTTGCTCCCTTGAGTCTGGGCGAAATCGCACCGTGGAAATCGAGGACCACGGGCCAAGACTTCGAGGAGTCGTAATCGTCAGGCAGCGACACGACGTAGGAAGCCCCGGCCGTTTCCAGATCAAAGTCAGGCAACCGGTGCTCGAACACGCCGGACGGATCCCCAGCGAGAGCAAGCCAAGCGAGAATCGGCAACTGGAGTGACGACATGACGGGTTCCTCCTCCCGGAAGGCTCAACGGAACGTCCGTTGCGAGTCGACGAATCTTATGGCGGGTCTCTCTTACTCCTTCAGCACGTGTTGAATGTGGTGCATTGCGCGGCCGGCGTAGTCGCGGACTCCTTCGTCGCGGTCTTTGGTCGCCGCAGGGACAATGCGGCTGAGTAGTGATTCGAGCGTGTCGCGATCCTCGATCTTGCGAACCACCACGGACAGCATCACCGCCGAGTAGCTGCGGGCGTGCAGGTCTTTGCTGTCCAATCGGTCCGCCAGCGGATGGGCGGCGACGGTCAGCGTAGGTTCGTGGTCGAGCTTCATTAGCGTGTGCTGCAGCGCCCGTTCGGCGTAGGTGCGCACTCCCTCGTCGGGGTCCTCGAACGAGGCCGCCAGCAGTTGGGCAATGCGGGGCCGCAGCAGATCGACTCGCTCCAGCCGCATCACCACGACCGAAAGCGCCACCGCGGCGTAGCGGCGGCGTTCCAGATCGACTTGGCCCCGGTCCAAGGCGTCGACCAAGGGTTGCAGCGCACGGTTGAGCACCCTCTGGTCTTCGGTCCTATTCAGCGCATTCATCAGCGCCCGGCCGCTGTACTCGCGGGTGGTCCTCCAAGGGTCGCGGAAGCGCACGTCGATCAGCCGGCCGATGATGGGACTGAGCGCGGCCGGGTCTTTGACCTTCTCCACGACTCCAGGCAAGGCAACCGCGGCTTCGCGCCGCACTTGCGCCCGACGGTCCCCCAGCTTGGCAACCAGCCCACGGAAATCCCCGGCCTTCTTCAACTCGTCGACCGACTTGCCCTCCGCGCCGATGCCGGTGCCAATCAGAGCAGAACAGAGTAGGGCCGCCGAAAGGAACACGTAGCGTCGCATCATCAAACCTCCCGTGATTGAACGCCCCGAGTTTCGCGCCTACGATCCACCGGAAACGGCTCCCGGCTGAACCTCCTATAAAGCAGTGTACTGTGCCCGCAGGGGTTGTCCAGAATAGCGGCAGCGGCCCACAGCGGAGACGTGCGAGATTCACCATGCCGCCAGGCTTCAGCCGACAGGTTCCGAGCCCCGCTTGATCTCGACCAGATTTCCGCCCAGTCCACTTGACATCTCTCTACACTTCACGCCAAGATAGGCGCGTACGTATTAGGCTCCAGACACGTATCGGAAGGGAATCCGATGAAGAAATCCCTCGGTCCCAGTAGCCTCGCCCACGTCACCCCCGTCTGGATCGTCGGAACCTACGGCGACGACGGCCAGCCCAACGGAGCGGCGGTGGCCTGGGGCGGAATCTGTGCGAACAAACCTCCGTGCATCGCCGTCGCGCTGCGGCCGGCTCGCTACACGCACGCCAACATTACCCGACGCAAAGCCTATACGGTCTGCATCCCGTCGCAACGACAGGTCAAGGAGGCCGACTATTTCGGCATCGTCTCGGGCAGAGACACCGACAAGTTCGCCGCCACGGGCCTCACGCCGGTCAGGAGCGCGTTGGTCGACGCCCCGTACATCGAAGAGTTTTCCCTGGCCCTGGAATGCAAGCTCGTGCAAGCGGTCGAAATAGGCACGCACACGCAGTTCATCGGCCAGATCCTCGACGTCAAGGCCAACGAATCGGTCCTGGGCGAGAGAGGATTCCCCGACGTCGAGAAGATCCGGCCGATCGTTTTCGCGCCAGGCGTGGAGACGTACTACGGCGTCGGCCAGTTTCTCGGCAAGGCGTATTCCATGGGGCGGGATATCGGCAAAAGCCAAACGTGAGAATCGAAGACTGCCGCACGGCGCGATACGTCGCGGATGACGAACTGCCGGGTACCATAGAAAGTCGCCAATTCGTACGGTGGGCATCCCTCAACCGTCGCCCCGAACCTCGAAGGACATGCAAGATGAAACTCGCGGCATCCCTACTCGTGGTGGGTCTTATCGTTTCCGCCGGCACGTCACCGGCCGTGGCCGACCGAACGCCCGAGGCGGCAACTGGGGCGGCTTGGCACGAAATGGCCCGTGAGACGGTCACCGAGATCGCCTTGCCGGCGCCGGATGAGGGCCCTTGGCTCGTCGTGGGACCTTTTGACCGCGCGAAATTCGATTTTCCTTTTGCACCGGAATCCAATCCGGGCGAAGCGGTCGATCCGGACGTGGCTTATCGAGGTCGGCAAGCGGAACCGCTGTCGTGGAAGCCGGTTGAAATCCCCGCAGGTGCGAACTTCAACCTGCGCAGCCTGTGTCCCGGCCGCGATGCCGACGGGACCTTCTATCTGGCCCGTACGATCTCTTCCAACGAACCACGGACTTACGCCGTTTCGATGCGCGGAACCAGCGGGATTACGGTTTGGCTCAATGGAAGGCAGTTCGTCGATCGCGGGCCGGGCGACGGTTGGCTGGGCGGCGGTTGGGACCCGAAAGAGGTCGTGTTGCTGCCGCTGGCGGCCGGTGAGAATCGGTTGCTGGTGAAGGTTCACGGGCTGCGCAAGTATGGCGCGTGGCATTTTCTCTATGGTGGGGCGCCGGCCGGTGCCGTTCGGTATACGGTTTCCAAAGCGATCACGCGTAAACACCCCGGTGCCTTTCCCGGCCTCACGTCGTTGCGTCGCGACGGCTTGGACCTGTTGAAGATCTGGCCCGCCGCCGGCCGAGATGCCGACACGACGGCCCGATTGCTGCAAGGCACCAAGGCGGCACTGGCACGAAGCGACGCCTGGCTGAAGTTCCTCGAGGCAGCCAAGGTTCCTCAGCGCGACCTGGCCGCGGCGTATGCACCGTTGACGCAAGCCCGCGCCGAACTGGCCCGGCAGACCGCCGGCGAAGCGCCCGACTCCGAACGCTTGGCTTCGCTCTATTTCTCCACCGAAGAAGCCTCTCGCAGCCTGCAAGACCTTCCCCAAGGCCAGATCATTCAAAACTGGCTACAGTTGGATCAACTGAGCGTCCAATCGCCGATGGACGCGAAAGCGATCGAGAAGATCGCCGCGGCATTGCAGCGGGGCCGAGCACTGCTGGACGACTACGCAAGCCGATCGGCCGGATCTGCCGACGCCGCGGACCGGCTCAACGCGTTGCAGCAGCGGCTCGACGCCCCCTCGCTGGCCGGCGACGCCGAGGCCGTCCGGCAACTCTACGTCGACGCCCGCCAGCAGGTCCGCGACCTGGCCCTGAACAACCCGGCACTGGCTTTCCGCGAGATCCTCTTCTACAAGCGATACACGCAGCGGACGATGAACATCCACCGTCATCAATTCCCTTCGTCGCGATACGCGGACGAGTCGGCCCACGACGGCGGCGATTTGTACGTGTTGACGTCGCTACGGCCGGACGCCGAACTGAAGCCGCTCTTGCAAGGCCGGCTCGGCAGAGGGCTCGTGCGCGGCTACGACCTCTCGTACGACGGCCGGCGGGTGGTGTTCGGGTTCTGGGACTCCCAGGTCAAGCGCCCGGCGCCAAAGACCCGTTTTGAATACGATTGCTACGTCACCGAAGGCCACGCCAACATCTACGAACTCGATCTGGAATCCGGCAAGATCCGCCAACTGACCGACGATCCGTGGCACGATATAGATCCCTGCTACCTGCCCGGCGGGCGGATCGCCTTTGCCTCGGAACGCTGCGGCTACAACGCCCAGTGCGATCCGCATCCCTGGTCCGAGGTGCTGGTGAATCTCTACACCATCAGCGGCGACGGGAGCGACGTCCGCCGGCTGATCGCCAACAAGGACAGCGACAACTTCCCCCGTGTACTGAACGACGGCCGGGTCTTCTACACGCACTGGGAGTATCACGAACGCCACTGGCTGCACACGCAATCGCTCTGGGTCAGCCGCCCCGACGGGACCCAGCAGGACGCGCTCTTCAAGCAGCACCTGAACCTGCCGCTGGCCATCGAAGAAGGCCGTGCGATCCCCGGCACCAACAAGGTGGCCGCGATCGCCACGGGCCATCACACCAACGCGGCCGGGGCCGTGGTGCGGGTCAACTTCCAACGGGGAAACACGGCGGCCGAAGCGATCGAGATCGTCACGCCGGGCGTCTCGCCGTTTGAAGGCGGGCTGAACGGCGTGCCCGTGCCCGAAGGAGGCGTCGGCGGCATCGGCTATTACATGACGCCCTGGCCGATCTCGGAAAAGTACTTTCTGGCCTCCTACAACCCGACCGGCGACATGACCCGGGCCGAGGGTTTTGGGATCTACCTGATCGACGTCTTCGGCAACCGCGAGCTGATCTATCGCGACCCGAACACGTCGTGTTTCTCGCCGGTGCCGCTAACCGCCCGCCGCATGCCGCCGATCCTCAAGGACCGTACCGACCCGAACGACCCCGACGCCACGCTGGTGATCACCGACGTCCACCAAGGTATGGACGTTTCGCCGGGTACGGTCAAGTACCTGCGGATCAACGAGTCGATGCCCTGGCCGTACACCAAAGAAGGGGCCGCCCGCTACACGGTCGAGCACGATTGGACGATCAAGCGGACCCTGGGGCTGGTGCCGGTCGAGGCCGACGGATCGGCCCATTTCGTGGTGCCGGCCGACGTCGGCGTCTACTTCCAGGCGCTCGACGAGAACTTCGTCGAGGTTCGCCGGATGCGGAGCCTGGTGAGCTTCCAGCCGGGCGAACGGCGGAGTTGCACCGGCTGTCACGAGACCCAAGACGGCGCCCCGCCGACGTCGACCACCCTGGCCGGCCGCCGAGAGCCGTCCGTGCCCGAGGCGCCGTCGTGGGGCAGCGAGCATCCGATCAGCTTCCTCCGCGACGTTCAGCCGGTACTCGACCGTCACTGCACGCGATGCCATAGCGGCCTGAATCCGGCCGGCAACGTCGATCTCTTCGGCGGCCTCACCGGCGCGTCGCATCCCACGGCCCACAATACGAGCTACGATGCGCTGACGAAGTACGTGCCCCGGGCGAACTTCCACGGCGACTTCCAGGTGACGCAGCCGTATCAGTTTGGTTCGGCACAGAGCAAGCTCGTCAAGTTGCTGCAGGAAGGGCACGAAGACATCGAGCTCAATCGGGACGAATGGCTGCGGCTGTTGACCTGGGTCGACATGAACGGTCTCTACCTCGGTTCGTTCATCAGCGTTCACGATTGGGGCCGCTGGGGCTACCGGCCGCAGCAGGCCGACATGCAGGCCGTCAAGGAAATCCAGCAACGCCGTTGCGACTCGTGCCATGACGGCAACTTGGCGGGGCCGGAGAACATCGCACCGAAGGCAACCGTCTCGGCAACCTCCGAACACAGCGGCAATTTCACGGCCCGCCGGGCGGTCGACGGCCGGCTAGACGGGAACTGGGCCGTCAACGGGAAGGAGGCGGGAGACCAAGCCGAATTCACGCTGCAATGGGACAATCCGGTTTTCGTGGCACAGATCGTCTATGCGGGACGCACCACCGCGCTCATTGAGAGCTGGAAAGACTACGAGGTCTATCTCGACGACGACGACACGCCCGCCGTCCGAGGCGTGCTGAAGAACGTCCACGGACCGCAGCGGATCGCCGTCGAGAAGCGGCGTGTGCAAAAGGTCCGACTCAAGTTCCTCAATTCCCACACGCCCGAATACAACCCCGGCGCCTCGGAAATCGCGGTCTACTCGTCCAGTCCTTCGGATCGACAACTGGCCGCGTTTCTCTCCTCCCGGCGTCAAGACGGCCTGGCCCAGCCGGGCTGGATCCATCCTCGCGATCCGGCAAAGAGCCTCTACCTGTTGGCGCCGCTGGCCGCCAACGCCGGCGGCTGGGGAAAGTGCAGCCCCAAGGTCTTCACCGATACGTCCGATCCCGACTATCGGGCACTGCTCGGCGCAACCCGCAAGATCTGGCAGCGGATGCGCGAGGACCCCACGCCGGGCATGAAGGAACTGATCGCGGCAGAGGGGAAGGTGCTGGCCGAAAGGTAGACGAACGAACGTCGCCGCTTTCGGGCAACCTCGGCTCGTCGACCGACAAGCGCAGACAAGGTGACACGACGCTTCCCACAACAGGAGTCCTTGACGCAGCATGACGGATTCAGGGAATCACTTGCGACTTGGCGTGATCGGCATCGGCGCGATTGGCGAAGCCATGATCATCGGTTTGATCGAACACGCAAACTGCGCCGGCCCGATGTCGATTTCGCAACGCAATCAGCAACGTTCCTCTGCGCTGGCGAGGCGTTTTGGCAATCTGGCCGTAGCAGCCGATAACCAGTCGATTGTGGATCGGTCCGACGTGGTCTTTGTTTCCGTATTGCCGGATCAGGCTCGTGACGTCATTTCGCAGCTCAGGTTTCGAGAAGACCAGACGTTAGTCAGCCTGATGGCAGGAATCGCCATTGACGAACTGCGACGGATGGCGTCCCCGATACGGAAGGTGCATCGCATTATTCCGTTGCCGCCGATCGAACACGGCACCGGCCCTCTGCCGCTCTGCCCACCGAATGCGGACATCAAGGCGTTGTTCCAAGGTTGTGCCGCCGTCATCGAAATGGACGACGAAGACCAGATTGCGATCTTCTCGGCTGCCAGCGGGTTGATGGCTCCTCATCACCAATTGACGTCTACAGTGGCCCGATGGATGACCGAACGGGGGGTCGCACCCGCCAGTGCCGCCATGTACTCCAGCAACATGTTTCGGGCGCTGGCCGATATTGAAACGCGCACGCCGCCGGAGGAACTATGCAATCTGGCTAAGGAATCTACGACGGCCGGCGGTCTTAACGAACAGGCGTTGCGCGAACTCAGCGAATGTGGCTGGTTCGATGATGCCCGCCAGCGGTTGGACCGACTCTACAAACGCGTCCGGTCGGGGATGTAGCGCGGCAGGCGAGCCCTTCGATGAACCGTACAATCACCCGCGCAGTCCTGTTACACATCCGGCCTTACCGTGCGGGGCTTCCATCGAGGGCTGCCGCAAGCCAACGTATTTCGCCATCTTCGTACCTTGGCTGTCGTAGCGAAACCAAGTGCGTCCTGCCTGGTGATCCGTAACGGGACGCGCCCAGGTGAGCCAATGGTGTAGGTTCAGCACGGCAACCGCGCCGGAGAAATCGACGCCCGTCTCGGCCAACGTCGTCTGGTTGACGCCTTCTCTGACCGACGGTCCGACGGATGCTTCCTCGGCCGAATTCGCCGCGTACGATTGTGGATTCCGATCGTAGATCAGGCCGTCTTTGGTTTGCCCGGTCGGCCTGCCCCGCACGAATTCTCGATCCGTATGGCGCATGCACTCCTCCATTCGCCACATCGATCCGTCTTCGAAAGAAGCATTCGGCCACCGGGCCACGTAGACCAATCTACCGCCGCAAAAGAGCTGCCAAACCGGCTCGTCCACCTTGAGTTTGTAAAAGCCCTCCTTCCACAGACTCCACATTGTCGGCAGTGGCACCGTGCCGTCCATAACCACGCGCTCGCCAGGCACGCATTGGAAGACCAGCGGCTTGCCGGGCTCCCCTCTGAGACCTTCAAGGACGGTCTCCGCCCGGTAACGCCCACGGCGCAGCCAGCATACATCGCCCCGCTCCATGCTCTCCGCGGCGCGTTCCAGCGTCTGGAAGGGCCTCTCGTTACTTCCGTCATTGTGATCGGCGCCCGTCGGCGACACGAAATACTCGGTCGCGGCCACGGGAAAGACCACAAAAGCCAGGGGCATGAAACCCACGAATACGATCTGTTTAATCGCTTGCATTCTACGGTCGACCGTCAAGAAACTCGACATACGTGAAGTGATCTTGCCGATGCGCGTGTTTTCGGGGAGGAGAAACGCCAGTCCGGCAAATGGCCGCTTCTTTGGCGGCCAGGCAAGTACGTAAGCATAGAGACAGCGACCCTTCGTTCTACAGCGTGCGTCCCTGAGGTGCAGAGGCATGCTGTCAAACGACCGTGTGGGCTTCATCGGCGATCACGAATTTCAGGCGCACCGCCAGCAGGCAGCAACGATACCGTAGCAACGGCCCGCCGCCGATTCAACTGCCGCACGCCGTGTCGGCGATCGCGGTCCCAATGCCCCGGCACGCCTGTGATTTTCGCCTGCCCCCACATTCCGTCGGGAACAACCCCCGCATTCGGCCATCACGCACACGATTGATTAGGGAGCAGCATGTCGTCGCACAAGCACGGCGTGCCCCGTATTGACGCCTCAGGACGATGTCAGTAGAGTAGAGTCGTACAGGGCAGACCTGACCCGTGTAAGGGTCGGCAGCAGGGCGATTAGCTCAGTTTGGTTAGAGCACTAGCTCGACAAGCTAGGGGTCACTGGTTCGAGCCCAGTATCGCCCACTTAACGTAAATCCCGCTGAATCCTGGAGTTAGGATACCTGCCCGGTGTAGGGTGGTGCGGCCTGGAAGTCCTGAAAAAGTAGTACCGGTACTACTTTGTGGACAGAAAGGACCCGCAGATGCCCTCGACACCCCCCAGAACTCCGAAGTATCGCCACTACAAACCCAAGGATCTGGCCGTCGTCCGAATCGACGGCAAGGACCACTACCTGGGCAAGTACGGCTCTCCGGAAAGCCACGAGAAGTACCGCCGGTTGCTCGCCGAATGGCTCAGCAGCAAGGCGGTATCTGTCGTTAGGGAGCAGCCCAAAGAGGGCCAGGGCTCGTCCGCCCCACCAGCCATCTACGTCAACGAACTGATCCTGGCGTACTGGACCCACGCCAAGTCCTACTACGTGAAGCGCGGCCGGGCCACCGACGAACAGGCCGGCATCCGGTCGGCCCTCCGGTTCGTGCGCCGTCTGTACGGCCGCACTCGGGCCGACGAATTCAGCCCGCTGAAGCTGAAGGCTGTGCGTCAGGCCATCATTGAGGCGGACGTGTCCCGCAGAGTGGTCAACCAGTACGTCCAACGCATTCGCAGGATGTTCCGCTGGGGCGTCGAGAACGAACTGGTGCCGGTCGAGGCCTATCAGGCGCTGATGACCGTCAGCGGCCTCCGAAAGGGGCGGAGCAAGGCTCGTGAGATCCCGCCGGTTCCTCCCGTGTCGGATGAGCACATCGAGGCGACACTGCCGCACTTGCCGGAAATCGTCCAGGCGATGGTCCGCTTCCAGCGTCTGACCGGCTGCCGCCCCGAGGACGTCTGCAACCTGCGGCCAGTGGACATCAATCGGTCAGACGGCATCTGGTGCTGTGAGCCGGCCAGCCACAAGATGGATCACACCGGACACCGACGGAGGTTCTACATCGGCCCAAGGGCCCAGAAGGTCCTTCTCCCCTGGCTCGATCGTCGGCCGGACGCCTACTGCTTCTGCCCAAGAGAATCCGCCGACGCATCCCTGGCCAAGAGGCGACGGAACGGGAAGGCTCGGAGTGTGTCGCCCCAGAGCAAGCTCACTCAGCGGCGGAACCGGAACCGAGCGCCCGGCGACCACTACACCAGGTACTCGTATCGGCAGGCCATAGAAAGGGCCTGCAAACGCGCGGAGATCCCGGTCTGGAGCCCCAATCGATTACGCCACACGCGAGGCACGGAGATTCGGCACCGCTACGGCCTTGAGGCCGCCCAAGTCACGTTGGGCCACGCCCGGGCCGACGTGACGGAGATCTACGCCGAGAAGAACCTGGAGATGGCCGTGCGGATTGCCCGGGAGACAGGATAACGTGGCCCAATCGAGTACGTACGAGGAGCGAATGGCCACACCATGCAACTGCTTGCTGTAGCTTGCGAATTCTCGAAGACGCAATATACTGGCGCATTACGCGTGCTTTGGTGTGAAAGGGCCGGCGAGGCACGTTGAAGCCGCGGCCGCCGTGCTGCGCATGTGTCCCCTTGCGGACCCGATGTTGTCGGTCAGGGGCAAGCAGCGGATGCGATAGCGGCTAACACGAGTGGCTGGTTGAACGAAGGCGAATATCCGATGTCGAACAGCGGACTAGACCTTTGGAAACGTGCTACCGAACTCGAAGCAGCGGTGTCTGAAGTGGCTTCAGGGATTGGGACACTCGTCGAGCAGGAACAGAAGGTCCTGTTCGACAACGCAGAGGTGGTTGGCGACCCCGACTTCCCGCCCGAACTTCTTGCTGAGCAGTTTGACGATCCGGTCCCGGAGAACCGTCAACGGATTGCGAAGGCAGCCGTTGCGCTACACAGTCTGCTGAGGGAAGACCGTTTCTCCCACGCGGCTCTCTCCGTTGTGGAGGATCACCGGCAAGAAACGGACGTTGCACGAGAGCATGGTTGGCCGTTCGGTGAACAGGAGGACGTGCGAACGAGGCTGGTGAGGACAGTGGAGAAGATCCGCAAGTCTTGCAGTGATCTGGTTATCGCAATGGATCGCGATCGAACAGAGGGGCGTTTCTGGTGGGATGCGGTCCAGAGGTGGTCTGGCCTATCAAACGCCGCTCGCGACATCGTATCGCACTGCGAGGCCGACCCTAACGTGAAGGCAGAGCTGGAACGTCAAGCCGTTGAGGCGATCGCACAAGACCCGGAGTCCCAAGATATGGGCGCTGACACTACCGGGGCCGACCGCTGGTGCCTCTTCTATCGTGACTCCGCCTCCGTTCACTGCATGGACGTATCCGATGCGGGGGAACCTTTCCCAAATCTGTGGTCACCGCTCTGCCGTGTAGAAGGAGTGAGTGAATCAGAGGTAGAGACTCTCATCGCGGCGTTGGAGAAGCACTGCCATGGGCTGATTACGGAAGATATCCACGGCGCTTTCTATGAGTTCAGCGCCCGCCGTCCCACGGACGCCGTCGACGAGATCGAGATCCGACGAAAACTCCGGCGCTTGCAGCGCGACTTGCAGGACGGCGAACAGGTGTTTCATGCAGGCCTCGGCGATCTACCGAAGGTGGCCTTGGAGTTTGCCGACGAGATTCGGGAGGCGCGGGACGAACAGGAGGCGGTTGCGTCGAGAAGCGACACTGGCAAGACTGGCTCCGAGAAGGTGAAGAGCAGTCGGACCGCATCTCCCCCGGAGCCGCCTGAACTGTCCGAGGCCGAGCGGCAGATCATGGACGTGATACGAGCAACTGATCATCGATTGACGACGAAGGAGATACTGCAAGAACTCGTTAAGGAACATGGGGCAGCGAGCGAAGGTACCACAAAGGTGAATCTTGCGACCCTTCGCCGCAGGAAGCTGCTGACCAACAGGCAGGACGTAAATCCGAAAGGCTACGGCCTACCCGAATGGGACTAGGTGCCCAGAGGCGCAAGTACTTGAGTATATACTCGAGTTAGGACTGCCTTTCTCACGAGATTGCCTACCATTCCGTACAGTGGCAGACAGAATCCCACTGTGCGAAAGGTAGTCGATGATCGACCCGAACACGGAGACAATAGTCTCACTCCCCGAGGCAGCAGGAGATCTCCCGCGCCGGCGCGGCGGCAAGAAGCCGCACGTCTCCTGTCTCTACCGCTGGACCAAGACCGGCTGCAAAGGCGTGATCTTGGAGTCTCTCCAGGTCGGCGGCACCCGCTGCACTAGCCGTGAGGCATTGGCCAGGTTCTTCCATCGGCTGACAGCCGCAGCCGCTCCATCTTCCACTGCCGCAGCCGGGAATTGCGCTGCCGAGCAAACTGAGCGCGAACTGGCTGATGCGGGGATCTAGCGATGGTCTGCACCACGGCGCCGTCGATTCCGGGGGCGCTGTGGTGATGTGGCAGAGGCACACGGACTTCACGACAAAGTAGGGACTCGAAATGGCACGACAACGAACAACAAGCACATGGTCGGCGAAGACACAAGCGTACGTCGAACGAGTGAAGGCGACCATCGACGGACTCAGCGCGTTCTGGCCGTTGACTCTGCGGCAGATCTACTACGCACTCGTGGCAGCAGTGGTGATTCCGAACCGCATCCAAGAATACACGAAGCTATCTCGCCTGCTCACGAAGGCCCGTTTAGACGGCGTGGTTCCTTGGGAGGCCATCGAGGACCGGGCCCGCAGTATGTTGGCATCTGGAGGATGGCAAGACCAGCAGGCTTTCGTGGCGCACGAGACGGCGGGCTACCTGTCCGGCTATCGGCGTGACCTATTGCAGTCCCAGGAGCACGCCATCGAATGCTGGGTGGAAAAGGACGCCTTGAGCCGAATCTTCCACGACGTTGCGTTCCAGTATTGCGTGCCGGTGATTGTGGCCCGGGGCTTCTCCTCGATCAGCTACGTCCATGAGTGTCGGCAGCGGATCATCGCCAACACCGACGCCGGCTACAGCGGCACGGTGGTGCTGTACTTCGGCGACCTCGACCCCAGCGGCTGGGAGATGCTCCCGGCGATGATGGAGACCTTGCAGGGCGAGATGGGCCTCGGCGACCAGGTAATCCCCCGACGATGCGCCCTCACGCCGGAGCAGGTGGACGAGTATGACTTGCCGCACAATCCGGAGGCCCTGAAATGGACCGACTCCCGCGCCAAGAAATACCACGCCCGGTTCGGTGACCTGGCCGTAGAGCTGGATGCTCTGCCGCCAGCCACCCTCCAGGACATCGTCCGGCAGTCGATCGAGGCGGAGTTGGACTTGGCCAACTTTGAAATCGAGCGAGAGCGGGAAATCAACGAACGCGACGATCTCGATGATCTGAAGACTCGTGTCGAGGAGTTCGTGGAAAGCGGAAGCCAATGACCACAGCCCCCACCAAATCCCTGGCGGATCTCGCGGTCGACATCAACGCCGAGCACGCCGCCTGCGAACGGGCCATGCACCAAGGCCTAGACCACGCCCTACGATGCGGCGACCTCCTACGACAAGCCAAACGCGCCGTCACGCATGGCCAGTGGCAGAAGTGGCTCGAGGATAACTTCGATGGCACGCCGCGGCTTGCCAGACACTACATGCGCGTAGCGTGCGACTACCCCAAATTGGATACAGAACGGAAATGCGTTTCCGCTCTATCCCTCCGACAGGCTATAGGCGCAATTTCCGCCAGCACGGCCAAGATTGCTCGAGCCGACATCGGGGATCGCCAACAGTTGATTGAACACGCTGAAGCCAGCGGCAACGTGAACTTGGCCGTTCGGATTCTGAAACAGGAGAAGCGAGAGGCTCGCCGTTCGGAAGCCGCCAGGCGGTTACCTGAGGGGGGCGGCATTATCACCGGCGACATGGCCGAGGTTGGCGATCGCGTAGGGTCGGAGACCGTTGACCTTGTCTTTTGCGATCCGCCGTATTTGGCCGACACAATTGACGCTTACAGTCGACTCGGCGAGTTTGCGGCTCGCGTCTTGCGTCCAGGCGGAGTGTGCTTGCCGTGAGCCGACTACGGTCGCATGTGGCGGTGAGACCCTTGAGGTGACGGGATGCTTGTAGAAGAACTCCTGGCGAAGCTCAAGAACGTCCGACGCAGCGGCGACGGCTATGAGGCACGCTGCCCGGCACACGACGATCAGCACGCGAGTCTCTCCGTCAGTCGTGGCGAAGATGGCCGGAAGCTGTTGTTCTGTCATGCAGGCTGCGCGACTGAAGACGTGGCTTCCGAACTCGGCGTTTCGATGGCCGACCTGATGGACAACAGCGATGGCATGGCAAGTGGTAACGGGCGGTCTCGAATCGCGAGAACCTACGACTACGAAGACGAACTGGGTGAGTTGCTCTTTCAGGTGTGCCGGCTGGAGCCGAAGAGCTTCCGGCAGCGGCGGCCTGCCGATGGCGGCGGGTGGAACTGGTCGGTCAAAGGCGTCCGTCAGGTGCCGTACCGGTTGCCGGAACTCGTGGCGGCTGAGGCGACCGAGCCGGTGTTCGTGGTCGAGGGCGAAAAGGATGTCGACCGGTTGGCCGGCTTGGGGGTCGTCGCGACGTGCAACGCCGGCGGTGCCAATAAGTGGCGACAGTCGCATTCCAAGGCGCTGCAGGGGCGGCAGGTTGTGATTCTGCCCGACAATGACGGGCCCGGCCTAAAGCACGCCAACGCTGTGGCCGCGAGCCTACAGGGCGTGGCCGCATCAGTGCGGATCCTCGAGCTGCCGGATTTGCCGCCGAAAGGTGACGTGTCCGATTGGCTAGACGGCGGTGGCACGGCCGGGCGACTTTGCGAAATGGTCAAGTCCGCGCAGGAGTGGGTGCCGACCGAGGCGGAATCCGTAAACGATCCTGTCAACGAATCGGGGCTTCCCGAGATCGACGCCGGTTGCGCGAACCTGCCCAACGTCACCGAGAAGGCGTGGGACGCATTGCGAGCGGCAAACGACCCGCCACGGATTTTCCGCTATGGTGGTCGAGTTGTGCGCATTGAGCAGGGTGACCAGCGGGAACCGGTCATCCGGGAACTGACCCTGGACCGGATGCGGTATGAGTTGGCCGAAGCGGCCTTGTGGTTCAAGTGGAAGAAGCGCGGGGATGACTTCGAGAAGGAAGAGATGTCCCCGCCGGACAAGGTGGTGCGGAACACGCTGGCAACGCCGAATATCGAATTGCCGATTCTCTCTCGCATCGTCGAGGCGCCCGTTTTCGCTTCCGACGGTTCGTTGCAGACGGAGCCGGGCTATCATGCCGCAAGCCGCACGTTCTACTCGCCGGCCGATGGGTTCACCGTGCCCGATGTCCCCGAGCAACCGACGCCGGAAGACGTGGAATTCGCGGTCGACCTCCTGGCCTATGACTTGCTCGGGGATTTCCCGTTCATCGGCGATTCCGAGAAGGCCAACGTCCTGGCCCTGGCATTGCTGCCGTTTGCGGCCGGCCTGATTGACGGCTGCACCCCGTTCCATCTCGTCGAGAAGCCGTGTCCGGGTACCGGCGCAACACTGTTGGTCGATTCGCTGGCCTACTTGCCGCTTGGCCGGCCGGTTGCGGCAATGACTGAAGGACGCGACGAAGACGAATGGCGGAAGCGAATCACGGCGAAACTGCGGAGCGGGTCCACGTACATCTTGATCGACAATCTACGGCGGCGACTCGATTCTGCGGCCGTGTCATCGGCCATCACTTCGCCGACGTGGGAAGACCGTATTCTCGGCACGTCGGAGACCATTCGCGTTCCCGTGCGGTGCGTTTGGGTCGCAACTGGCAACAACCCAGCCGTGTCCTCGGAAATCGCCCGGCGAACCGTCCGTATCCGTCTTGATGCGAGACGGGACCGGCCCTGGCTTCGCGAGGAATTCCGGCATCTCGACTTACGGCTCTGGATTCGAGAGAACCGCGGGCAACTAGTCTGGGCGGCGCTCACCTTGATTCGGGTCTGGCTTGCAGCAGGCAGACCCAAGGGGGCCACCCGATTGGGCATGTTTGAATCATGGTCGGAGACTATGGGCGGGATCCTCGACGTGGCCAAAGTGCCCGGCTTCCTGGAGAACGTCGACGAGTTCTATGACCAGTCCGACGCCGAGGGCAATGCAACGCGGGCCCTTCTCGGGCAATGGTGGGATGAGTTCAGAGAGAAACCCGTGGGCGTCGCCGACCTATGGAAACTGACCACGCGAGACGCCTTCCCGCTCGACCTAGGCAGCGGCAAGGAGCGGAGCCAGAAGAGCCGACTCGGCCGTATCATCGTCGGGCTACGGGACCGAATGTTCACCATTGAAGATGACGTGAATACTTCTGGGGGGGAAGGTGCGAAGTTCACTCGGAAACTGCGAATCGAGCGGGCCGGAACCCGACAACGTGCAACATTGTGGAGACTGCGGGAAATAGAGAACAACGCAGGAGTGAACTTGTGAACTTCGTGAATCAAATCCCGCTACGCGTCTGTAACGGGTTGAAGTCAAGAAGTGCAATGGCACAGAGGGGTGGGATTTGGTTCACCATGTTCACTTAGTTCACTCGCCAAGCCCTTGGCAGATGGGCCGCCACACACTCGCCAACCGCCAAAGCCTTGGCGAGTGCAGGAAATGCACTGCTTTCGCCGTAACGGGGCTCGATGACGACGACCGAGTCGACCTACCGCAAACGGCTTGACGAGATGCTGCTTCCGAACGCCTGCGGCGGCTTGCAGCGGCAGGAACGGCAACCAGAGTGGCAGAGTCTCTCAGGATCGCACGGCCAGAGGCCGTGGGTTTAGAACGCACCAAACTACCTATCTTGCCAGGCAAATGAGCGCTTAGATTCCAACCTCGGAACATAGAAGAGAAACGGCGGCCAAAGGGGGACCCGGGGGGGCCTACCCAATGCCATTGGGAAAGGGGACGCGCGCGCACGCGGCAACACCGCGAATTGCCTCAGAATATCGCTGTAAGTCATTTCATGCAAACGATTTGCGTTGTGCGGGGCGGTTGCGTTTTTGGCCGGGGGGGCCGGCGCCGCCAATTCAAAGAGTCAGCCCCCCACTTATACTGAGTTCCCACCGTATCGTACTGTATGGCCACAACCCATAGGCTTGAATCCCACAGTCTCATTGAATAACTCGCCCCCAACCCATAACAACCGGAACCCATTCTTCTAGGTGGGGCCGATTATTGAAAACCAAGTGTCCAGTTCGATTTCTTGGATTCTGCCCCTCGACAGGACGGGTTTGGCCACGTGGGCGGCGGTATCGGATCAGGTGAATTTCGTCTGACCTGATTGGCGAAAAAGCGGCCCGTAAAATGACCACGGCCGGGCGAATCGGCGGCCCCGCGGTTGCGACCACGGGCTGGGTTCGGCGGCCACGGGGGCATGAGAATGGCCGGGCGACGGTAGGACGTCCCCGGCCGCGGCACAACCCTTCGTTGGAGGATTGCACGATGGCATTGTCATCATCCGCCGACTCTACGGCAACCCCGCCGAGTACGCTCGCCCAACTCGAAGAGCTTGCTCTTGGCGAACGGTCGCCGGCGGAGTGCTTGCAGTTCCGTCCTATGGGAGTGAGTGCCGCCAGCGCGATCCCCATTGTCTACGGCGTGGCCGACGGAACGTACTCGCCGGCTGAGGGGCACGACCTGCTACTGCATGCCGCCGAGTGCTTGCCGTAGCTCTATGCCACTGAGATTGAGGTTCCCTTTACCCTTCCTACCCGAGGAGATTCCCATGTCCGTTGCTATCCCCGAATGTTTGACCAACGCCACTACCCTTGAGGCTGCCAACATGCTGGTTGCCGGCAAGGTGACCCCAGCCGAAATGGTCGCGTGGACCGAAAGCCGCCAGCGCAAGCCGGCCACCCTCGGCAGCGTAACGGCCAAGGTGGGCGAAAAGGGCGGGTGCGTGATTCGTGGGTTTGGTCGATTCCCGTTGAATCTCTATCCGGAGGGCCTCTACCGGTTGGTAGCGCACTTCGCCCAACTCGATGAATTCGTGCAGAAGCACCTCGACACACCGATGGAGGGTGTGGCGAAGCGCAAGGACACCGCTGGGAAGACGGTGGAGCATCCCTACTGCCGCACCTTGGCTTGCAAGGACCGGGACACGTTGAACGTGCATCGAGAAGCTGCGCTCGATGCCGTGATCGCCTTGGCGGAGCGGGTGGTCGACAACCGGGCGGCGCCGGCCGAAACGCCCGAACCGGTGGCGGCGTAGGGCAGGGCTACTGCACCGGGCTACTGGGAGGAGTAGCCCGAGGCAGTGTCCCTTCCCTTTCCCCGGAGATGACCGATGTCCCTGTTTCACCTTGCCCAGATCGTTGCGGCTGCCGTTGACGGTCGCCATGCGGTTGCAGACGACCCCGATGCCCCACCTCGGCCGTTCATCACCGACGTGTGGAACGACGACGACCTGGATGCCGCCATTGAGGCGGCGGAGCGCGAACGGTTGGCTACCGCGTAGCCATCGACTGCAAGGCCGACACGACCCCCTGCGATTTTCGAGTTGCGGGGGGTTGCGTCGTTCTTGGGCCGTGCGTGGCGTTTTGCGGGGTGGTTGGGCCCGAGACTCGGGCCGACCGCCGCAACGCACACACGGGCCATCCTCGCAACGATTTGGGCACGTTTCACGCAACCCTCGGAGCACTGCGGCCGACGCGGTTTGGCCAGCCCTACAACCTGCATCCCCCGGACCCCGCTGCGCACTGCGCTGGGGGTAACGCCCCAATCGCTACCCTGGGGCTACGGGCTGGTCCTCGCTTTGGTTTTGCGCCGGGCGTGGCCCGTCTGCGTTAGACAGTGCCGCCAGCGCTTCGGTGGCTGCGTCAATTCGGTTGGCGAGAGCCGCCACTGATGTTGGCCGTGCGTTGCGGCTGCGCGGCGCAAGAGGGCCTCCGCAACCGGTTCGGCCGGCGTGCGCTGCCGTAACGGGCCGGTAATGCCGCCAGTCGGCCGGTTCGTGGGGGCGTGCGCTGCCGGTGTGGCCCTGATTTCGAGGGCCTGCTGGGGGTCGCGATTGCGGGCCGTGGGGGAATGGGTTGTACACGTTGACGAGTGCCGCCAGTAACCCCTTTCGCAGGAGATCGGACTATGCCAGAGACCCCAACCTTGATCCC
The DNA here is from genome assembly GCA_964472545.1 of uncultured Planctomycetaceae bacterium. GTDB lineage: Bacteria > Planctomycetota > Planctomycetia > Pirellulales > Thermoguttaceae > CAYYNP01. The sequence continues at coordinate 5,719 of CAYYNP010000002.1, read as the reverse complement.
GTTTGACGAAGCCGTCTTGGCCGGGCTTCGCCGGTTAGGCGTTTCCGTGAGTCGACTGGCCACGGCGATTGGCCTTCGGTGCGACTGCCCGGTCTGCCTGGATAAACACCCCGAGTTGAGCCCCGAGCAGTTCAAGGCGGCCCTTGCGGATGAGTCGATTGTGGATGACCCCCGATTCTCTCGCGTGCCTTGTGAGTGTTGTGGGAGCCGGCTTGCTGGACACCGGTTCGTGTCCCACGGGCTCGCGTCCGACCGGATGTGCTCCTGCGCGATAGTCCATTTCGAGGTCTGCGTGGACTGCGTCCACTACCTGGCCAACGGCGACGTGCCGGAGCACTGGGAAGGCTGAGACTAAGCAGTGCCGCCAGCAGGCCCTTTGGAGAGAGATAGCCCATAGCGAACCATCGCGAAGTGGGAAGGGAAGCCGGACTAGGGACCCGGCCCTGAGGCGCCTGTTGCGGCAGGCGCTGACGGAGCGGGCCCCTGTGAACCCCCAACCCCAAGGAGACTGAAATGCAACTTCACGAGCGCTACCGCCCGAATCGCCTTGAGCGGATCGTCGGGCAGCCGCTGCGTCCCCTGAAGGCCCTGGCGGCGGCCCCCGAATCCTGTTGCGTCCTACTGGAGGGCCCCACCGGTTGCGGCAAGACGACCACGGCCTTCGCCCTGGCCAACGAGCTGGGCTGCTACAGCGGCCCGATGTTCGAGACGGTCTACACCGTTTGCGGTGCCGACTTCAACGCCGAGCAGGTCCGCCACTGGTTCGGGCCGACGACGCCCTTTCGCTTTCGGGCCCCCGGCGGCTGGCACGTGCTGGTGATCGAGGAGCTCGAGGAACTGAGCCGCCAGTGCCAACGGCTATGCAAAGACGCCTTCGAGCGGAAGCTGGGCCGCTACCACACGATCGTGGTCGCCACCAGCAACGACGCCAGCCGGCTGGAAAAGGCCCTGCGTCACCGCTTCCGCACGTACCACTTCGGTGCCGGCGGTCCGTTCGCCGAGGCGTGCGTCGAGCGTCTTGCGGCCATCTGGCAACGTGAGACCGGCGGGCTGGACTTGCCCTGCGGCTGGCAGTCGTGGGGCTGGGATGGGGATGAGTTCTCGATGCGCCTGGCCCTCGATTTGATGGCGGAGCATCTGAATCTGGCGCAGAGAGAGGTTGCGGTGTGACTGATCTCCTCCAACTCCAAGACGACTCTCCGCCCCACGAATCGTGGCGTGGCGAGGAGCCCGAGCCTACGAAGCAGGGCGTGCTGTTTGCCGGGCTGAACTGCCTGGCCGGGCAACTCGATTTGTTTGAGACCGACGGGACACCCCTTCCCAAGGAGACCGACGATGAACGAAACCTACCGTAGCGCGTCCGGCGCGGTGGTCTACTGGAGCATTGGCGACACGGATCGCCAGGCCCTGTTCGCCGAGTTGGATAGGTTGGGGCTGTCGTCCTTCCAGCCGCCAGCCAGGACTGACGACTCGGCGCTGTTCCAGGCGCTGAAGACCCACTGCGACGTCAGCAATGGGGCGACCAAGCGTAATGGCCGAGTGAAGATCGTGCAGCGCCGCAAGAAGCGAAAGAACGGTTTCGAGGTGGTCGACGTGGAGCGGGGCGAAGATCGCAACGCCTACACAACCGATTTTGGCGCCCTGGTCAACGACTCGGGCCAGATCCAAGTTGATTGGGGATACGCCGACGCGGCTGCACTCCAAGGTCAGTTCGAACACTTCAAGAACGTACTGACCGGCGCCGCCGTCGGTCAGGCGCTGGTGAAGATCGTCGAGCACTACCGCGGCGTGGCGTTGCGTCCCACGGGCGGCATCTACTGGATTCCCGAGGAGGCCGTGGCCGGCTGGGCCCAAGTGGGCCAGGCAATCGAACGTGCGGGCGTGGGCGGCGAGAGGAACAAGGTCTACCTGCTGCGGACGCTGATGGACGATCAGGCCGTGCGTGCGGTGCGTGACGCGATCACCCGGGAGGTCTCCGAAGCAGCCAAGGAAATCGCCGAAGATGTGGCCGGCGGCGGGCTGGGTGAAGAAGCGCTTCAGACGCGGAAGAAGAAGGGGGCCGAGCTGCACAGCCGGATCAAGGAGTACGAGGGCATTCTGGACGACACGCTTTCGCAGCTTCACGAGACAGTCAGCGCCGTCGAGCAGGCGGTAGCGCTGGCGGCGCTGCAAACGATGGGAGTTTGACCGTGCGGACTCCCCATAGCGTCATCCCGGTGAGTCGCGCCGGCGGCGAGAACTTGCCCCCAACTCTTCCCCAGCCCTGGAGACACAAATGACCTCAACCAACGAAGCCTACTGGATATGTGCCCAGACCGGCGTGCCACCGCTTGCGATAGGCATGCCGGGCATTGCCAAGACCCGGAGCGTGTACGCCTTCGCCAAGGCGATGGAACGCAAAGTCTACACGCTGATCGGTAGCATCCGAGACCCGGCCGACATCGGCGGGTACCCGTATCCGGGTGAAGTGGGCGTCAACGGATCGTCGCGTAGCGTGATGAAGCTGATCCCTCCGCAGTGGGCGGCGGACTGCTGCGAGAGCGGCGATAAGTGGATCGTGTTCATGGACGAACTGACCACCTGTCCCCCGTCGGTGCAGTCGGCCCTGCTGCGCGTGTTGGCCGAGAAGGTGGTGGGTGACTTGGAACTGCCTGAGGACACTTGGATCCTCTCTGCCTGCAATCCGCCCGAGCAAGCGGCCAACGGCATCGAACTTGAAGCCGCGATGGCCAACCGGCTCTTCCATCACAAATGGGAAGCGCCGGTCGACGCCATCTTGGCCGGCTACGCCAACGGGCTTCAGTTCGCCGAGCCGACGTTTCCCAAGCTGCCGGACAACTGGCGGGACTACATCGGCACGGTCGGCGGAATGGTGGCGGCGTTTCACAAGCATCTGCCCGGGCGCCTCACTCAGTTTCCCGAGGAGCAGGCCAGCCAGGCCGGTCCTTGGGCCAGCCCGCGGACCTGGGACTACGTCATCCGCTGCAAGGCAGCTTGCCGGGCTATCGGTGCCGAGCCGGGCGTCGAACTGCAACTGACCAGTGGGCTGGTGGGCGACGCCTTGGCCGTCGAGTACAGCCGCTGGGAGGAGTCGCTCGACTTGCCCGATCCGGAGGAACTGCTGGCCGAAGCGACGGCCGCGCAGGACAACGGCCGGGAGATGAACTACCACCACCCCGATCGGCCGGACAAGGTGATGGCCATGCTGTCCGGTGTGGCCCAAGCGGTCATCAACAGCAAGACCACGCCCCGCTGGGAGGCCGGGATGGCCGTCTTCGAGGCGACGTCAAAGAAGGCGCTCGACGTGACCCTGGGCAGTGCGATCAGGCCGTTTGTCCGAGCGATGCCCAAAGATGCGAAGACGTCGACCTACTTCAGAGAGGTGATGGCGCCGAAGGTGGCGCAAGCTCTGGTGTGGTAACCCCAGGAGGCTGACAGATGACCAAAACCTACGGATTTACCGAGGCCCGTTTGCGGACCAGCCGGTACATGCCCTACGTCTACAGCCACGTCGTCAGCCTGATCCCGGTCGAGCGACCGGGGCTGGGCACGATGGGCGTCGACCCACACATGAGGATCTACTACGACCCGGCCGTGTTCGATGAGTACACGATGGACGAGGCGGCGTTCATCATCCTGCACGAGGACATGCACGTCCTGCTGCGGCACCACGCGCGGTTCAAGGCTCACATAGGCGAGAACTTCTCCAAGGCGGAGCAGGACCGCTGGAACATCGCGGCCGATCTGGCGGTGAACCAGACGCTACGGGACGTCCGTTGCACGACCAGCAACGAAACCGGCAGCGATACACTTCGGCTGCCGGTCCCTGAGGACGCGCTCTTGCCAGAGCACTATGGATTCGACGAGAACCTCACGGTGGAGGCGTACTACGAGCTGCTGGCGCAGCGGGAAGAGGATCAGGACAAGCAGCCCCAGGAATGTGACGGTGAAGATCAGGGTGACGGTGACGCAGACGAGCAGCCGCAGCCCGGCAAGGGCTCCGGCGGCAGTGGTGCCGACGGCGTGCAACGTCCCTGGGACGACCCTCCGCCCGGTGAAGACGGTGCGGCTGAGGGAATGAGCGACTACGATCAGCAGATCCTAGAACGCGACGTGGCCGAGAAGACCGACGAGTATCACCGCAAGCACCGCGGCGACGTGCCCGGCCGCTTGGCTCGGCTTGCCGAGGAGACGCTACGTCCGAAAGTGGACCCGTTCAAGCAGCTTCATGCGGCGGTGAAGTACGCCGTGACTGCGACGACCGGTAGGGGCGATTACACGTGGCGGAAGATGCCGAGGCGCCAGCCGCCGGGCGGAATGCGGATGCCGGCCCCGATTCAGCCGGTGCCCTGGGTCGACGTGCTGATTGACACGTCCGGATCGATGAGCGCCAAGGAACTGGCCAAGGCGCTGGGCGTGGTCGAGCGTGGACTGCGGAGCTTGCCATCGGGGAGGATTCGGGTGCTGACCGGCGACACGTGCGCCCAGTCGGTCCAAACGGTATTCCGGCCCGATCAAGTCACGCTGGCGGGCGGCGGCGGCACGAACATGACCCGGCTGATCTGCGAAGCTTGCGATCAGAAGCCTGCGCCCGATGCGATGGTGGTCGTCACCGACGGCTGGACCGGCTGGCCGACAACGCCCGTGAGGCCAAGGGTCGTGGCGTGTCTCACGGAACAACCGCCGGAGCGTTATCCCGTTCCTTCCTGGGCAAGCAAGGTGATGCTGCATGACTGAATCGATGGACGAATGCCAGAAAGACAACACACGCTCGGCGGCTAGGTGAAGGGGTTCACTGATGTGCCGGTGGGATCTCAGTCTCCGTTCCGACCGGCCGCCGCCGGGCTCTTCTGCTACTGCGAAGGAGACCAGGAAGACACCATGCCGGGAAGAACCATGCCGCCAGTAACCCCCGACACAACTGACCACCAAGTCGAACAACTGGTCCGCGATAGCGAGCCCGAGCCTCGGCCGCCGATGGCCTTCGCATACCGGCGTTGTTCCGATCCGAAGAGCGAGAAGTCCGGATTGGGGCTGAAGGCCCAGAAGATCCAGTGCGAGCGGTACTTCGCGTTGATCAAACACGATCACGAGGGCCTCCAGTGGGGTGGTTGGTTGGAGGACAAGAGCGTGTCGGCCTACGTCCACCCATTGCTCGAACGGCCCGGCGGGATGGAGTTGAACTCGCGTCTGCGGCGTGGCGACCACGTGATCTTCCCCACGTTGGATCGTGCCTTCCGCAACACGGCTGACTTCCTGGCCATGCACAAGATGTGGGAGGACTTGGGTGTCGCGATCCACTTCGTCAACTTCCGCATCGACATGAGCACGGCAATCGGCCGGCTACTTGCCACAATGGTTGCCGCCTTCGCCGAGTTGGAGAGCGGCCTGAAGAGCGAGCGCGTCCGCGGCGCCAACGAACGGGCACGAGAAGAAGGCCGTCCGATAGGCCGAGCCCCCTACGGGGCCAAGATCGTTGGCAAGCCGGGCGCGAAGCGGCTGGCTATCGATCTCGAACAGCGCCGCATCGGTCAAGAGATCGTTCGCGTTCGTGACGCCCACGGCTGGAGTTGGGACGACGTCAGCGACTACATCGAACGCCGCATCGCCGAGCACAACGCGCTGAAGGTGCCCCGCCGCTGGGAGAAACGGAAGTTCAACAAGCGGGTATGTCATCGGATGTACTTCGCGGAAAAGAAGTTGCAGGCGCAGGAGCGAA
>CAYYNP010000001.1:99591-117798 GCA_964472545.1 uncultured Planctomycetaceae bacterium | reverse complement strand
AAGCTCAAGATACTAGGAATCCACCAGGCCAGGTACGCACTTGTGGGATGAACCATAAAGGGTAGAGGTATGAAGGGTAGAGAAGGTGCGCTTCGATGAACTCGACCCCGGAAACACGTGCCAGTCTGCTGATCCGCGTCCGCGATCCGGCCGATCAGGCGGCGTGGCATGAGTTCGTCGAAATCTATCGGCCGGTCATCCTGCGGCTGGCTCGGCAAAAGGGGATGCAAGATGCGGATGCGGAGGACGTCGCTCAACAGGTTCTGGTGTCGATCGCCCGAGCGGTCGAGCAGCGTGAGCACGATCCGCGGCGGGCGAAGTTCCGCACGTGGCTGGGGCGTGTGGCCCACAACGCAATTCTCAATGCGCTGACTCGCAAAAAGCCGGATCGCGGCTCGGGCGACTCGGCGCTGCTGGCGGTGCTCACGCAACACGAATCGCACACCGGAGCGGATTCAGACCTGTTGCGGCTGGAACACCGGCGTGAGGTGTTTCGCTGGGCGGCGCGGCAGGTTCGCAAGGAGTTCCACCAGACCACCTGGGACGCGTTCTGGCAAACCGCCGTCGAGTGTCGCGCCGTCGACGACGTGGCCGAAGAACTCGCGAAAAACCGAGGGGCGATCTACGCCGCGCGCAGCCGTGTGATGCGGCGAATCCAGGAGAAGGTGACCGAGTACGAGCAGGACACGTAGGCCGGTGCCCGGTCCGACGGCACCTCTATTGGCTGGGCGATCTTGACCACTGGTCTACGGGAACAGAATCGGTCGGAGTAGTGCCGTCATTCGGCCAAGTTCATCGGCGTTGTGGCGCAGAAGACCGTGATCCCACACATCCCTAGTTTCGTCGTAGCACTCGCTCGCAAGTTTGCGTCCGACAACTTCCTTGCTGCCGAGACCAACTCGCGGCAATTCCTCTGGTTCTGACCACACACCAATCACAAAGACCCGTTTCGCTAGGTCCTCGGGAATACGCGCGGTCATTCGATTGAAACGGGCTGATTCATGATCAAAGTCAACGAGCAGGACCATGTAGCGCTCCCGGAACTTCCGCATCTCGGTTACGTGGTCCGACAGGAACGCGTCCCGAACTTTCTTCCACCCTCCTGCACAAGGTAGCACCTGAATAGCGCGCGGGTTGAGTGCTTCATGAAGCAAGAAGCCGTTTGCGAGTTCGTTGTTCGCATCATCCTCGGGCAATACGAGCACGTGCGGTCTGTACTTATTCGTACTCATATTTCGACGTCGCCTCGGATCAGCGCGTCAACTAGATTACCGTTGACAGGCACGTCGGCGAGCGACCGAACGAGCGTTGGTTCAAGGTGGCTGTGCCGGCCTAGTACGAGCGTGTTCTCAGTCGAAAACTGGCGTATCGCTTCGGGGTTGTGCGACGTAACCAAGAGTTGTCCGCCCGATTGGAACGAACGACGAAGGGCCATGACGAATTGCCCCGCCTCCTCGAGTGAAAGATAGTTGTCGGGTTCATCCCAATAACAAAGAATTGGACCGTACGCCTCGTTCGATGCAAGCACTACAGCGCAGATGAAGAAACACTTTTCGCCGTCCGAGAGATCTTCAAACGCCAGGTTCAACGATGCGCCGTCTTGTTGAAACTGCACGGATAAGCTGCGCGAGTCCTTGCCCGTGATCGGGTTCTTGATGTCCTTGAAGTCGGGCATGACCTGCCGCATGAACGTGTCGATATGTGTATAAGCTGAAGGTGAGTGCGCGAGGAGCCCCGTGAACCACTCTCCAAAGTTCGAGCACTCTCTGTCCGGCATAAGTGTATCGCCTGCAGAATCGCCCGAAATCTGGCTTGGAATCGGCGCCAAGATGAGCATCCTGGCAAGCCAGTTCTTGAAGATGTAAACCGGGTCCGATTCGGAGCGTTGTTGAATAAGCGGTAACGCCACCAAGTGCCAATCCACTACGAACCGTGCATCGGGTGTAGACGTCTTGGAGAGAGTGACTTGGGCAGTTTCTCGAGCGAAGATGTCGATACTGCCTCGCGACAGTCGTTCTTCCGCAACTCTCATCTCCTTGAAGCCCTGCGGCAATTCCAGCGCAAGGTTATAGCGGTAGACCTCGTCGTGTATGAGGACTTCGAGATCAAAACGGATGGGCACGTCTGACCGGCCACGCGTCAAGTCTTCACTACGGACAAGGTCGCCAACTCGGTTCGTACCGCGAGCAATACGCTGGAGAACCTGCAGGGCCGCTCCGACAGTGGACTTGCCCGTGCCGTTGCGGCCAATCAGCAGGGATGACGGCCTCTTTGAAATCGGGAGTTCAAAACTCTCCAGACACCTATAGTTGTTTACGCTTAGTCGTTGGATCATGTGGCCTATTCCAGCCCGGCTAAGGAACATATGAGAAACTGGTGACGCGTACTTGCATTCGGCCGCGGATTAGGCTCGTTCTCCCGGAACCCAGAAGACGTGTCCGCGATTTGGCAAAGCAAGTAATCGTGCTGATTATACGCACCTTTCCTGGTCGGCATCCACGACAGCACCGTTCGTAGCAAAGCGCCTGCTCGCCAAACGCCACCAAGTGATTGATACTAAAGGAGTTACGTCATACGCTTCAAGGTCCGAGCTCCTCCATTCCGACCGCGATCAGGCAAGTTGGCATCTTGGAGCGTACCCAGAACGTAGCGTCAGGCTCCGGCCCGTGCGGAAAATGAGGGGCTCACGGGGCCGGGCGCCCATACGGCGACAAAGTTCTAGGATCGACCCTGGCCCTCAGTGTAGTCGTGAGTGGCCGTCTACTCAACCCAGGCACGACGGGCCCAATCGTGTCAGACTTTGCCGGCCGGCGTGTATAAGCTCTCGGGAGATAGCACAATGAACAAGAACCAAATCACATGCGATCCACAGCGGATCGAGCTGTTCCTCGGGCAGCAGTTGAGCGGCGAGGAGCAGACCGCGTTCGAGTTGCACCTGGACGACTGCGACGATTGTCGCCACCGATTGGAAGCGGCTGCGGCCGACGACGACGTCTGGGCCGGTGTGCGGGATTCGCTGGCGGGCCGGCCATTGCCACCGGACGGTCTGCGGCCGAACGACCCGCCGGTCGATTCGGGGCTCGATCTGGCGGCGGACGGCGATACGCCGTTCGGCCACGAAACGGTACTGAAGCTGCTGGCGCCGACCGACGACGATCGAATGATCGGCCGTTTGGGGACCTATGAAGTCATGGGGGTCATCGGATCGGGTGGAATGGGCGTCGTGCTCAAAGCGTTCGACCCGGCGTTGAATCGATACGTCGCGATCAAGGTCCTCGCGCCCCATCTCGGCAGCAGCGGGGCGGCACGGAAGCGGTTCTCGCGCGAAGCACAAGCGGCTGCCGCGGTGGTGCACGACAACGCGATTGAAATCCACGGCGTGGCGGACACGGACGGGCTCCCCTATCTCGTCATGCCTTACGTGCGAGGGCCGTCTTTGCAGCGCCGACTCGACGACGAAGGGCCGCTCGAGCCGGTCGAGATCCTGCGGATCGCAGTGCAGGCCGCCACCGGATTGGCCGCCGCCCACGCGCAAGGGCTCGTCCACCGCGACGTGAAGCCGGCCAACATCCTGCTGGCCGACGGCGTCGAGCGCGTGAAGCTGACCGACTTCGGGCTGGCCCGCGCGGCCGACGATGCCAGCCTGACGCGAACCGGCATTATCGCCGGCACGCCGCAGTACATGTCTCCCGAACAAGCCCGCGGCGAATCGGTCGATCACCGGAGCGACCTGTTCGGTTTGGGCAGTGTGTTGTACGCAATGTCTACCGGCCGTGCGCCGTTCCGCGCCGAAACCAGCTACGGCGTGCTACGGCGGGTCACGGACGACGAGCCGAGATCGATCCGCGAGATCAATCCGGACGTCCCCGAGTGGCTCTGCCGGATCATCGCCAGGCTGATGTCGAAGCAGCCCGAGGAGCGTTTCGAGTCCGCCGCGGAGGTCGCCGAGTTGCTGGAAGAATGCCTCGCGCACGTCCAGCAACCGACAGCCGTGCCACTGCCGGCTTCACTGGCGGCTCAATCGAAGGGCAACCGTTTCTTTTCCATTCCAGGCCGTAGGTTAGGAGTTATCGCCATGACTGCTACATTCAGTTTCGCTTTGCTCGGCATGTTCGTCTGGCCCTTGACGTCGCCGCCGGACATCTCCGGCCGCTGGGCCGGAGAAGGTTGGAACCAGGTCGTGCTCGAAGAAAAACAGGCCGGCACGTACGAAGGAACCTACAGCGACACATTTGGCGAAGAGAACGGCAAGATCCAACTCAAATGGTCCCGAATAGAACGCCGATTCAAGGGCGCTTGGGGCGAAGGCGAGGATCGGTTCGGCAAGATCGCCGTGCGTCTTGTAGGCGATGAGATCCGGGGTGCGTGGACGACGAACGAAGAGTCGCGGATCCAGCCCGGAAGGCCCGAACTTGCCGATCTGTTGTGGACGCGTGTAACGGATCGGACGCCCGGCGGGAACAAAGCTGCGCCGACGGTTGCCATCACCCCGCAGACCGAGCCGGAGGTGAATACGACGGCGGCCATCCCGCCGGCAACCGTCCTCGACCGGCCGAAAACGACGGCCGGCGCGCCAAAACGTGTACTCCGTTTCACGACCCTGACGACCGGCAACGGCGTAAAGGTCGCGTGCTCGGCGGACGGCAAGTCTATTGCCGTTGCCAACGGCAACCCGACGCGCATCATGCAGAGCGGCGGAACGAGCCGAGTCAAGGACAACTGGAAGCCGTCGGTTGACGTACTCGACGCCGAGACGGGGAAGATCGTCGTCTCGTTGAAGCTCTCCACGGCCGATGAAGACGCGGTGTTCGCCGCGACCGAACGACTCTCCCACTTTGAAGCCACGGCCCTCGCGTTTTCGCCCGATGGGAAGGTGCTGGCCATCGGGACCAACGTCGGTCAGGTCAAACTGTTCAACCCGCGGACCGGCGAACTGCTACGCCTGCTGGACGACAAGCAGGCGAGACTCGCCGACGAGAAGACCCCGGAGAACTGGAAGTCGCTCACGCGCGCCATGGGGGGCGTCGCGTCGTTGGCGTTTTCGCCCGACGGCAGCCTGTTGGTTGTGTGCGGCACCTCGTTCGGCGACTACTCGCGCACTCTTGAACGCTACGAGCGTTTGGGCCGCCCCGGCACGGGACCCGGCCGGTTGAAGGTGTGGGAGGTCGCGACCGGGGCGCTCAAACACAATCTGGCCGGGCACAGCCTCGCAAGCGTGGTTGCCGTTTCTCCGGACGGGCACCTGTTGGCCAGCGCCGGACGTTGGTCGAGCGCCCGCAGCGAAGGCACCGGCGTGATCCTTTGGAATCTCCGTACCGGATCGAAGATCCGCAGCTTCGGGATCACGGCCAACGGCGGCGTGCGTTCCGTCGCCTTCTCGCCCGACGGCAAACTGCTGGCGGTCGGCACGCAGCGTTTCGACAGAGACAGCGATACCAGCACGGGCGCGGTTAGCCTCATACACGCTACATCGGGCATTACGGATTGGCTGGTAACGGTCCCCGGTTGGGCCAAACCGGTGGCTTTCTCGCCCGACGGGTGGAGTGTCGCCGTGCTCTGCGGCGGGCAATCGATTCGGTTCCTGGAAGTGGAGACGGGCAAGCCGTGGCACGAGATCTCTTCGGCCGACTCTCCGCAGGGCGGACGATGGCACGACTTCGCAATCGCCCCACGCGGCGACCTGCTGGCCATCGCCTGGCTGGGCAACGAGCGAAGAGGAGGCGTCGAACTCTGGGGCTTCAGCCGTCCCGCGGCTACCGCCGGTGCTACGCCGGCGAAGGGCGGCGAGGAGTAGGGCGGCGAGCATGACCCGAAGAGAAACGGCTGCGCTCAAGTGTTCAATGCGGTCGTTCAGAGCCATTCCGCCCGCCATCCATCAGACGCGTAACCCGCTGTCCGGCAAGCCCTTAAGTAGGGCAGCTCCCTCGTCCTCACGCGGTTTTCGCAAAATGGCCCTTGACCCACGGACGTGCTGGCAATACACTGCCAGGTGGTAATGGATTGCCAGTTCGGCTTTCTCGATATCACAGCGAGGCAACGAAGAGGGGCAGGTACGTTTTGCCGCAACGGCCCGCGGCGTGCTTCGCACAAAATGTACCTGTCCCCTTTTCGTTGTCCAACACTACCCGGAAGGATCAAGGCCACATGGGCAAGAGAAAACCGCGCCGAGACTTGGGACGCCGCGAACGCCAGATCATGGACGTCATCTTTCAGCTCGGCCAGGCGTCGGTGGCCGACGTGCTAGAGCGGCTGCCGGATCCGCCCAGTTACTCGTCCGTTCGGACGATGATTCGGCACTTGGAGAACAAGGGGCTTCTGCGCCACCGCCGCAAGGGAACGAAGTACATCTATCGGCCTACGCAGTCGAAGGAGTCGGCCAGCCGATCGGCACTGCGGCACCTGATCAAGACGTTCTTCGGCGACTCGGCCCCGGACGCCGTAGCCGCCGTCCTCGGCGTCAGTTCCGAAAAGCTCTCGGACGATGACCTCGATCGTATCGAACGGCTCATCGACGAGGCTCGAAAGGAGGGCCGATAGATGAGCGACCTGCCGGATACCGTCGTCAAGGCAACCGCATTGCTGACCGTGGCCTGTCTCGCCGCCGCCGTGTTGCGTCGATCGTCGGCGGCCGTGCGGCATCGCACGTGGTGTCTGGCCTTCAGCGGCCTGCTGTTGTTGCCGGTGCTCTCGTCGCTGTTGCCCGGCTGGCGTTTGCCGATCCTGCCGGAGGCGCCCGAGCTGGCTGCTACCGCGGACGACGATTCAGCAAAGACGGCCGCGCCGGCGATTGCCCCGCTACCGGCCCCGTTGGAATACGAGGGGGCCGTGGCAACGTCCGTTCCGCCGGAACACGGCCCTTGGGCCGAACCAAGCGGCGACCGTACCACACTGCCCCCGCTCGAGGAGTCGCCGACCGTCCCGCCGGCCGAACTCGCTTCGCCACGGGCGGACGCCGCCTTGGCAGAGACCTCCGGCCCAACGGCCTCGCAGACTTCCTGGCAGAAACCGCTGGGCATCGTCTGGCTGCTGGGTCTGGGCGCGGTCGTGGCGTCAATCGTGGCGAGCCTGGTTCACGTTCGCGTTCTCGGCCACGGCGCCCGGCCGGTCAACAAAGAGCGAGGCCGGCTGTTGCGAGAGCTATGCCGCGGGCTGGGGCTGAGGCGGCCCGTCCGCTTGTTGGAGACGAAGAGGCCGCTGGTTCCGATGACGTGGGGCGTGCTGTGGCCGACGGTGCTGCTGCCGGATACGTGGCAGCGATGGTCGGAGCAACGGCAGCGGTTCGTGCTACTGCACGAGTTGGCCCACGTGAAACGATGTGACGTGGCCTTCCAGTTGCTCGCCCGGCTGGCCTGCGCACTGTACTGGTTTCATCCGCTGGCCTGGTACGCCCTGCGTCGGCTGCGGGTAGAACGGGAGTTGGCCTGCGACGACTGCGTGCTGACCGACGGCGGGGTCCCCTCCGATTACGCACAGCAGTTGGTCGAGATTGCCCGAAGCTGTCGCCCGCTGGCCGTGCCGGCCGCCGTGGCCATTACCCGATCGGCCGGCCTGGAGGGTCGCGTCCGGGCGCTGTTGGATCGGGCCCGGTCGCACCTGCCGCTGAGCCGACGAAGTGGACGGGTGGTGCTGGTCTGCGCGGCACTCGTGGTAACGTGCGTGGCCGCGATCCGACCGGTGGCCAGGTCGCAGCCGGAGGAGGAACTGGGCGAGGCACGCGCCTTGCAAGAGGGCGAAGAGGAATCGGCGCAGCAGGATCTTGCGGTCGACGAGCAGACGATGATTTCCGGCCGCGTGCTCGGCCCCGATGGGCAGCCCGTCAGCGGTGCTCGCGTGCTCACGGTCCGCACGCTGACGGCCGAAGTCTCATACGGCGCGACGCAGCAGTCGCTCGGCGAGGTCAAGTCCGGAGCCGACGGCCGCTTCTCGACGGAGTATCCGGGCAAGAGCGATCGCTTCTCCGACGGGGCCTCCTTTCTCAGGCAGGGCTCGTACCTTCTGGCCGAAGCGGACGGTTTTGGGCCGGCCTGGGTTCACGTCTGGCCCGGCATGGCGGAAGAAGACGCAACGATGAGGTTGGCGCCCGACGGCGTCCCCATCGAAGGCCGCGTGCTCGACCGGGAGGGCCGTCCGGTGGCTGGCGTCCGAGTTCGCGTGCGGCAACTCGCCACGGCCAAAGAGCCTCTGGACGAGTGGATCGTCGAGGCGAGGGAGAATCCGACCAGCATCGATCGTGGATGGTCCGCTTATGCGGCGGCCGAACCGGTCGAGCGCCCCAAGGTGGCGTACTTCCCTATCGATCAACGGCTGCGGACCGAGTCGCTGCCGATCTTTCCGGAGGCGGTCACCGGCCCGGGCGGGCGGTTTCGGATGGCCGGATTCGGCAGCGACCGCCACGTCGAGTTGAGGATGGACGGTGCGGGGATCGCCTCCTCGTGGGTTTCGGTGGTCACGCGGGCGATGGAATCGGTGCCCATGCCGACCGGAGATCCCCGGTTTCGCAGCAATCGGACCTATGGTGCGAAGTTCGAGTTCACGGCCGAGCCGGCCCAGCCGATCGTGGGCGTGGTTCGGGACGCCGACACGGGTAAGGCGTTGGCCGGCATCGAAGTCGGATTGATGCAATACGGCGAGTCGCTACTGAGCGTGGACGGATTCCTCCGCGTCGCTACCGACGCCGAGGGACGATTCGAGTTGACCGGCGTGCCCAAGCCGGCCGATTCCGGCCGCGGTGTCCGTCTGAAAGTGCTGCCCGGGCAAGATCACGCCTACTTCCGCACCAATCTGACAGTGCCGAAGCAACAGGGGCTCGACCCGGTCACCTGCGACATCGAGTTGAAGCGGGCCGTCTGGTTGACCGGCCGCGTAACGAACCAAGACACGAAGGCGTCGGTCCGCGCGCTGGTGAGCTACTACCCGTTCCGATCCAATCCGCACGCCAAGGCCTACAGGAACTTCCACGCCGGCCTGATGAGCATGGGGTACGACGATTACTACGCAACCGACGACGACGGCGCCTATCGCATCCCGGCCGTTGCCGGCCGCGGGATCGTGCGGGTCGTGGCCGAGAATCCGCCCGACTTCCGCGTTGGCGAGGGGGCCGACGAGATCGAGGGGCTACTGGGCGAGAAAGACCGCCTGAACGTCTATCACCTGGGCCACGTCAACATGGGCAACGCGCTCCGCGAGGTAAACGTCCCCGAGAACGCGGAATCGGCCGAACTCGACGTGGCGATGGTCCCGCGGAGCACCGCCCAGGTGCGGCTGGTGGACGACGGCGGCAATCCGTTGACCGGTGTTCACATCGGCGGGCGCGTGCCCATGGAAGGACGAGGCCTGGGCGGCAGATCGTTCAGATACTGGGATGAGTCGCCGCACACGAAACACGTCATCGACGTCGTCGGGCTGGATGAAGAGCGCGACCGACGGTTGCTGTTCTACCACTCCAAGCGCAAGCTGGGTGCCGTGCTGCCGCTTGCGGACCTCGATCCGGACGCCGCCGGGCCGCGGACCATCGAGCTGCTGCCGTGCGCCCAGATCACCGGTCAACTGGTTGGCGAGAACGGCCGGCCGCTGAGCGAGGGATACGTCGCGGCGGGACTGGGCAGGCTCGTGCCGGCCTACGGCGTTTACCCGCCGACCGGACGCATGAGGATCGAACACGCGCTCTACTGGGTCGAGTTGCTGGACGATGACGGCCGATTCCACTACTTCGTCCCGCCGGAAGCCACCTACCGTATGCTCGTCCACGGCATCGGCAAACGGTCCGGCACACAGATTGCCAGCGAACTGACCGTCCACGCCGGCGAGCAGATCGACCTCGGTCAGATCGACGTCACGGCCGATCCCGAAACGTACCCCGAGCCCAAGCGGTCCGACGAGTCGACGGACGGCCCGGTGGGCAAGTCCACCGCGGCGGCGCGACCGACCCGCGGTGCATCCGCAGAGGACGACACACGCCTGGAATATCACGGCCGCGTGCTCGATCCCGACGGCCGGCCGGTCGCCGGGGCCAACGTCTTTCTCGGCTACTGGATACACGGCGCCCGGCCCGACAACAACGCAAAACCACGGGCCGTCACCGATGGCGAGGGCCGATTCGAGTTTGCCACGACCCGATCCGAGTTCGGGCCGGATGCCATGGAAGCGTGGCGAGGCAGCAGCATTGTGGCCATCGCCGACGGGTTCGGATTTGCCGCCGGGTCCTCCGTCGCCTTCGAGACGACGGGCAAGGCCCTGAAGCTGATGTCACCCGAGGCGTTGGTCTATTTCACGGAGCGTTTCGGCAATCCCG
Source organism: uncultured Planctomycetaceae bacterium (assembly GCA_964472545.1). Classification (GTDB taxonomy): domain Bacteria; phylum Planctomycetota; class Planctomycetia; order Pirellulales; family Thermoguttaceae; genus CAYYNP01. The sequence continues at coordinate 107,507 of CAYYNP010000001.1, read as the reverse complement.
ACCGCGTGCTGCGGCTGGTCCACGACGACGTGCCGATTACCGGCCGCGTGCAAACCGCCGACGGCCGGCCGGTGTCGGGAGCCCGCGTTCGGCTGGATCGCGTTTGGTTCACCCAAGACGGTGACCTCGCGTTGTGGGAGCAGGGCGCCAAGGAAGAGAAGGCCGATTTCTACTCGCTGCGCCGGTACACGCAACACATCATCAACGGGCCGCAGTTGCCATCGATCGTGCCCGACGTAACGACCGACCGGCAGGGCAATTTCACCCTGCGCGGAGTCGGACGCGAACGGGTCGTGCAACTGTCGATCGGTGGCCCCGGTATCGAGACCACGATGATCAAGGCCCGCACCCGCATGGGCGAGAAGGTCGTCGTGCCGCATCAGTGGCGGACCCGCGACTCCTTCGATCGGCAGGAGACCTACTTCGGGGCCAACCTGATCCACGTTGCCGGCCCGTCGAAACCGGTCGTCGGCCGGGTAACCGATGCCGAGACCGGCAAACCGATCCCCGGCGTGCTCCTCACCGGCGGACAGCAAGGGACCTTCTTCTCCGGCGGCAAGCCTCACATTGCCACGGTCACCGACGCCGATGGCCGCTACCGGCTGGAAGGGCTGTCGATCGGAGAAGAGGGCCGGATCCACGCGTTTCCCGCGGCAGACACCGCCTACCTGCCCGCCGGCCGGCCGGCCAACACAACGACCGACGAACCCACGGTCACCGAGGATTTCCAACTCAAGCAAGGCATCCGAGTGCGCGGCCGAGCCGTCGACGACCGCACCGGGAAACCGCTGCCCGGACGGGTCCAATATGTAGCCTTCCGCGACAACCCGCACTTGAAGGACTTTGCGAGCTTCTCCAAGACTTACCTGGTCCACGAACGGCGAACCGACCAGCAGGGCCGCTTCGAGATCGCCGTTGTGCCGGGCTCGGGGATCATCACCTTCATGGCGAGCGACCATACCCGTTACCGGCGAGGGCTTGGGGCCGATGCCGTCACCGGACCCACGCTCGACTTCGGCGGCGCGACGAAGACGTTTGCCACCGTTCCGTCGATCTGCCACGCCGCCAACGAGCACGCGTTGCGGCAGATCGACCCCGAAGCGGATTCGGAACCGATCGAGTTGACGCTGACCTTGACCTCGGGCGTCGACGTGACGGGCCGGCTGCTCGACCCCGACGGCAAACGCCTCGCCGGGGGCGTCGTCAGCGGCAGCGTCTTCCGCGGCTCGTGGTATCCCATACGGGGTGAGCACTTTCGCGTTGAAGGATACTATCCGGACCGGCCGCGGGACCTGTTCTTCCACCATCCCCAACGCAATCTGGCCGGTCACTTCCGCCTCGAAGGCGAGCCACCGAAACAGCTAACCGTTACGCTCCAACCGGCCGGCAGCCTGCGCGGGCGGCTGGTCGACGGGAGCGGAGCCCCACTGGCCGGCGTGGTCCTCAGCGGCGACGGCGTTCCCGGCGAAAGCTACGGCGACGCCTCGTTGCGGCTGGGAACCGACGAGGACGGCCGTTTCCTGGTCCGCGGCCTCATTCCGGGCCGAAGGTACACCATCGTCGGAAGTCGAGGGATGACGTTCGGCCCTTTACTGATCGACATTGCCGTCGAGGCTGGCCAAACGAAGGACGTCGGTGAGGTGACCTTGAATCCGCCCGATATGTCAAAGCTGCTACCGGCGCCCGCGGCCAAAGATCCCGGCGACGTGAATCCGGTTCCCCGGTGACGGGAGAATCGAACATCGACCCATAACGACAATCCCGACGTACACAAGGCGTTGTAGTTTCCACGTTTGCGTTCCCCCAAGGAACAGAGTTCTCTATCGGAGGTTCGACCCATGCGCGAGAGAAGTCAGTGGTTGTGGTACGTATCCGTGTCGTGTGTCGGCGTGCTGATCGCGGCGAGCGCCGCCATCGCGGCGGAGACTGTCGGGCAGCAGAAGCAACCGGAGAGAATACACTTCGGCATCGGGGCGCTGCTCGAGCAAGATTCAGATCCTTACGTCGACGAAGTCGAGAAGCTGGGCGGAAAGCCGCTCGGTGGCGGGGCCCGCGGAAGCTGGTCGCCCGACGGCACCCGAATCGCCTTTGGACGAGATCCGTTCAACGTCGGCGTGCAGATCTACGAGGTGCGGACGGGCATATACACCAACCTGGTTGCTCCGGGCAAGGACCCGGCCTGGTCGCCGAAGGACGGACGCTTCATCGTGTACACACGCGAGGTCGAACCGGCTGGCAACCTCGGGTCGCGGGAGGAAATCTGTCTGATCGAGGCCGCCGGTGGCGAGCCCAGGAAGCTGGCCGAAGGCGTCTTCGCCACCTGGAATGCCGATGGCACGACCGTCTACTTCTATTCGCGCCCCACGCGGCAGATGATGTCGCTGAGAATCGATGAGGCCGGAGCCGAGCCCAAGGTGTTGTGGAAAGTGCCCTGGGACAACGTACCCTTTCACTTCTACCCGGTGGTTTCGCCCGACGGACGTTGCGTGGCCCTGAAAGACGGCGACGAAGTGCAGGTCATCGAGATGAAAACCGGCAAGAAACTGCGCACCTTTGCGGCGGAAGGCTGGCGGGGGTTCCTGGCCGGATGGTCGGCCGACGGAAAGCGCGTTGCGTTTGGTCCCTTTGGCGGAGAACGAGGCGGCCTGTGGGTGCTCGACATGGCCGGCGGCCCCGCGCGGCAACTCCTGCCCGGCTGGTCCACTTTGCCCTGCTGGTCTCCGGACGGCTCCAAGCTGGCGTTCGACTTCCGTTCCAGGGTCGAGGGCTACCAGGTCTGGGTCATGGACACGAAGGTGTTCGGGGAAACGGGCAAATCGGCCGCGAGACCATGCTGCCGCAAGGGACCGAAACTGCTCGCCGTCGACGAGTTCGACGGCAAACTCGGCCTGAACTGGAAGCCGGTCCGCCACGATCCGTCGCACGTCTCGCTGACGAAGAACCCCGGCTCGCTGACGATCACCACGCAGCGCGGCAGCATCCACGGCGACGAGAAGAACGACCCGGCCGGTGACGGACTCCAGGCCAAGAACCTCTTCCTGATCGAAAACCCCCTGGCGGCCGACGTCGATTTCACGATCACACTGGCCGTCAGGAAGTTCAAGCCCGAGACCCACTACCACCAGGTTGCCCTGCTCTGCTACGACGACGACGACAACTATCTGAAATGGTCGTACGAACATAGTTGGCGCCAGCGCGACACGCAGAACTTCGTGCTGGTTCGCGAATCGGACCAACAGCCGCAACACGACCTGGTCCTCGACAAGCCGGGCTTGAATCGATTTTGGATGCGCGTGGCCAAACGCGGCGACACCTTTCGGTGTGCGCTGAGCACCGACGGCAAGAAGTTCGAGGTCGTCGGCGAGAAGCCCTTCGGCAACGGCGCGGTGAAGTATCTCGGCTTCCTTGCCAAGAACGGCGGGAATCCCCGGGCGGCCGAAATCGACGTCAGCATCGATTCCTTCGAGGTCCGTACGCCGTAGTATCGTCCAAGATCGACGAACAGGCATTGTCAACCACACGGAGGCCGCATAACGTCCTATCGACGCGGCAAGACCCCCTCGCGCCTGATGCCGTGCCCACGATGGAAACCACGTCCGAGGCAACCGGCGGTTGCACTTGCCGGTATTTCCCGGTAGCATGCCCTCCATGTCCCACACGCAGTTCGACGCAAGTTGTCCCGAGCCGGCCCGCCGCTGGCTCACCCGAGCGGTGGCCGACGGCGCTTCCGACCTGCACGTGGTCGTGGGGCATCCGCCCGTGCTTCGCGTACACGGTGAGCTGTTTGAACTGGAGGCAGACTCGCTGGAGGGTCCGTTCGTCCGCGAGGTGCTCTTGCCGCTCTGCCCGGAGGACATCCAGCAACGGTTCCTGTTGGAACAAAACGCCGACTTCGCCTATCAGCTTACGATCGACGGCCGCGTGCGGCGGTTTCGGGCGAACTTCTTCGTCAACGATCGAGAGATGGGGGCCTGCTTCCGTGTGATCCCGGCCGACGTGCCCGACTTTGCCTGGGCCGGCTTCCCCGAGACGATCGCCCGGCGGCTGGCCCACATGCGCAACGGCCTGGTGCTCTTCTCCGGCGTGGCCGGCTCCGGCAAGACCACCTCTCTGGCGATGATCATCGATTTGTTGAACCGCGAGGGCGGCTGCCGCATCATCACCGTCGAGGAGCCGGTCGAGTATCTTTTCGAGAAGCTTCCCGGCTCGCTGGTCACGCAGCGCGAAGTGGGCCGCGACGTCCGTACGTTTGCCGACGGGCTGAAGTACGGCCTGCGGCAGGACCCGGACGTGATCCTGGTCGGCGAGATTCGCGACCGCGACACGGCCCAAATGGCCCTAAGCGCCGCCGAGACCGGCCATCTCGTCTTCTCCACACTGCACACCCGCGACGCCAAGGGGGCGATCTTTCGCTACGCCGACCTGTTCCCGCAGAGCGCCCAGAGCGACATCCGCTCGCAGTTGTCGATGAGCCTGCGGGCGGTCGTCAGCCAGCACCTGTTGCCGAACGTCAACAAAGGCCAACAGCGCGTCTTGGCCCTGGAGATCCTGTTTAACAGCACCCCGATCGCCAGCGCCATTCGCTTCGGCAAGATCGAGAGCATCGACAACCACATCCTCACCGGCCGGGCCGAGGGGATGATCACGCTCGACGAATCGCTCAAGCGTCTGTTGCGGGACGGCAAGATCAACCGGGAAGTGGCCGAACGATTTGCCAGCGACGCGACCTACTTGTACCGGTAGAGGAAGAAAAAGAGGGACAGGCTACTTTGTTTAACGCCAGAAAAGTAGCCTGTCCCCCTTTTTCCTTTGGAGACGCGAGCATGCGAGCGACCATTCTATTCGTGTTGACGCTTTTGGCAACACTCGCAGGTCCATTTTGCTTACAGGCGTCGCCGACACAGCGTGTTGCAGACGGCGGACGGCACATTGTTGTGGTCGATGACGACGCCTCGCTGCGGGCAGCCGTTCGCGACGCTCGGCCGGGCACACGAATCCGCATTGCCCCGGGGCATTACCGGCCGGGAATCTCCGTCTCGAATCTGGCGGGCACGGAGCAAGCGCCGATCGTGATCGAAGGCGCCGACGCACGACGACCGCCGCGGTTTGATGGCGGTAGCGAAGCATGGCACTTGAGCAACTGCTCTCACGTTACACTACGCACCCTCGATGTTCGTGGACAAAGCAGCAACGGCATCAACGTCGACGACAGCGGTTCGTTCGAGTCGCCTTCACATCATATTGTATTGGAAAACCTCCGCGTCGCCGATGTCGGGCCGACCGGCAACCACGACGCGATCAAGCTCTCCGGCGTGACCGACTTCATCGTCCGCAACTGCACGCTCGAAGGCTGGGGCGGCCAAGCGCCGGATATGGTGGGCTGTCATCGCGGGTTGATCGAAGGCTGCACGTTTCGCGGCAAGCCCGGCTTCACCCAGCACACCGGTCCGCAGACCAAGGGTGGGTCGAGCCGGATCACGATCCGCCGCTGCCTGTTTCTCGACGCGGCCGACCGGGGCGTGCAGCTTGGCGGGTCGACCGGGATGGCCTTCTTCCGCCCGCGCGGGGCGAAGTACGAAGCCCGAGGGATCGTCGTCGAGGGCTGCACGTTCGTCGGCTGCCAGGCCCCGGTGGCCTACGTGGGCGTCGACGGGGCGGTGGTGCGCTATTGCACGTTCTACCGGCCGCGCAAATGGGTGATGCGGATCCTGCAAGAGACGACCGCCGAGGGGTTCGTGCCGTGCCGCAACGGACGCTTCGAGCACAACCTGGTCGTGTTTCGCCGCGCCGACGTGAGCACGTTTGTCAACATTGGCCCACACACGCAGCCGGAGACGTTTCGCTTCGCCGAGAACCTCTGGTACTGCGAAGACCGGCCGTCGGCCAGCAGGCCGCAGTTGCCCGCGCCGGAATCGGGCAGTATCTACGGCGTCGATCCGCAACTGGCGGCGCCCGAGCGAAACTCGTTTCGGCCGCGGAATCCGCAGGCGGCAGCGTTCGGGGCTACGGCTTACGCTGAATCACAAAACGGCCCGAGGAACGAGTGACGCGATAGACGCGTTGCACTTCCTGCCGGTTGGTGCCGGACTGGTCCATGTCGAAGGTCAAGACCACCGGAACGTCGTCCCCCTCAGGCGGCCCGTCAAATCTCCAGCGGGCCAGAGTGAGTGTGCCGTCGTAGAAGTTTTCGTGCGATTCGCGGAAGTAGATCTCGGCGTGATCGGGGCCGAAGAAGTCGATCGGCTCGAACGCCTGGATCTCCGTAAGAAACCGGCTCAGCGCCTCCTGCTTCGCCCGCAGCTTCGGCGGCAGGCTCTCATCGACCGTGCCGGCAACCTGCTCCGGGTCGAAGGCATCTTCGGGTGGGATGACGGTCTCTCCGCAACCGGCCAACGCCGCCAGCACTGCTACGGCGAGCAAGAACGCGCCATGCGCAAACTGCAATCGGCACCTTGTCTCTTGCAGCCTGCACGACGCATGTTGCATTGGCACGCTTTCCCAGATTAGAACGTCTCGGAGATCGCCTCGCCGCCGTTTCGGCTGCCCAAGGCCCACCAGACTTGGATATCGATCGAACTGAGGATAAATCGGGCCGAGCTGTCGGCCATCACGATGTTGATACCGCCGATGTGGCGGCTGGAGGCGGTGGTGGCGCCGCCTTTGTCGTTGACGCCCGCATCGAGATCGCCGTTGGTACTGTTGCGGCGGGCGCAACTAGCCCCGTTGGGCAACATCACGTGATTGTAGCGCGTGGGGATGTAGTTTCCCCAAACCCAGTTCCGCCCCGAGCGGCAGATCTGGTTGGCCGGTCCGGTTTGCGGAACGACGTTCTGACAGGCCTGATAGACCGCCTCCCGCGTGGTGTGGCTTTCGCTGATGCGGAACCAGTCGCTGGGGATTTCTACCGATTGATCGTTGGCGTCGCCGAGAACGGCCTCGGCGAACAGGGCCGTGTTGCTCTCGCCGTCGGTGACGTGGGCGTCGCGTACGACGACGTCGGTCAGAAAGATGCCGTTGTTCTGCTCCCTGCCGTTGACCATCAGGCCGATGTCGTTGCCGGCGTTGCCCTTGTAGTTGTTCTTTCCCCAGCCGAAGTGGTTCTTGTTGTAGGAAGTGATCATGCGGTTGGAATCGGAGGGGCAGCGAAAGGTGGCGATCTGGGCAGTACGGACGCGCGCATTGGTGCCGTTGCCGGGGCTCTTGTGGTAATCGATGTTCAGGTGGACCCGCTCCTGCTCCAGATACGGCAAGAGCCTGGCATGCTGGCTCCAGCGGTGCAGGCCTTTGGTGCCGCGGAATCTGCCCGGCGGATACGCGCCGTTTTCCTCGTGATAATGCCGCACGGCGATGCCCAACTGGTGGAGATTGTTCAGACAGGCCGTACTTCGAGCCGTTTCCCGGGTCCTTTGAATCGCCGGCAGCGTGAACATCACGAGAATGCCGATGATGGCTACCACCACCATCAGTTCCACCAGCGTAAAAGCGGTTCTTGGAGACGAACGCACGGCAGGCTCTCCCGTTGAGGTAGACCTTCCGCAGAAAGTACCGAAGTAGCTGAGCCTCTCTCCATTCCCCAGTTTCCAGGATAACGCCGAAACGCGTATCGGTCAATATCCCGGAGTGTCGTCGCCATGGCCAAACGCAGCGCCCACGTACGTCCCGGAACGCGCGCTTAGACCAAGCTCTCCAACAACAGCCGCATCTTCCGCATTTCTGCAGCCTGGTCGACCTCGGGTAGGTCCGTCATATCGACCGATAGGGCCCGATCGTAATTGACCTTGTTCAATTGGCTGACCAAGCGGCCGTATTCGATGTCGCCTTGGCCGACGCGGACGAGAAACTCCTCCTTGCTGGTGTCGCGAAGCCGAACGTGCACCACGTGCTTCATCACTTGCTCGAACGACCGGCCGCCGTGG
>CAYYNP010000001.1:88903-99491 GCA_964472545.1 uncultured Planctomycetaceae bacterium | reverse complement strand
TCGGGGTCTTGAGTCATCCGGCCAACTTCGGTAAGCAGTCCGATTCGGCGGCCCTCCATCTCGGCGATCCGGACCATCTCTCGGAGCCGCTCGATCTCGGCATTGAAGGGGGTTCCCAACTCGGCCGATCGAACGACCAGCGTCACGACCTTCACCGCCTTGGCCAGACCACAACATGCCGCAAACTGCTGATAGTACTCCGGCTCCGGTGCCTCAATGTCGACTCCAAAGGCCACGGGAGTCAGCCGTCGAGTCTGACGGCACCTCTGCACGGCCCGATCCATATCGGCAAGCACCTCGGAGGGTCGCATCGGCCCCTTCGATTCGTGGATGATAATCTCCACGGCTGTGTATTCCAGATCAACCAACCGCTGAAGTGCTTGGTCTAGTGGCAACTCGGCAAAACACTGGGTCGTGGCAGCGACAAACACGCGAAAGCTCCTTCTTCAGGGGTGCCGATTTGGCAACACTCATCCCGTCCGCAACGGGCGAGGCGGCAATTCCATCCGTGACGGGCCACCTCTGCCAGCAAAACGCCTACTTTACCGCCAGTTGGGCACCTATGGCAACACCAGCCGCCCGGGCCACGTTGCCGTCGAGCCGACCTACACTAAAATGGGCGCAAATTGCGCCTCTCCCCAACCGAAGGAGCCCATGATGGACGCCAACTCGCAACAACCCGGCAACCCCCAGCATCCGGGGGGAGTCAACCCTCCCGAGACCCCGAACCCCGCGATGGCCGGCTTGTCGCCCCATGCGCAGGTCCTGCTCCCGCCCCAACCGCAGCGCCGGGCGCGATGGCCGTGGGTGCTGCTGGCCCTAGGCCTGATGGGGTTGATGATGTTTCTGCTGTTGATATTCGGTCTGGTGGCACTTGTCGGCATGACGTCGATCGACACCGAACGGCCGGTCCAAGAGCGATACCACTCCTACAACCGCCTGGGCGACGACAAAGTGGCCATCATCCACGTCGACGGCACGATCCTCAGCGGCGAGGGCTTCATCAAACGCCAGATCGACACGGCGATGAACGACGACGACGTGAAGGCCGTCGTGTTGCGGGTCGATTCGCCCGGCGGGAGCGTGACCGGCAGCGACTACATCTACCACCACTTGTGCAAACTGCGGAAAGAGAAACCGATCGTGGTGAGCATGGGCGGCATGGCGGCCAGCGGCGGCTATTACGTCTCGATGGCCGTCGGCGACACGCCCGATTCGATCTTCGCCGAGCCAACCACCTGGACCGGTTCGATCGGCGTGATCATCCCGCATTACGATCTCTCGGGATTGCTGGAGAACTGGAACGTCAAAGAGGACTCCATCACCAGCGGCCCCATGAAGCAAATGGGCAGCTTCACCAAGGCGAAGACCGAGGAGGAGCGCGCGGCGGAACGCGAGGTCCTGCAAGAACTGGTCGATCTGAGCTTCGCCCGATTCAAAGATATCATCGCCACCGGACGTCCGGGCCTAGCCGCGAAGGACGCAAACGGCGAGAGCGATATCGATCGGCTGGCCACCGGGCAGATCTACTCCGCCGAGCAGGCCCTCGAAAAGGAACTGATCGACGAGATCGGGTTCATCGAGAAGGCGATCGAGCGGGTGATCGTGCTGGCCGATCTGGACGAAGAGAACGTGATGGTCGTGGAGTACAAGCGAGAACTCGGCTTGGCGGCCTTGTTCATGAAGGCCCAGACCGAGAGCCAGCCGATCGATCTGGCCGGAATCCTGGACCTCTCGTCGCCGCGGGCGTACTACCTTTGCACGTCGTTGCCGCTGCTGACAAAGACGCCGTAGAAGACGCCTAGAGCGTGGGCCCGGGCCGTGACGGGCCTGGCCCCGGCGCGTTTGGTGGGCCGGGTCGAGTGCCGTCGCCCGGCGGGCCGCCTCGTCGGCCAGTTCCATCGCCGCCGCGCCGCAGTCCGCCTGATCCACCAGGTGGGCCACCAGGTGGGCCTCCGGGGCGGAATTGGAAGAAGAGGTTCGGACCGAAACGAGCCGTGCAGTACATCCGCCAGAGTTGCAGCCGCATCCAACGCTCGGAGTAGCCGATCAGCCGGGCCTGTTCCTCTTTCGGCAACTCCTCAATGCAAAACGCATCCAGATCCGCTTCGACGGCCTCGGGAACGTACCGCCCGGTGACGATCTCCTGACGAATCCAACGCGAGACTGTTGCCCACTGCTCGGCCGTTGCGGTGACTTCAAGGCGACGGCACGTCGCGGCCGGAAGCTCGGCTCGCAGATCGGCCAGATCCTGCTCACTGAGGATCTGCTCGATCGGCCGCGGAGGCCAGCCGCCGCCGAAATAGCGCAGCGACGCCAAGACGATCGCCCAGCGCCGGATGGGATCGGCCAGGTCGTCCCATTGCTGGCGGGCCTCCGGCGGTAGCGACGTCAGCACGCGCTGCTCGTGCCGGTACGACAGGGTTTCCAGCCAGCGGGCAAGCCCCTCAATGTCCTCCTCGCTGGGGCGCGTCGCCTGATCCTCGAGTTGCCGAGTCCGCAGTTCCTTGATTCGCTCTATCCGCTCGTCGGGCTTCAGCCCCGCAAGTTCTGCGCGCTCGAAGGCTGGTAGCGTCTTTAGCCACTGGTGATAATCGTGCATCACCTGCCGCAATGCGGCGGCGTGTTCCTGCTCGTCGAGTTGTCGGCGCAACCCGCGGAGCTGCTCTTGGCGCTGTGCCGGCAGGGCTGCGAACTGCCGCCGAGCCCGTTGAAGTCGGCCCATTGCGATCGGATCCATCCGCTCGATCCGCTCGCGGGCACTCAGCGCCTCACTCTCGGCGTCCTCCTCACCCGTCGGGAAAAGGCCTTCGGCGTGCAACGACTCGATAAACTCCACGTTGTCGAGTTGACGGTAGTGGTCCAAGTCGGTCAACAGGGCAAAGTCCTTGACCAATTGCCGGTTCTCGTTGGGTACCAAAGGCATGGCGGCCAGGAAACCGGCCAACGCCACCACCATCAGGCTGGCCGCGATCAACAGCCGTCGCCAGGGCCTTCGCCGGGCCGCCCGCTGCTGTGTTTCGTGCAACTCGTCCTCGGCGGCGGCGGCGACCATCTCCAGCGTGCTCTGCGTGAGGTCTTCGGAAACGTCGAGCGCCTTCAACCGATCGAGCAGGGCCCAGGTTCCGTCGAGCCGTTGCAGCCGGGCCTGGATCTCGGCGTCGTCGGCCAACATCGCTTCCACCCGGCGGCAGGCTTCCGCGTCGAGTTCGCCGTCGAGATAGGCCACCAGTTGGGCCTCGACTTCCGGATCGACGGCCGATTGCCCCGCAGTCGATTGCCCCGCCTCAGTGGCATTGCGCGGCTCCGCGCCGGACCGCAACGCGTCGGCCGGCAACGCATCGGTATCGGCAGGATCGTCTTTCATCAGTTGCCACTCTCGGTCGCCGGACGCTCGCCGTGCCGCAAATACGGCTCGAGCACCTCGCGGAGGTTTCCCCGTGCGCGATGCAGCAACGACTTGATCGCCTGGGGCGTCAGTTGCATCGTCTCGGCGATGTCGGCGTAGCTCATCTGCTCGAACTTGCTCAGCAGCACGGCCATCCGTTGCCGTTCGTTCAACGCCGTCAGGGCCAACTGTACGATCTCGCGCATTTCGGCCTTGGCCAACTGTCGGGCCGGCATCTGACCGCTGCTCGCCTGAACCATGGCGTCCAACGGCCGGGGCCCCAGCGGGCCGCTGTCGCGGGCTTGTAGCGTTATTTCCGGCCGACGCGACCGATTTCGCAGGGCGTTCGACGCCACGTTGTTGGCGATCGTGAACAGCCACGTCGAGAATTTCGCCCCAGCCACGTAGCGTTTCCGGGCCCGATAGACCCGCAGGAAGACCTCCTGGGCCAAGTCCTCGGCCTGATCGCGGCTGCCGACCAGATGCTCCAAAATGGCCACCAGACGCATCTGATACCGCGCCACCAACTCCTCAAACGCCAGCGCGTTGTCCTCGCGGACCTCGAGCATCAACCGCACGTCGGGGTCGGCCAGAGTGTATCGCCGTGCCGATGATTCACTGACGACCAAGGCAATCCCCGCTGATGGTGGGGGCCCCACGGCTGGAGAAGGCCAGACGCCGGGCCGGGAACGTTCCGAGGCTCTCCCTACTAGTGTAGTCCAAGCGGTGTCTCGCTGCTACCCGCACGACCGCTACACCCGTGACTACCTCAGAGGGAAAAACCAGACTTCTGAGGGGCTTCTGCTTTCGAGTACCTTGTGTTTGGCCCATATCTGCTCTAAACTCCACGGCATGATACGTTCGACTCGACAAGACGGCGTGACCGTCATCGAACTGGGCCCGAGCTACGAGTCGTTGGACGACGACACACTCGACGAGATCGGCGGGCTGTTGCTGACCGAGGCCATGACGGCCGATCCGCCGCGTGTGGTGGTCGATCTCACCGGAACGACCTACTTCGGTTCGACGTTCATCGAATTACTGGTCCGGGCTTGGAAGCGTCTGAGGGAGCGGGACGGGAGCTTGGTCTTCTGTGGCGTACAGCCGCTATGTGCCGAGATCTTACAGGTAAGTCGGCTCGATACGCTGTGGCAGATCTGCGACACCCAGGCCGAAGCCGTCGCCGCGGCAGCCCAAGTGCCGAGCCTTTGATCGTTCGGCTCCCAGGTGTTTGACTGCCGGCCGCAGCTTGGCACATTGCGGCCGATATCGGCTCTGCGGGTGAATGTCCCTGCCCCTCTGCTGTAGAGGTGGGCGCTGCAAAGCTCACTGCTGCGAAGAACGAGTTGAAACTTCTGCAGAAAACGGTTACCCTCAACGATGAGGGCGTCCGAAAAAGGAACGGAAGGAGAGTCGATCATGTCTACGCTTTGGATGGCGGTCCTCGTGCTGGCTTCCCCCCCCACCGAGGCGGATTCGCCGGGGCTGGCCGACGCCCAGCCCGCAGTGGTTGCCGAACAGGCCATGCCCGAGCCGCGCACCGGGCCAGAACTGCGGGATGCGGTCCGTGCGGCTTTGCAGCGCTGGGCACGCGTCGAGGACGAGCAAGCCAAGACCGCCGCGGGAGAATTCCTCACACTCTTCTCGGAACTGCGACGCGACGAAAAGCTCTCGCGTTCCCAATGTGAGGAGTTGGCCACGAAGGTCCGCAGCCGCTTGGCGAAGTTGACCGTACAGATCAAGAAACGCGTAGCGATCGAGAAGCGCCTGGCCAAGCAGCAACCAGAATCGCTCGATGAGCTATCCAAACGCCCCGACATTCTGGCTCAACCCGGCGGCTTCGGCGGCGGCATGAGGGGCGGCGGAATGGGCCCCGGGATGATGGGGCGCGGCGGCATGATGGGCGGCGGAATGGGCCAAACCCGACAAATCCCCGACGACGGCGAGGCCCTGGTCGAATTGATCCAAACGGTGATCGCCCCGGCAAGCTGGGACGTCAACGGCGGCCCCGGGTCGATCTACTACTGGCAGCCCGGCCGTGCGATCGTCGTGCGTCAGACCGGCGATGTGCATGGCGAAATCGCTGACGTGCTCAAGCAGATGGGTAAGGCAAACCGCTAGGCATGACACCCCCCATGTTGCCTGCTAGCAGCCCCTTGTCTCAAACCGATATTGCTTGGGCCCGCATTCATCGCCACCAGCAGGCGTAAGGTAGACACCTGCGGGGTTGCCCAGCATATCGAACAGCTTGCGAATCACTTCCTGCTCAATCGCGTCTGCCCGAACGTTGGGCCGTGGTCGTAGTGGGCACTCTGCTCCACCAAAAGAAACGGGGTGCCTGTAGGCACGGGTCACCTTCCTGCCCCGTACACGCTGGCGACCACAGAGCGTGTATCCACACTCAGCACAGAAGATCTGGTATTCCACAGGCTGGCGATGCGTTTCTCTTTGGCAATACCACCTACCTTCCGATACGTCCGTTATGCGACCTGATTGTACGGTCTTCTGAATTCATCAACAGGAACTAGGTAGCTATCGGGAGAGCATCAGGCTCATGGAAGACATCATCGAGCAAAGCCCGGACAAGAAGGACTCGTGGCAGATCATGATTGCGGTCTGCTGCGGCAATCTGGGAAATGCCCTTGACGGCCTGGGGCGCTCTGAGGAGGCCATCGATGTCTACCTGAAGGGGATTGCCATCCGGCAAACGCTGGTCGACCGCTACACGGCCGTGTCGCAATACCCCGAATCGCTGGCGATGGCATACGCCAACTATGCCATCGCGTGCCGGAAACTCGGCCGGTTGGATGACGGGGATCAAAGCGTACGGCGAAGGGGCTAGAATCTGGGAGTAAGGGCCTGTCCGGAAACAACTTCGCAGTCTTTCGGACGAATCATCACACGGAGTGTGATGGCTACCATGAAGCGGACGAAGTTGTTTCCGGACAAGCCCTAACTCCTGCGGCGCAATCCGGAGGTTGCCTGGTATGCGACCGAAACGACCGAGGACCACATCTCCTTGGGCCGGCTACACTTGATGCGCGGCGAGTCGCACGAGGCCATCGAGTATTTCGACAAGGTGGCAGATATGGTCCAGAAACGTCCGAAAATGGCCCCGAGAAACGGAGACTGTAGCAGAGAAATCGGGCATTTGCTATCCGGCTCGGGCTTGATGGAGGGCTTTGGTGGTGAGGCTTCGGGCGAGCGATTGGAAGTCGCGGAACATGTCCAGCGCTATTCGGGCAATCAGTCGCGACATGGTGCGAACGCGGTAGATGCTCTCTTGCATCTTGCGATGACGGCGGTAGCCGCGTTCGACGGCGTTGGAAGTCGACGGCAACAGTCTATCGTCCAGAAACGTCAACGCTTTATCCAGGTTGGGCGAGAAGAGCCTGCTCAAGGTCTTGCCCACTTGCTTGAAACGACGCACGCGCCGGCGGAGCTTTGCTAGTTTGGCCAATGCGGTATCGGTACGGCAACGTCGGTCGAAGAGACGATAGACTTCATCCATGATGTCGCGGAGCTTACGCAGGTGTGGCAGGCCACGTGTGATCCGTCGAAGCGTTTTTCGCTCGGCGTCCGTGACGTCGTGTTGGACGAAGAGATGCCGATGCTCGAACAGATCGCCGATCTTTCGCTCGATCCGCTTCTTGCGGCGTGCTGCCCGCTTCGCCTGCTTCGATGCGGGACGCCCTCACTGGAGTTTGGGAACGAGGTCAAACGAATGGCCCCCATTTGCCGCATGGCCAAACGTTCATTGCCGCCGCACATCGTACGAAAACAGCAACTCCCCGTGCCGCAAATACAACCGGCCGTTGCTTACGACCGGATGAGCCCACACCGGGCCTTCGCCGCCGGCGGGCAACGGGAATTGGCTGACGGGGCGGAAGCCGCGGGGGCTCGGGGGCATCAGGGCCGCCGTGCCGGTGTCGCTGAGCAGGTAGAGCATGCCGTCGGCGTAGGTCTGCGTGCCGGAGCGTTTGCCGGGCAGGCCTTCGACCGCGTACATCGTCTTGCCGGTCTTGAAGTCGAGGCAGGCCCAGTGGCGGTGGCGGTGGTTGCCGTCGGCCTGGCCGTAGAGGTAGCCGTCCAGCAACACGATGCCGCCGTGCTCGTTGTCGAGTTCTTCGGTGTGCCAAACCTGTCGCACGTCGCACCGTTTGCCGTTGACGACGAGCTTGAGCAACGTCGTGCCGCGGCCCCAAGTGCCGGTCAGCGCCAGGTGGCCGTCGTGGTAGACCGGCGTGTTGATGTTCACATCGTAGGCCACCTTGTGCGGATAGCGCCAGAGCAGCCGGCCGGTGTCGGCGGCGATACCCACCGCGGCACCGGAAAGCAGCGTGACGATCTGCCGCAGCCCGCCGTAGTCGAACACGATCGGCGCCGCGTAGCCGGGCAAATCGCCGGTGGCGGGGCACGTCCAGACGGTCTTGCCGGTTTCGGCACTCAACGCCACCACGGCAAACTCCTCGCCGCCGGGCACACAGATCACCCGGCCATGGTCGACCAGTAGCGACTCGCTCAATCCCCAGCGGGTGTTCCGTCCGACAAATCTCCGCTGCACGTTGAGCGACCAGATCGGCTTGCCGTCGGCCGCGTCGAGGCAAACGACGTCGCCGTCGCCGTTTTGGTGGTAGAGCTTGCCGTCGACAAAGGTCGGCGTCGCGCGGGCGCCGGGATACGACCGATCGTAGGCCGGTCCGTTTCGGGCTTGCCAGAGGCGCTTGCCGTCGGTGTCCAAGGCGGTGACGATCGTATCGTCCTCGATATTGCCGGCCGTGTAGATCCGATCGCCCACGACCGCCACCGAAGCATAGCCGTAGCCGATGCCGTCGGTCTTGAAGAGCAACGTCGGCCCCTCCGGCGGCCACCGCTTTAGCAATCCAGTCTCGCGCGAGATATTATCCCGCCGCGGCCCGTGAAACTGCGGCCAGTCGTCGGCCGACGTGGGAGACGCGAAGAGAAGGAAGGCGAGCGCTACGCCGCACAGCCACGGGTGACAGTTCATGGGGTTCTTCTCCGGGGGCGCGTGACGTGCCAGGGGTATCGGAGGGTCCAGACGCTGGGCATATTGTCGTCCAAGGGCAGCACGTTTTCAACTGCGGGGATCGTTCAGCCGTCGGCAACGTTGCAGGGATACTCTACGTCTGGCTACGTCGCTTCTTCCGCCATCGGCTCTTCGAGCACTTCCGCAAGAAACCGCCCGGTGATCGACTCCTCGCAATGGACGACCCGTTCCGGCGTGCCTTTAACCACCAGGCGTCCGCCTTCGTCGGCCGCGCCGGGGCCGAGGTCGATGATGTAGTCGGCCGATTTCATCATTTGCAGGTTGTGCTCGACGACCAGCAGCGAATGGCCCACTGCCAGCAATGCGTCGAAACAATCGAGAAGCTGCACCACGTCGGAAAAATGCAGCCCGGTGGTCGGTTCATCGAGCAGAAATAGGCAGCGGCCGCGCCGGGCGCTGGACATATACCCGGCCAGCTTCAGCCGCTGGGCCTCGCCGCCGGAGAGGGTGTTGGCCGGCTGGCCGAGGCGCACATAGTCGAGCCCCACGTCGATCAGGCGCTTCAGCCGGGCCTGGACTTTTGGCCGGCCGCGGAAGAACGTGAACGCCTCGCGGACGGTCATCTGCAGCACGTCGGCGATGTTGCGGCCGCGATAGGTCACCTCCAGGATCTCGCTGCGGTAGCGCGTGCCGCCGCATTGGCTGCAGCGCATGTAGACGTCGGCCAGAAACTGCATGTCGATCTGTACGTGGCCGTCGCCCTGGCACCCGGTGCAACGGCCGCCGTCGACGTTGAAGCTGAAGTGGCCGGCCGTGTAGTTCCGCGTACGGGCTTCGACCGTGTCGGCAAACACGGCCCGGATTTCGTCGAAGGCCTTCAAATACGTGACCGGGTTGCTCCGCGGCGAACGGCCGATGGGGCTCTGGTCGACCATGATCACTTCGTCGATCTGGCCATCGCCGAAGACGTCGTCGTGGTCCAGCGGTTTTGGAGCGTCTTTGCGCAAGCGGCGGCACAACGCCGGATAGAGCGTGTCTTGAACCAATGTGCTCTTGCCGGAGCCGCTCACGCCGGTCACCAGGCAGAGTACGCCCAGGGGGATTTCGACGGTGACGTCTTGCAGGTTGTTTCCTCGGGCGCCGGCTAAGCGGATCCAGCCGTGGTTGGGCGGACGGCGTCGTCCGTTGCTGCCGAAGCCGCGACGCCGGGCCAGATAGTCGCCGGTGAGGCTCTCGGGCGACTGCTCCATTTCCTCGGGCGTGCCCTGGAATACGACCCGCCCGCCGCGTTCGCCCGCCCCGGGCCCGATCTCGATCACCCGATCGGCCGCCCGCAGGATCGCTTCTTCGTGCTCGACAACGACCACCGTGTTATCGCGGTCGCGGAGCCGGCCCACCGCATCAATCAGTTGGCCGACGTCGCGGGGGTGCAGGCCGATCGAGGGTTCGTCGAGCACGTAGAGCATGTTGACCAGGCTGGAGCCCAACGCGGAGGTCAGCGCCACACGCCGGGCCTCTCCGCCGCTGAGCGTGCGCAACGTACGATCCAGCGTAAGGTAGCCCAGCCCGACTGCTTCGAGGTACGACAGCCGGGCGCGAACCTGTTCGAGCATCGTGCGGGCGACCTGCTGCTGCCACGCGGTGAGTTCAAGGTTGCGGAAGAAGTCGGCCGCGTCGCGGATCTTCATGGCCGCGATCTCGGCGATATTCCGCCCGCCGACTTGTGCCGCCAGGGCCTCCTCGCGCAGCCGCGTGCCGCCACAGTCCGGACACGGCCGGTAGCTACGCCAGCGGCTCAAGAACACGCGGATGTGCATCTTGTACTTGCGGCGTTCCAGCCACGCGAAGAAGCCGTCGAGCCCGCCAAATTCCCGCTCGGCGACGCCGTGCGTGATCAACGCGAGGTGTTGTTCGGCCAGTTCGTGAAACGGCACGTCGACCGGCACCTCGTAGTCGTCGGCCAACTCGAGCAGTTCTTCCAGTTCGTGGTGATAGGCCGGGCTGTTCCACGGCGCAATCGCCCCGTCGCGAATCGTCTTGTGCGGATCGGGGACTACCAGTTCCATGTCGACGCCGATGATGTTGCCAAAGCCTTCACACTCCGGGCACGCCCCCAGCGGGCTGTTGAAGCTGAACAGACGCGGCTCGGGCAGCGGATATTCGACCTCGCAGTCTTCGCATACCAGCCGTGA
>CAYYNP010000001.1:0-88882 GCA_964472545.1 uncultured Planctomycetaceae bacterium | reverse complement strand
CCCCCTTCATGTGTGACTGGTGTTCTGCGGTGTGCTCTCCCACCCTCTCCCCGGCCCTCTCCCGCTGGGAGAGGGCCGGGGTGAGGGGGAATCATCGTGGCTCCCTCTTCCTCCGGGAGAGGGTTGGGGTGAGGGGGCATCAGAGTCAACGCCGATACTCTGACCGACCTCCCCCGCCTCCACAAACGCAAAACACCTTCCCCGCCCTTTTCCAAACGCCGTTTCAAGCGAATCACGCAGCCGGTCCTCAGACGTCTTGCCCGTGGCCAGCCGGTCGACGATCACGTACCATCCGCCGTTGGCCGAGTCGTCCTCGGAGGCGTCGTCGAGCGACGCGTCTGCCCCGTCGCCGTGCAACACGGCTTCGTCCAGGTTGATTGTCCGGCCGCCGGCAATCACGCGCAGAAAACCGTCCTCACGCAACTCGGCCGCAAGCTGGCCGCAGTCATCTTCCGCAGAGACGTCCGTGCGGAAGGCGAGCATGTAACGTGTGCGGTCGGGTAGTTCGCCGAGCACTTCGGCGGCGCTCTGCGGGCTGTCGCGCCGCACCTCTTGCCCACAGCCGCGGCAGACGACCCGGCCGATCTTGGCAAACAACAGCCGCAGATAGTCGGCCGTTTCGGTGGCCGTGCCCACGGTCGACCGGCTCGATCGGCTGGTGTTTCCGCTGCTGACCGCGATGGCCGGCGGAATGCCGTCGATCCGCTCGGCCTCGGGCCGCTCGAGCCGCTCGAGAAACTGCCGCGTATAGGCTGAAAAGCTCTCAATGTAACGGCGCTGCCCCTCGGCGTAGAGCGTGTCTAGCGCCAGGCTTGTCTTGCCGCTGCCGCTGACGCCGCAGAAGACGATCAACTCCCGATGCGGCAGGTCCAGATCGATCGCCTGGAGGTTGTGGACTTCGACTCCACGCAGCGATATCCGATCCGCAGCACTCATAGGCTCCCCCGGCGGGGTGTGGCGATAATAGGACAAACTATCAATATAGCACGTCGTGAAAACGGCGGCCAGCGGCCCGAGGGAACGCGGGCTGCCGCGGGACGTGAGAAGGAGGGACGTGGCCTTGCCGCCTGCGCGGCTATCGGGTCTACTGCCGGGCATGGACGTGCAGGGACGCAAAGTCACGGTGATGGGATTGGGCCACTTCGGGGGCGGGGTGGCGGCGGCGCGGTGGTTGGCTCGCCACGGGGCCCAGGTCACGGTGACCGATCTGGCCGACGCGACGGCCCTGGCCGATTCGCTGGCCGCGCTGGACGACGAACCGATCCGGCAATTCCACCTCGGCGGACATCGCCAGGCCGACTTCCTCGAGGCCGACGTCGTGGTGGTCAATCCGGCCGTTCGGACGGGCAACCGGCTGTTGGATTTGGCCGTGCGATCCGGCGCACGTCTGACCAGCGAAATCGAGCTGTTCCTTGACGCCGTACCGGCGCAGATCGTCGGCGTGACCGGATCGAACGGGAAATCGACCACCGCGGCGATGATCGCGGCCATTCTCGCGGCCGACGGCCGGCCGACCTGGCTGGGGGGAAACATCGGCCGCAGCTTGCTGGGCGAACTCGATCGAATCCGCCCGGACGACGCCGTGGTACTGGAACTCAGCAGCTTTCAACTGGCGCATCTTCCGGCCGGCGGCTCGGTGGCACACGTGGCCGTAGTGACCGGCTGTACGCCAAACCATCTCGATTGGCACGGAGACTTCCGGGCCTACGCCGCAGCCAAGCAGCGTTTGCTCTTGGGGCAGTCGTCCGACGGCCTCGCCGTGCTCAATCCACATGACGCGGAGGTGACGTCCTGGGAGCCGGCGATACGTGGACGACGGCTTTCGCTGCCCGCCGATGAGGAGATTCCCGAGCTTTCTGTGCCGGGGCGTCACAACCGCCTCAACGCGGCCCTCGCGGCGGCGGCGGCCCTGGGGATGGGGTGTTTGCAGCAGGCGGTGCAACGGGGACTTGCCGGCTTCAGCGGCCTCCCACAACGGCTGCAGCGCATGGCGGTGGTCGCCGAGCGCGTGTTCTACAACGACTCGACGGCCACCACGCCCGAATCGACCGTCGCCGCGCTGTCGGCGCTCGATCAGCCCGTTTGGCTGTTGGCCGGCGGCCGCGACAAGGGCTGCGAATTCGGCCCCCTGGCCGATGCGATCGTGCGGCACGCCCGGGGGGCGGCGTTTTTCGGCCAGGTTCGTTTCGCGCTGCGCGATCGTGTGGCGGCCGTGTCTGCCGGTTTTCCCTGCACGGTGGCTGAAAATCTGGAGGACGCGTTGTCTTGGTGTTGGCGGCGCTCGCAAACCGGCGACGCGATCGCGCTCTCGCCGGCCTGCGCCAGCGACGGCCCGTTTCGGAACTTCCTCGAGCGTGGACGGCGGTTTGCCGACCTGCTGCGCACGCTCGACGTTTGACACGTCGGCAGGGCGACTCCCCTTGACACACATCGCCCGGCGGTTATAGATACGTGTGGCAGGAGTCCTTTGGGCTGCTGCTCTCGCGACCTCGAGGTCGACCACGGTACGCGTCCCTCGTTGGAGACCGTATGACGCTGGGAGTCGTCGCCTCGAGGTCTTTTCCGTGCCACCGCCCGGTGGCGGCCGAATCGGGCCGCGCCGTCAGTTTGACGAGGGATAAGCCGACAGGGGATAATCCCGATAGGGGAAGCCCAATAGGGACAAGCACAGTAGGGACCCCCGACGAAGGAAAGGAAAGCGGCCATGAAAGTCGTTCAATGCGATCAAGTCACGTGTTCGCCGGTGGAGATGGACGGGGCGATCGGCTGCCGGATTCGCAGCCTGATCGGCCAGGAAGACGCCGCCCCGACGTTCTCGATGCGACAATTCGAGATCGCCCCGGGCGGATGCACGCCGAAGCACTCCCATCCGCACGAACACGAGGTCTACGTGCTCGACGGCAACGGAGGCGTCTTCGAGGGCGACGTGGAACACCCGCTCGAGGCCGGCACGGTCGTCTTCGTGCCGCCGAACCAGACCCACCAATTCTGCAACCGCGGCGACGTGCCGCTGAAGTTCCTCTGCCTGATCCCCCACCCGCTGGGCGGCATGACCGATTCGTGCGCCGCCGCGTGCGGGTGTCAGTAGACTGTGGTCTTGTCGGCCAGGCGGAGCAGATATGCGATATCTCGTCACAGGTGGCTGCGGATTCATCGGGTCCCATCTGGCCGATCGACTCGTCGCCGCCGGCAACGAGGTGGTTGTGCTGGACGACCTTTCGACGGGCTCTCGTCGAAACGTTGCGGAGCTCGAAGGCCGCCGCGGATTCCGGTTGATCGTCGGAAGCGTGCTCGATGACGATCTGGTCGCCGACCTGACACGCGACGCCGACGGCGTGCTGCACCTCGCCTCCGCCGTGGGCGTGAAGTTAATCATGCAACAGCCGGTCGAGACGATCGACGAGGTGTTCCGCGGGACCGACGTCGTGCTCAACGCGGCCGACAGGCACCGAACGCCCGTGCTGATCGCTTCCAGTTCGGAAGTCTACGGCAAATCGACCGACATCCCCTTCGTCGAAGAAGGCGATCGGCTGGTCGGCTCGCCAATGAAGCATCGTTGGGCCTACGCGTGTGCCAAGTCGTTGGCCGAATTCCAGGCGCTGGCTCACTGGAAGGAGAGTCGGCTGCCGGTGATCGTGGTTCGCCTGTTCAACACGGCCGGGCCGCGTCAGACGGGCCGATACGGCATGGTGATCCCACGGTTTGTCGACGCGGCGCTGCGCGGCGAACCGATCGCGGTCTATGGCGACGGGAGACAGTCGCGTTGTTTTGCGCACGTGGCCGACGTCGTCGAGGGGCTCGTCGCCCTGCTGTCGACACCCGCGGCACACGGCAACGTGGTGAATCTCGGTTCCGACGAGGAAGTCACGATCGGCGATCTGGCCGTGCGGATCAACGGCCTGGCCGGCAGCAAATCGCGGATCGAGTACGTCCCTTACGATCGGGTCTACGGCGACAGCTTCGAGGACATGCAGCGCCGCGTGCCGTCGCTCGAGAAGGCCGGCCGGCTGATCGGCTGGAAGCCTCGACGCAGCCTTGATGTGATCCTCACTGACGTAATCGAGTATCGCCGGGGGAGTTGAGGATTTCGACGTCAGGTCACTGCCGCGGCTCGACGCCGAGCAAATGCCGCACGAAGAAATCTCGGCGGCGGCGGGTGCCGTAGGACGTTTCGGCGGAGCCGTGACCCACGCCGGTCATCACCAGCAGATCGAAGTCCTTATCGGCTTTGATCAGCGCGTTGACGACTTGCATCGTCGAGGCCGGGTCGACGTTGCGGTCGTTCTCGCCGACGATCAACAACAGCTTGCCGGTGAGGTTCTTCGCGTGGACGACGTTGGAACTCTCCTCGTAGTGCGGCCCGATCGGCCAACTCATCCAGAGTTCGTTCCACCAGATCTTGTCCATCCGGTTGTCGTGACAGCCGCAGTCGGCCACCGCCGCATGGTAGAAATCGCCGTGGGCCAGTAGCGCCCGCAAAGCGTTTTGCCCGCCGGCGGAACCGCCGTAGATGCCCACGTGCGTAAGGTCCATCGACGGGTACTTCTCGGCCGCCGCTTTGAGCCACAAGATGCGATCGGGGAAGCCGGCATCGCCGAGGTTCTTCCAGGCGACGTCGTGAAAGGCCTTCGAGCGATACGACGTGCCCATGCCGTCGATCTGTACCAGGATGAACCCCAACTCGGCCATCGACTGGGACTTGTAGTGCGAACGAAAACTCTTGGGCACGTGGGCACCGTGGGGGCCGGCGTAGATCTTCTCGATCACCGGGTATCTCTTCTTCGGGTCGAAATTCGTCGGCCGAAAGATCACGCCGTAGATGTCGGTCTTCCCGTCGCGGCCTTTGGCCACGAAACGCTCGGGCACTTGCCAACCGGTCTTAAGCAACTCGCTGAAGTCGCCTTCCTCCAGCCGGCACACCAGGCTGCCGTCGTCGGTCCGCCGCAATTCGGTCACCCGCGGCATATCGACGCGGGAATAGCGATCGATGAAGAACTGCTTGTCGGGCGAGTAGTCGATCTCGTGCGTCCCGTCGCCTTCGGTGAGCACGACCAGGTTCGAGCCATCGAAATCGACGCGGCAGTAGTGGATGTAGTACGGATCTTGCTCGGGCCGAATGCCGCCGGCGCGGAACCAGACCTGCCGAGTCTCTTCATCGACCCGATCCACCCGGCGGACGACCCACTCGCCCTTGGTCGTCTGGTGCTTCACGTCGCCGGTCTTGGCGTCGAGCAAGTAGAGATGGTTGTAGCCATCGCGTTCCGACATCCAGAGGATCTCGCCGGTGGCGTCTAGATAGCGGACGAACACCTTGTGGGCGTAGTCGACGAACGTCTCGGGCTCCTCGTTGACCAGGGCGGTCACCTCGCCCGTCTTGGGCGCAACGGCCACGATCCGCAGCACGCGGTGGCCGCGCTGGTTGTAGAGGAACGTGAAGCGGCTGGAATCGGCCGCCCAGCGGAAATCGCGGATGCTCCAGGGGTTGTCGAACAGGGCGTCGTCGAGCGGGACCTGCCGGCGGCCGGCCACCTCGAACAACTGCGGCTTATCCTGCGGGATCGGATCGCCCGGCTTGCGGTAGCGATACGAGTGGAGCTTGGGCTGGAGCTGGTCCTTCGGCGACGACTCGACGTAGTAGACCTCACGATCGCCGCCCCGCTTGTGGCGGACGGCAATGAAGTGCTTCGAGTCGGGCGACCAGTGGATGCGATCGCGGTAGCCGTCGTCCTCGGTGCCGTTGTCGGTGAGTTGATGCTCCTCGTCCGCCTCGACGTCGCGAAGGTAGACGTTGTGGTCTTTGACCGACGCCTGCCATTTCTTATCCGGGGAATCGGCCGGAAACGGACGCGGGGCCGTGACCGGGGCCATGGGGACGGGCGTCGGCATCGGCCCGGGCGGTTGATGGGCGGGCGGCTCATCGGCCGGCGGTGTTCCGATTTGTGCATCCAGCGGTTTCTCCTCGGCGACGAACCCGGTCAGCGGCTTTCCGTCGGCGTCGACGATCAGCCAAACGTGGCCGGCGAACGTATGCTGCGCTCGTCGCGCTCCGGCGGCAAGTTTGCCGTAGCTTTGTCGCTGGCCTTGCCGATCCAGCCAGAAGAGTTCCACTTCCCCTTGCGTGCGATTGACGAAGCGGATCTCGGTCTCGGCTCCGTTGCGGCTGCTGGCACGCGGCAGATCCTTCGGCAGCCGGCCGGTTTGCGAGGTCTTTTCGGACGATTCCCCGTTCTTCTCTCCGTCTGTCTTCAACTCGTAGCTATCCAGCGAAATCACCCGGCGCCGGCCGCCGGCGTGAAACGCCAGTTCATTCTTGTCCTGGTCGAATTCCAGCCGATCGACCGGCAAGCGCTCGGTGCGGACGTCCTTCATTCCGGCGGCATCGAGTGCCTCGGCCAGTCTCGCATGATCGAACGCCGGTTGCCGCGAGCCCGTTTCGGCATCGACCAGTACGAACTCGTGCGAATCGCTGCCTGTGGTGACCTTGTACCAAAACCGCGTATTGCCCGGCAGCCAATGCGGTTCGACGCGGTCGCGAAAGACCTTGCCGCCGGCAAGCCTGCCCAGATTGGCGGCCCGTTCGTAGTCGGAGCGTGTGCCTTGGGCCGCTGCACGAGGGGCAGGCAAAGCTGCGCCCAAGACGACGGCCACAGACAACAGTAAGTAGCAGATTCTCATGCATGTGATCCCATTTCGGTGTTCCATCTCTCGCTTGGCAGCCGTACCGTTACCGCGGCAACGGTGTCGTCGGCCGCCGCCAATACCCAACCAAGAAGACTCCCCACGCCAATTCATACACACTCGCGCGGAAACGGCCAGTTCCATTCTGGCTACCGCGACGGGCGTTGTCAACGAATGCGAAACTGGCTAGGGCCGTGGGTCGCGGCCCGCAGGATCCTCGGGAGCATCGGCATGCCGCCGCGTCGGCAAGACGCCGTTGACGTAGCGTTGCGGATCTCTCGAAAACGTCGCGAGGTTGGCCTCGTTGGCGAAGAGATACGTCCGGCGCATGAAGAAGACGCCGTGCTGCCGCTGGCCGGGCACCATGCGCTGCCGGTCAACGTGCATGACCACGTCGTTACCGGCGAGTACCGGGGCGAAAACGTCCGGTTCCTTGAAAAACCGCTGTTGCTGTGCTGCGCCGGCGAACAGATACAGCCGGCCGTCGTGGACCGCTTGCCACTGCCGGCTACCCAACACCCATCGATTCCGCCCGGCGATCATGTCGTCCCAAAGCTGTACGGGACAGCAGCCGTCGAGCCCCAGGGGCCACGGCTCTTCGAGTTGCTCGTGCTCCTCCCTCGTGTCGACCGTGCACCAAAGGGCCTCCGTTTCCTCCCTGAACGTCTCGTCCGCCTCGACGGTTTCGCTCAGGCAGCCGACCGCCGCGGAGGCCACCAGACATATCCATAGAAAGCGGAGTTTGCCGGCCGCAAGCCATCGGAACCGGCACCACGGCAGAATCCAACGCGATCGTCGCATCATCGAACGGCCCTCCAGTTCGTTTAGCGGGACTTCTCACACGTGGAGCGGCTCCATTTTGGCTGGTGTCGTCGGTCTCGTCAACGGGCCGACGCTTGCACCGCGGCCTGAATCTCCTTCGCATCCAGCACAAACACGCTCCGCCCGTGCGTGCCGATCACCAGCTCGTTCTCGCGAGGGTGGACGAACAGATCGTGTGCCGGCGTGGTTGGCAAGTGGTTGCAGAGGGAATGCCAACTGCCCCCGGCATCGATCGAGACGTAGACACCCAGGTCGGTGCCGACGTAGAGCACGCGCTCGCTGGTGGGGTCTTCCGCGATCACGTTGATCGACTCGGCCGGCAAGTTGGCTGCGATCGAAGTCCACGTCTTGCCGAAGTCGCTGGAGGCGTAGACATATGCGGAGAAGTCGTCGTCGCGGTATCCGGTCAGCGTGACGTAAACCGTCTCTTCGTGATATCGCGAGGCCACCACGCGGCTGACCCATTTGTCCGGCAATTCGGCACGGACGTTCGTCCAGTGCTCGCCGTCGTCTTGGGTGATCTGCACGTTGCCGTCGTCCGTGCCGGCGACCAGCAGCCCTTCGCGAAGCGGCGACTCCGAGAGCGTGGTGATGGTGCCGAACGGCACGTTGCCCTGACGTTCCGGCTCCGGGCGCGTCGAGAGGTCAGGGCTGACGACGTCCCACGTGTCGCCGCGATCGGTCGACTTGAACAACCGATTGGCCCCGCAATAGAGCGTCGAAGAACCGTAGTGCGATATGAAGAATGGCGTCATCCAGTTGAACTTCAGCCGCTCGTCACCTTCCGGCGCACGGGGACGGATGCCCTTGGATTGGCCGCTCTGCATGTCCTTGCGCCGCAGGCCGCCGAACTGATGCTCGTAGTAGACCGTCTTCGGATCGCTGGGGTCGACCAGCGTGAAATACGAATCGCCGCCACCCCAGGGGTCGAGGTAGACGTGGCGCCAGGCATCCGGGGCGTCGTCGGCCGGTTTGTGCGTGGCGGGGCCGAACAACGCGGCGTTGTCTTGCGTGCCGCCGAAGATATTGTACGGCGTGGCCATGTCGTACGAGACGGCGTAGAACTCGCCGATGGGCAGGTTGTTCAAGTGCAGCCAGGTCGCGCCGCGGTCGTACGAAACGTGCACTCCGCCGTCGTTGCCCAGCACCAGGTGGTCGGGGTTCTGCGGGTCGATCCAGAAGGCGTGCGCGTCCAGATGCAACACCTTCGAACCGTGGCGAAGCAGGTGTACCAGCGTGCCCTGGATCTGCCGAAAGGTCGCCCCGCCGTCGAGCGATCGGTAGGTCTTCTGGCCCGGCACATAGACCTCGTTCTCGTTGTCTGGCGAGACCTTGACCATGCAGAAGTCGTAGCCGGCGCGGACCCGCTCTTGGTTGACCTTCTTCCACGTCGTGCCCTTGTCGTTCGACCGGTAGAGGCCTTCCGCGTCGCCGCGGCAATCGCAGATGGCGTAGAGCACGTTGGGGTTTGACGGCGCCACGTCAACGCCCACGCGCCCCAGGTCGCCGCCATCCGGCAATCCGCCCGCCAGTTTGGTCCAGGTCGTGCCCGCGTCGGTCGACTTATAGACGCCGCTGCCGGGGCCGAAGTCCTCGTGGTTCCACGCCTTGCGAGTGTGTTGCCAGGTGGTGGCGTAAAGTGTCTTGTTGTCGGCCGGGTCCATTACCACGTCGGTCACGCCGGTCTTCTTGTCGACATAGAGCACCTTCTTCCACGTCGTGCCGCCGTCGGTGGTCTTGAACAACCCGCGTTGTTCGTTGTCGGTATAGAGACGCCCGATAGCCGCCACGTAAACCACGTTCTGATCGTGCGGGTCGATCAACACGCGGCCAATGTGATGGGTGTCGGACAACCCCATGTGCTGCCAGGTCTCGCCGCCGTCGGTCGACTTGAACGCGCCGGTGCCGGCGTAGGAACTGCGGGCCATCAGCACCTCGCCGGTGCCGACCCAGACCACCTCGGGATTCGAGCGGCTGACGGCGACGTCGCCCATCGCAAAAGTCGACTCCTTCTCGAAGACCGGCCGCCAGGTGGTGCCGTTGTTGACCGACTTCCAGAGGTTGCCCGACCCGGCGCCGACGTACATCGTCGAGTTGCCCGGGTCGATCGCCAGACACTCGATCCGCCCGCCCTGCAATCGCGGCCCGACGGATCGCCACTCGAGGTGTTTGAAGATCGAATCGTTTTCGAGTTGGCGGTGATGTTGCCAACTTCGCATGCGCTGCTCGGGCGTGGTGGCACCGATGGACATGTCGGCAGCAGGCGTGATGGAAACGGCCCAGCCGCTGAACAATACGGCAAGAGCAAGAGATCGAGTAGCAAGCATCGACACGGTAGATCACCTCACGTGGAATAGGCGGAAAACGTACTGGAATCCGGCCGGTCGCCGCGGACGGACTCACCATGCTGCTATGAGTATCAGACTGTCTTGCGGCGGTGTCAAGCGACAAGCCGTAACTCCTTGCCGACGCGCTTCCTTGCGCGTAAGATTGCCAGAGTCCGGCACCCCCCGATTGCTGACCGCGTTGCCGTTATCTTCGCCATGAAGAGAGATTGCCCGTGAACTTCCAACGATTCCAACCGACTCTCTTCCAATTCCTCGAAGAACTGGCCGACAACAACAACCGGCCGTGGTTTCAGAAGAACAAGCCGCGCTACGAACGCGACGTGCTCGAGCCGGCGCTGGCGTTCATTCGGGCGTTTGCGCCGAAGCTGCGGAAGATCTCGAAGTGCTTCGTGGCCGCCGATCGGCGCGTGGGCGGGTCGCTGATGCGGGTCTATCGCGATACGCGGTTCGCCAAGGACAAGACGCCGTACAAGACCAACGTAGGGATCCAATTCCGGCACGAAGCCGGACGCGACGTCCATGCGCCGGGGTTCTACGTTCACATCGCCCCCGGCGAGTGTTTCTTGGGCATCGGGGCATGGCGGCCGGAGCGATCGGCGGTGGTGCAAATCCGCCAGGCGATCGTCGACCGCCCGGCCGTTTGGCGCCGCGCCACCCGCAGCAAGCGCTTCCGCGAACACTTCGAGTTGGCCGGCGACAGCCTCAAACGCCCGCCCCGCGATTTCCTGGCCGATCATCCGTTGGTCGAAGATCTGAAGCGGACCGATTTCATCGGGCTTTGCAGTCTGTCCGAACAAGACGTGCTCCACGCCGGTCTTCTCGACCACGTCGCCACGTCCTTCATGGCCGGCCGGCCGATGATGCGGTTTCTGTGTGAGGCGCTGCAGGTGCCGTTTTAGCGGCGGCGGCCCGGCTGCGCTGAGAGACCGTAGGGCGTCTGGGCGCACGATCAACGCCTTCGACCTCAAAGTGGGCATACGACTTCAACGGCTGGTCCGTCAAGACGCACGCTACCCGTACTGCGTTGCCCACGCGGCTCTTCCATGATTGGCGTTGGGTGCCATGCCCACGCTTGCCGTGGGCATGCCGGTCCTATGAGGAAGATCGACGCGCGCCGTTCAGTCTTCACCGCTGCCACGACGAAAGTCCGCGATCGGTTGCACGCGAGACGTTCAGCGTCCCGGCGGCAAGTGTCAGCATGACACCCGGCTAGTCACGGAGGGGATCGACCCGTTCGGCCCAGGGGTACGGCTGCTTCACTAGTCTTAGTTCGATGAAGCGAACGATCATCTGCTCCAAGTTTGGGTTCTCCTTGAACAGATCGATTCCTTGCAGCTTCGTCTTGAACTCGCCGTAGAACAGATCCTGCTTGGCAAGTCGATCTTCGTCCCGCGGTTCGGGATGGAGTTTCTTCAGCACTTGGTGCAGTTTGCGAGCCGCTTGGAGAGAATCCGACGGGTTCTTACCCACCACCAGCAGGAAAGACCCTTCCCGGCGAAAATCGAGCGCCACGGGTAACCGAAAGTCGATAGTCTCTGGCTCTTTGAACACGCGCCGCAATTCGGGAAAGTCGACGCGCACTCTGATCGGTTGTCCTTCCATCATGAGCTTCAACGGCAGGCCGGGGATGTCTTTCGGCGAGATCGCGACAACCGCCTTCACATCTTGTCCACGCTTCTTGCCCTGAGCGGGCGGATGCAACCAGTTTACGTAACTCCAGATGAGCGCTACTGAGGCTCCCATGTCGGCTCCCACGACACAGAGTTTCTCAACGTTCAATTCACCCGCATTGTTCTGTTGAATCAGGAACTCCAATATCCTGGGCACGTCCATGCTTACCATCCGCTGGTAGTCGCTTTCAGAGAGCTTAGGAGCATTCAGCGGCTTGCCATCCCTCCGTATCAAGCTATCGCCGTGCCCCCGCAGATCAGGTACTACAACAGCGTGCCCCTGGTTCTGCAACGCCCGGGCGAGTCCGACGTAATCCTTCCGGCTGCCCCTCAGGCCGTGCAGCAAGACGATAGGAACCGTATCCTTCCCTTTCGATCCTGCGTAGTATGTCGCCGCCAACCTCAACCCATCAGATGTGGTCATCACAACATCGAGATCTCGCGAAAACAGGCCGTCAGTCTCGGCTGCAGCGGCCCGAGTTCTGGCCGCCGCATCCCAACCCGATAGCGTCAGCAGCGCTGCTGCACCTCCCAAGCCGATCTTGGCGAGAGATACTAGAAAACGGAACCGTGACCACAGCAGCAGATACCGAAGAGGACACATGGCAACCTCATTTCACTCAAGGAAATCCGGCGGTGGCTTGGAAGACTCGGGACATCTCTCGAGGCTCCGCCATCCAGTAGCACACAGAAGCTTGTCACGACCACGCAATAGCCTAACGCCCAGTGATACAACGAAGACGGCAGATGCGCTCAGTGATCGCCACGTTGCAGTGATTCCGCATGCACATGGCACTTGCGAACGCCGAGTCAGGACTTCCTCTTCTTTGCTCTTGTCGCGGGGTCGGTAATCCACGCTACGAAATCCTCCAGTCGGACCGTGAGATACTCGGCTCTGCCTTTGGGCTTCCAGGAGATCGAGACGGGCTTCACTCGAATGGTCCCAACCACTTCATTGCCTTCCTCCGTGACAATCTTCCTTTCCATGAATTCTGGCGATACGAAGCGATTCTTGTACTTGGGCATTCGGGATCCTTTCTGCTTTCGGCTTGTAGGCCTGCAAACTGCGCTGCGACGCACGAGGTACTTGTTGAACTGCGTTGTTTGGCACGTCGCGACGCCGGCCCTCTTGCCCCCGGTCCGTCGCGATCCGGCAATACTACTCCGCTCCCACCGCCAACAACGTCTTCACCCCCGGCTCGACGCGGTACTCGACCCGCTTAAGCGCCGCCAGGATCTTCTGATAGTCGGGATCGTCGGTGCCGGCGAAAACGGGCGTGCCGTCTTCGCCGCTGCAAAGCCCCCACCCGCCGGCGTCTTTGGCCAGCGGGCCTTGCAGGGCGGCGCTGTGGGCGGGGTTGGTGAGATTCAGGTGGCGCACCCGCATGCCGCTGCGGGCGATGCCCCATTGGCCGGGGCGGAACTCGCCCACGTGGACGTCGGAGTGGGCTACACTGAGGCCGGACTTCGTGTCGGGGCTGTCGTCGCGATGGCAACTCGCGCAGCGCCGCCGATGCACGTCGGCCAAATGGCCGCGGGCGTCGCCGGCCAACACCGTGGGCGACTTCTGCCGGCAATGCCCATAAAAAGGCACGTTCGAGTCGATCCACAGGAAGACGGCCAACTGCTCCTCAAAGGGGATCTCGGCCTTGCAGTGCTCGGGGTCTTGCAGGTGCTTGGTCATCTTGCTCAACAGCGAGCCGCGGCTCAAGGGGGCCTGCTCGTCGCAGTCGTTGGTCGGCTGGGCGTGGGTCCGCCCGGTGCCGGGCGTGTAGTGGACCAGCATCCGGTCGGTCAGCTCCATGTACGACATGTTGTAGACCGTCGTGCGGTCGCCGGTGAGGTTCAGATTGGCCTTGGGCTTATCGCCGGCGTGACACTCGATGCAGTATTTGTCGAGCACCGGCTGCACCATGGCCTCGTATTCGATGATGCCGTTGGTTCCCCAGTCGGGCATGATCGGCCGCATGGGCCGTTTGCGCATGGCGATCGGCACGTGGTCGGCGTCCGGCGGGGAGTCGATGCCCTTGCGCTGCTCGTGACACCCGATGCAGCTTCGCGACTCGCCCGGCATGGCGTGGTAGTCGGAACCTTGCGTCATCAGCATGCGGCCGTCGGCGTCGAGTACGTGGAAGTAGAGGCTTCGCATGGCGGGTACCTCGAAGTGGGCCGAGCCGTCCTTTTCCAGCGGCACCAGCCCGACGACCCGGTTGGCGTACCAGATGGTGCCCACGCCCATCGAGCCGCCGCGACCGCCGGACTGGATGATCTGCTCCATCACGGCCAGGTACTTCGCCCGGCCGCGCTCGACCTCCGGTTCGATGCCCAGGTAGACGTCGTACAAGAGCATGGTAGCCTTCTGGCTCCAGTCGGGGTCGGTCAACATCTGGCCGAACAGGTCGACGTTGGGCTGCCAATCGGCGATCCGGCTGCGGTCGGGGATCACCGGCGGCTTCAGTCTAGGGCCGTAGGTTTGAGCCGAGTGGACGCCCGTGTTGCGTGCCGTCTCCAGGATGCACTTCTTGTTGCCCGAGCGATCCAACAGATAGAGGCCTACTTTGCGATCGGCCCGTCCGCCGTAGGAGACGAGGATCAATTGCTCGTTCAGCGGTTGGGCGTCCTGATAAGCGTAGACCGGCGGCCTATCGCCCACCGAGGCCGTATCGCGGGTCACCCGGCGGAAACCGAGCCCGTCGGCCGCTTCTTTGCCCTGGCCGTTCCAGATCATGCCGACGAGGCCCGTGAGGTGAGCGTGATGCGGACCGAACACGGTAATCACCTCCGGACGCCCCGGCATCTGCCGCGGCCGGCCCATCGAACGCGGGTCGATCACCGTGTTGCCGAAGTAGAGGTCGAGCCCCGTGCCGTCGGGGTTTTGCGTCCAAACGGCGTGGCGGTTGAAGACGTTCTTGTTCACGCCGTAGTCCCAACGCGTGAAAACGATCCGCCCGTCGTTCATCACGCTGGGCGAGGTGTCGATCGTCAGGTTGGCCGAGACCACTTTCCGGTTCGAGCCGTCCGGGTCGCAAATGAACAGCAACTGCCGTGGTCCGTTGCCTTTGCAGGGTGAGCGGCCGGCGTCGTTGTCGAAGAA
The DNA here is from genome assembly GCA_964472545.1 of uncultured Planctomycetaceae bacterium. Taxonomy (GTDB): domain Bacteria; phylum Planctomycetota; class Planctomycetia; order Pirellulales; family Thermoguttaceae; genus CAYYNP01. The sequence goes on along the minus strand of CAYYNP010000001.1, from coordinate 74,270 downwards.
GACGATCCGCCCGTCGGGCATCTCGAAAGGCGACTGGCCGCTCTCCAGCCGGCGATAGTTTCCGCCGTCGGCGTCGACCGCCGTGATCTGCCCGCCACCGCCGATGTAGATCGATTGGCCGTCGTACGACATGCAGATTTCGTGCGCGGGACCAGGCACGTCGATCAGTGTACGCAGCTCTCGCGAGGTCGGGTCGAACGTACGGATCAAGGCGTCGCGCGTACCCGCCCCGACGAACATCATCGAGTCGTAACCGTATGTGGGCCGCTCGATAAAGAGCAACTCGGGCAACTCACCGATTGCGGCGTCCCACATCGCGTCGAGCGCTTCGGCGGCGGCGAAGACCTCCTCGGCCAGCGGGTCGGTTCCGGTGACGAGCTTCTCCAGGAGTGGCTCGACCTGCGTCTGCAATCTGGCCAGCCGGGCCGAGTGCCGGTCGCCGGCCGCCGAGGTGGGGAATCTCTCCAAGGCCTTCTCGATCGCCGGCACGATCCGTCCTTGCGAATCGATTGCCGCATGTTCCACGCCGGCCATGGGCACAGGATGGAATCGCAACGCTGCCAATCGCTGGATCGAGTCTTGGTAGTAGGCAAGCTGCGTCACCGCCGTGACGATTTCGGCGGCGGGGCGTTCATCGGTCACCGGCGATCGCGGCAGGCAAAGCGTCCCGTGTCCAAACTCGAGGAACTTCGCGGCCATCCACGCTTGAAGCGCCGGTCCCTGCTGCTGAAACAGCTCGGCGTTCGCCTTGCCGAAGATCGCGTAGGCCAGTGAGATTTCGCGCCGGGCTTGCGGGGCGTCGAAGGCGGCGTAGAGCGCCGGCCAGATCGCCGCGAACTCGTCGGCATTGCCGCCGGCCTTGGCAAGCTCGTCTCGCGTGGCGGCCAGCGACTCCGTCCACGTCGGGCGGCCAACGAACCACTCCGGACGCTCGGCCGCTTCGCGGAAATAGGGCAGGTCGGTGATCTTGTTGATTTCCAGCGGGCGCCAGAGCCCTTCAAACCCGCGCTCGTGACGCAGATTCGGATGTGCCCCATAAAGCGAAAACGCAAAGCCGTAGGCGTGGCGGTTGTTGGTGAATTTGGCCAGGAAGTGGTTCGTGCCCGCCTTCAACTCCACCGAGGCCTTCTGCGGCATGTCGCCCGAGCCGGGACCGCCCCATTTGAGGATCTCTTGCCCGTTGACCCACCACGTGTAGCGTCCCGTGCGGCGCCAGTGCTCCATGCCGTACTCGTTCATCCGCCGGTCGCTCTCCGGGGCGCGGATGATGCAGTCAATCTCGACGGTGATCGGCTTCTCGGCGGTGATCGCACGATAGACGTACTGCGTCTCGCCGGCCGACGGCGGCGCCACGCGGAGAAACTCCTGATAGTAGCCGTCGATCCACTCGGGTTGCTGCTTCCAGGTCCGCACGGCGTCGGGTGTGTGGGGGAAGTTCGGGCACGGATACGGCTTGTCGAGCGCGGCCGCGCCGCCGGCGGCCAACGCGTCCTGCTCCACGTCGAACATGTACTTGTAGGCCGAATCAACGTTATCCATCCAGTTGATCAGCGGCCCCTGGTCGCGGAACGGCCCGATGCGATGCCAGGTGCCGAGCTCTACGCCGGCCTCTTCGAGCGCCTTGCCGGCCGTCCGCTGGTTGCCCTGTTCGGCCAACGCACGGTCGCCGATCTGCCGCATCGCCTCAACGTATGGGTCGTCGGCTGCGATCGACGGCGCCACGGCCGCCAGGCTCAGAAGACACGTCAACAGGCAGATGATCATCTGGCGTGATCCCATTCTCGTTTCCCTCCTGTTCGGACAAACCGACCCAACAGCAAGACCACGTCGGGCCGCAGCGGATACCTCATTCAGACGTATTGTAACGTCTGCGAACAACCGGAGCAATCGAGGATCGGCCTTGCGTTGTTTGGCGGTTCGGCGTGACGTATATTGGGGAAACTGCCGATCGCACGGCACGCCGTCGTTTCCCACCGCCAGGATTCTCCGCGAAGAGGACTTCCGCAATGCTCCGCTGTACCAGACGTCAAGCTTTCGCCGCCTTGATCTGCGTTCTCTCGATATGGTCCGCCGCGAACGCCACCGCCGGCGACGAACTGTTTGCACCGAGCCACGTCGCCAAACTCCGCAGCGTCACCTCGGCCGCCGTTTCGCCCGATGGGTCGCAGGTGGCCTACACGCTCAGTGTGCCACGGCAGCCGCTCACCGACGAAGACGGCACGGCATTGAGTGAACTGCACGTGGTCGCCACCGACGGCGATGCCCTGGGGGCCACACGGCCGTTTATCACCGGCAAGGGAAACATTGGCAGCGTGCAGTGGACGCCCGACGGACGTGCCGTCGCGTTCACGGCCAAGCGTGGCGACGACGAGCATAGCGTGCTCTACACAATCCCGATCGACGGTGGCGAAGCACGGCGGCTGCTATCGCACGACGCCGGCCTGCACGGCGTGGCGTTCAGCCCCGACGGCAAACAGCTCGCCTTCCTGGCCACCGAGCCGTTGCCCAAGCCGCAACAGGACTATCGCGACAAGGGCTTCACCCAAGAAATCTACGAAGAGGACTGGCGGCCGACGAAGGTCTGGATCGCGGCGTCCGACGGCTCCGGCGAACCGAGGGCGCTCGATTTGCCCGGCTCGGCGTCGGACGTCGTGTGGCGGCCGGGGTCGCGGCAGCTTGCCGTGGTGTTGGCGCCCACGCCGCTGGTCGACGACAGTTACATGTTCAAGCGAGTCCGCATCGTCGACGCCGACACGGGCCAGGTCATCGAGCCGATCACCAACCCCGGCAAGCTCGGCCAGATCGCCTTCAGTGGCGACGGCAAACGCCTGGCGATGATCTCCGGCATCGATATCCACGACCCGTCCGACGGCCGTCTGATGGTCGTCGACATTCCCGGCGACGGGAAGCCGCGCGACCTGATGCCGGACTACGAAGCCCACGTCGAGTCGTTTGCCTTCATCGACGACCGCACGCTGCTCTGGGTGGCCGACGAAGGCACGACCAGCACGGTGGGTGTCGTTGATCTCGACGGGCAAATCGAACCCGTCATCAAAGCCGCCGGTCCGATCCTCGCCCGGCTGACACTTTCCGATGACGGCCAAACCGCCGCGATGGTGGGTCATCGCGCGACGCATCCCGGCGAGGTCTTTCTGCTATCCGGCGAAATGAAGAGCCCCCGGCGGCTGACGAACGTCAACCCCTGGCTGGCCGAGATGCGGTTTGCCCGGCAACGCACGATCCGCCACAAAGCCCGCGACGGACTGGACCTCGAAGGCGTGTTGGTCTATCCGTTGAATTACGAGCGAGGCCGGCGCTATCCGCTGATCCTGCACGTCCACGGCGGGCCGGAGTCGCGTGTGGCCGACGGCTGGACGACCTCCTACAGCAAGGCGGGGCAGGTCGGCGCCGCCCGGGGGTTCGCGGTCTTCTATCCCAACTATCGCGGCAGCACGGGCCGCGGCGTCGCCTTCTCGAAGCTCGGCCAAGCTGCGGCCGCCGGGCCTGAGTTCGACGACTTCGTCGACGCCGTCGATCACCTCATCAAGATCGGCCTGGTCGACAAGCAGAAGGTCGGCATCACCGGCGGCTCTTACGGCGGCTACGCGTCGGCCTGGGGCGCCACGTATTACTCGCACCGTTTCGCCGCCTCGGTGATGTTCGTGGGCATCGGCGACGTGGTCTCGAAGGTCGGCACGACCGACATCCCGGAAGAGATGTTTCTGGTCCACCACCGCAAGCGGCTCTGGGACGACTGGGACTACTTCCTCAACAGCAGCCCCATTCGCCACATCGAAAAGAACCGCACGCCCACGCTGATCCTCCACGGCAAGAACGACCCCCGAGTGCATCCTTCGCAATCGCTCGAGTTCTACCGCCACCTAAAGACGCTCGACCAGGCCCCCGTCCGTCTCGTCCTCTACCCCGGCGAAGGCCACGGCAACCGCCGCGCCGCGTCACGGCTCGACTACAACCTGCGGATGCTGCGGTGGATGGAGCATTATCTGCAAGGGGAAGGCGGCGAGAAGCCGGAGTATTCGATTGATTATGGGGGGGAGATGGAGTAGTAGCAGCGAACCTTCCACGCGCTAACTCCTTCGCCCTGAAGGCGTCATGGCCTAGGTGTTGGTGGCCTTCGGTACTGGCCGAGCAGGGCAGCATTGGAGACTTGGTCCTTGAAAGTCCTCATTAGCTCGGTGACCGCGTCGTACAGTACGCAGAAATCGTTCTCTTCGGGACACTGATCTCTCCCGTGAGCGATGCTGTTACGCCAGTGCAGAAGTTGCGAGTCTATGAGGTTCTCCTTGAGTTCATAGGGGCCGTAGTCCAAGCCGAGAGTCACAACAACATTCTTCAAACGCCTGGCGTTCAGGTTAGACTTGGTGCGCACGGCCCCGGCAACGCGGATTCTGGCTCGGTCTCCGAGATGGTTGAGGAAGAAAGCAACGAATTCGGCATGTGACACGGCGCTATCCACCTCGTGGAACTCGGAGAGTCTCGCACGCAGTGCGAGCGCCAACAGCCCAGGTTGCAGTTCCTCGTGCCTCAGCTTGCGCACAGCCACGAAGCTCAGATAGGCCTCCGATGCCTGCCTGATGAACCCCTCCCAATGCGCGTACAGCATCGCCACCCCAGAGCGCACGCGAAGTGGCTTGCTTCCAGCGGGTGCGGTCCTCACATCGGACGATATCTGTGTGAGTTCCTTGCGCCGCCATCCAAATTCTGAATCGAGACGCTCAAGTAGCTCATCTGTCGTTCTGATCTTCATTTCACTTGGAATAGGCGCCTGCCCAAAGGAACCAAGTTCGGGAGACGAGACTTGGCTGAGACTCCGCTGCGTGAGTGTCTACGGAAGATCGGGTCCTCCCATAGAGCATCGGCGGTCTTCTTGATCACATCCGGAGTAGGAACGCAATCCGGTGACTCCATAATGTTCCAGCCAAGCCCCATCGCGAGTACTTCGAATACGGAGACCAAGAAACCGCCTCTTCCTCGCGTTCCCGCTGGCCGTGTGAAGCCCTCCGTACCGAGCGCACTCTGAATGGCTTCGAACGTAAGGCGGAAGACTCGCTTCACCTTCTTCCGATCGAACTTCGAGTCCGTGGCGATCTTCTTCATGCGTTCCGTGAGATAGCTGCTCACGTCTCGCACGCTCCGGAGTTGGTCTTCAGGCTCACAGATGAGAACAATGAACCGCAGGGCCAACTCCATGTCGTAGCGCTCATCGAGTGCACGATCCGTCAATACAAGCGTTTCTTGGAATGCCGATTCGCCCGAAAGTCCCTCCAGCCACTCATAGAACTTGGGGTCGATCATGATCAGGAGGCAGTTGCGGATTTCCTGTTCCGAAAGCTGCGAGCCAAGTGTGTTGAGACGCTCAAATAGGTCGAACCTCGTGCTCTCGTCGCTTTGCTTCTTGATGATGTTCAGATCTAGCTTTGCCCGTTTGAAGTCGCGTCGGAGTGAGTCGGGAAATGCGGACGCTGGGTTCCCTTTGTCCTCCCACACCATGCCTTCCAAGGACGGAAGGTAGTCGGTGGCGACCAACTGACTAGGAGAGCGAGATTTGCCATCTCTGTCCTTGAGGATTCCCGTAAACTCGAATATGGTCGAGAGCCTCTGGACTCCGTCGACGACATCCCAGACACCGTCTTCCCGCTGAGACACGAAGATCGACGGGATAGGAATGCCCAGAAGCAGAGACTCGATGAACTTCGACTTCTGGACATCCGACCAACGGAAGAAACGCTGGAAGTCCGGATGGATGTCGAGCTCGTCATCGCGGTAGAGGCTCATCAACTCGCCGATTGACATAGGATAGGCATCGCTGTGTATCTCACGTGCCTTCGCCTCTATCTGCTCCGTCAAGTGGTTCTCAGCAATACTCATGTCCATTCCTCCGTTGACCAGTCTTGCGACGGCGTAATACTCAAGCTGGTTGAGCATTCGCCCCGTGTTGACGTCTCGCGGGGAGCCCGCCAGGCACCAATCCGCTTGTACATTCGATTCTTGCCGAGCGGGGCCTCCTAGTCAATATAGGTCTCGCGATTCCGATCATTCGCCTGATTTGCCCCGCATATATGGACCGGGCGCACTTATAACGATTCATCGCCCAATAGTTGATCTCTGGCCCCTGTGAAGGCACGCTGAGAGGTGCGCAGAACGCCATAAGGCCAACACCTACAACCACCTACGTTCCAGTAGATCGACGGGCAGAAACTGGCTACCTCTCAAACGCTGGCAACTTATCGGCGTGGGGGAAGCGGCAAGCGAGTTGCACTGTTGCGTCGATTCGAATCGCCCCTTCACCCCTCCTCATAATACTCAACGTGCGGCCAGTACAGTTCGAAGTCGAGACTCGGACTGTTGTCGCCGGCGGGGTCGTATTGTTTGCCGGAGCGGAAGCCCTGGGCTTCGGTCTCGTTCCCAAACCGGAGTTTGGGAACGAGTGAATCGCGCGTTTCGCGTGGTGTATGCCTCAGCCCAGAATCCGCTTCCACCGACGCCGATTCCAATCGATCTTCTCCTGCAAGGTCATTTTGGAGAAGTCGGGCTCTTCGCCGTTGTCGGTGCAGGATTGGCCGTCGGTTGAGGGCGAAGGCGTCGACGCGCCGGTTGAAATTGTTTGCCCCGAGCCGCTGTAGGCCCCGGCACGTTGGGTCGCTTGTAGGTCGTCTTCGATAGGGCGATACGGTCGCAGGCCGAGCTTGTCCAGCTCGCCGTGATAGGATCGCACGGCTTCGGCCGGCTCGATCTGATCGTCGGCCACGGCTCGTAGATGGCGGACGAACGTCGGCTGGTGTTCGGAGTTGTTGATCATCCGCCCGTAGAGGGCCACCCGGGCGCCGTATTTCTTGGCTTCGTAGAGTTGCTGGAACGCGTCGAACGTGGTGCCGGAGGAGCCGCCGAGGATGCCGATCACGAGATTCGAGTCGTAGGCGGCCAGTTGCTCCATGGCGGCCGGGCCGTGATAGGCGACCTTCAAGAACAGCGGCCGGGCGAGCCCCGCCACGCCGGCCAACGTGCGGACGATCATGTCGTTGCAGAAACGGCCCAGGTCGGGGATCGGGTTCTGCGGGGCGTTGGGATCGAAGACTTCGAGGAAGTGGCGAAAGCCCTTCGCCGCGGCCTCCTCGCGAAAGACCTTGTAGGCCTGCAGCGTTTCGTGGTCGCGCTTCAGGTCGTTGTTGAAGGTCACCGAATAGAGCCCCAGGTTGGCGCCGATCAGCCGCCCGGCCGGCGAGCAGCCGTCGCGGCCGCACATCGCCTGATCGATCGACGCCGAGCGGAAGGGCCGCGAGGGTTCGCCGCCGTAAACACTGCCCTGGGCCAGCCAGATGTCGGTCGTGTCGTTCGCCCGAACGGCGGGGGTGACGTGGCTGTTGTCGAAGAGCCGTTCCTGGATGGTGAGCACTTCGTTGGTGCTATTGCTGATCAACATGATATCCACCAGCCCGTCGCGGACGTTCTGGCGGATCAATTCGCGATACTCGTCCAACGAGCGAAAATGCCCCTCTTGGGCGTGGTGTTCGGGGCTACGGCCGGGCGCCGCGATGCCGAAGGCCATGTCGGCGTCTTTGGCGTCGGCGATCAGAAAGTCGCGGCAAGAGGAGTCCGCCGCAATCCGCGCAAGCTTTACATCCAGTGCTTTCTGCATCATCGGTCCTACTTTGCGTAGCTTGGCCCCGCAACGAGACCATTATAGCTTCCCCTGCTACACATGGATATCGGGCCGCGACCCCGGAGATTGCGGTCGGGTAGAACTGCCCACTGTCGGTGGCGGCCTTATGCCAACACCCGGCGATAGACGTCGGCGACGCCGGCCGCCATGCTCTGCTCGGAGAATCGCTCGGCGTGGCGATCCAGCGCACTCTGCCGCAGGGCTTGCCAGTCGACGTGGCCATCGATCACGCGGGCGATCGTGGCCGCCAGGTCTTCCGCGTCGTTCGGCTCGGCGATCAGGCCGTCGCGGCCGTCGCGAATCGCCTCGGGCGTGCCTTCGACCCGTGTGGCCACCACCGGCACGCCAGCCGCCATCGCCTCGAGCACCACCATCGGCAGGCCTTCGCCAAAGAGGCTCGGCAGCACACAGATGTCCATTTCGGCCAGTTCCGCATCGACGTCTTGCGTGAAGCCCGTCCAGTCGATCGCGTCGGTCAGGCCGAGTTCGTCGACGAGTTGCTTGATCTGCTGCTCGTACTCCGGCTCCTCGAACCGGCCTACCGCCCGCAGCCGAACCGGCACGCCTTGCGAGCGGAGAATCGCCAGCGACTGAAGCAGCACTTCGATGCCCTTGCGAGGGCGGAACAACGCGACGGTGCCCAAGGTCCATTCGGTCATCTGCGGATCGCGAGGGGCGACGGGCCGTCGGCAAGGGACGCCGTTGGGCACCACCGCAACGTCCTCGTCGGCAAAGCCCCGTTCTCGCACGTGGCCGGCCAGGCTGTTGGAAACCGCAACCAGGGCCGACGCCCGGCTCAGGCACAACCGCTCGACCAACGCGTTGATCCGATCGCGTCCGCGTCGGGCCGAATCGCGGGCCGTGGGGCTGTGGACGTGGTGGGCCAGCGGCACGCCGGTGATCTTCGATACCAGCGACGCGATCAGCGCCGATCGGGCCGTGTGGGAGTGGATCAACTCGTAACGCTCGCGGCGGACGATCCGCACGAGCTTCCAGACAGCCGCCAGGTCGAACCGATTGCGCATGGGAACTTCGTACAACGGGGCGTCGCCCGACTGCCGCAGGGCGGGGAATTTGTCCGGCTTGATGCAGGCGAACCCGACCTCGAAGCCGTGTTCGCGAAGCCCGTTGGCCAGCAGGTCCTGCACCCGCTCGGCGCCAGCATAGTGCTCGCCGTTGATCACGTGCAGCACGCGTACCACGCGGACCGGGGCTTGCGGGCGTGCGAGGTCGGCAGTTCGGCGGGCGGTGTGCCGGGGCGACGCGACAGTTGCCATGGGGGGCCTTTTTGCCTCTGGGGTATCAGCCGGCTCAGAGTCCCAGGATGCAGGGTCCCAGAATGCCGGCCTGGGAACGACGCAACAAAGGGCAAGCGGCATGCCAACGGCGGATTTGCCCGGTGCCGCGTGACGCTTGCGACGCAAGTTATTCCAGGACAACGACTTATATTGTACGCCGCGGGATCTTGCCGCCTGTGTCCACGATGGAACGGCCGGTGATGTTGACGAAACGTCTCGTGGCGATGCCCGAATGCACCGCGATGCCCAAAGGCATCCGCTCCCCCCGAGATAGCTGCATGTCAACCTGTAACCGATCCGCCGCGGCGCGCATCGAACATACTGGAGGAACAAGTAAGCCAACTGTGAAGTGTGAAGCGTGAAGTGCAAAGAGTTGCTGGCCCTGCTGGGTGGCTATGTCGACGGTAGTCTCCCCCGGGAAGAATACGAAGCCTTCCGACAGCATCTCAGCGGCTGCGGGCCGTGCGAGGTGGTGGTCGACAACATCCGCCGGACAATCTCGCTATACAAATCGGGCCACCGAGTGGAGTTGCCCGAGACGTTGCAGAATCGTCTGCGCAGCGTGTTGCGCGATCGCTGGCAGGCCAAGTTCTCCTCGGCCGAGAGCTGACCTCCGGCGACCTGGCCCGGGGCTGCTTCAGTGCCGAGGAGGTTTGTAATGGGCGCGAAAGAACTGGGCATCGTCTTAGGGGTGATCGTTGTTTGGTTCGTGTTGAACCGTTGGGTGCTTCCCCGGGCTGGGGTCAGCACGTGAATGTCCGGCGCTTGCACGGTGGATCCGTGCCCGACCGACGTTGACGAAGTGGCCCACGAGGCCGATCCTACCCCGACGCCGTCTTCCGAAGTGCCCTCGCCGGAACCTGGACTTCGCGACGACGGCGTTCTCGACGATACAGGGCGCCAATCGCACGACGCGGCCACCGGCAGCAGAGGGACGTTGCCGTCGGCGGAGCAGCGCAGCGATTGATCGGCGCGGGGCGTTCTGTGGGCGTGGCGGCGCCGCCGGCCTTTCGCGGCCGTGCAGGATGCTGAACCAGTCATACGCAAGCGGGAAGCTTGCGCCACAAGAACCGCCGCCCCAAAACTGAATGTTGACAAAGCACTACCTGACGGGCCCCCTAGACATTTCGGCGGTCAACGCGTAGGGTGCGTGAAAGTCACGGCCACCCATTCCGTCGAAAGGACCCGCCATGAAGATCGGCCTCGCGGGCTATCAGGGCTCGGGTAAGAGCACGCTGTTCGAGTGGCTCACCGGCGTGGCTTCGGACCCGGCCCAGTCGCACACGGCCCAAAGCGCAATGGCCACGATCCCCGAGCCGCGGATCGAGCAACTCGTGGCAGTCTACCAGCCGAAGAAGATCACCACCGCAGCGTTGGAGATCGTCGATACGCCGGGCCTCAGCCGCACGCATGAAGGCAACGCCGCCCGGCTGGCGTTGATCCGCGAGGCAGGCTGTCTGGTGCTGGTGGTGGCCGCCTTCGACGGATCCGATCCGGCCGCGGAACTGCACTCGTTCGAAGAGGACCTGATGCTGGCCGACATGGATATCCTCAACGGCCGGATCGAGCGGATCGAAGAGTCGATCAAGAAACCGCTGCCCAAAGCCGAACGCGAGAAGCTCAAGCACGAGGAAGAGACGCTCAAGCTGGTGCTCGCGGCGCTCGAGTCGGGCAATCCTCTCCGCGAAGCCCACATGACCGAGGAGCAATTGCGGGTCACCCGCTCGTTCCGGCTGTTGAGCGAGAAGCCGCGGATCGTGATCGTCAACACGGCCGACGATGAGGAGCATCCCGAACGGCTGACCGAGCCGCTGCCCGAGGAGGTGACGGCGGTTGCCGTGCCGGCCGGATTGGAGTTGGAACTCTCGCGTATGAGCCCGGAAGATCGGGCCGAGTTTGAAGAAGAGATGGGGGTCGGCGGCACCGATCACGACGACCTGATACGCAAGCTGATGGACGCCTCCGGCCAGATGCTCTTTTTCACCTGCGGCGAGCGCGAGGTCCGCACCTGGATCTTGCCCAAAGGCGGCACGGCACTCGAGGCCGCCGGCAACGTCCATACCGACATGGCCCGCGGGTTCATCCGAGCCGAAGTGATGACCTGCACGGATCTGGTGCGATTAGGAAGCGAGCGCGAGGTCAAGGCCCAGCACTTGTTCCGCCAGGAACCGAAAGACTACGTGATTCAGGATGACGATATTGTGTTGATCCGGTTCAGCGTTTGATCGGATCTGCGCGGAGCGAATGCAACACGAACCCGGGGGAGCACCCGATGCAAACCGCGAACCGAACCGTCGATTCCACCGTCCGCTGGCACATCCTCAGACGGAACGGGAGAGGGGCTGCGGCGGCGTTAGTGACCTTTTGGGGACTGACTCTGCTGACCTTCATCCTGAGCCTGTTCGGATTGGCTTTGGTTCGCCGTGGGAGCGTGCTTACGCCTGAGCTGTTCGCCGTCATATCGGCGGTGGTCACGCCATTGGCCTGCCTGCACGTTGTGAGGTGGTTCCTGAAGGCGTCGAAGCTGGCGCGCCGAGGGGTCCGGGTCATGGGTACGATACGGCGCGTCGGGGGTGCCATGGACCTTCCTTCTTGTCGTCACGAAATCACCTACATGATCAACGGCCGCGCATGCAGGAGGAAGGTGGGGGGAGGCTCCGGCAATTACGAAGTTGGGTCCCGGGTGGAGTTGATCGTCGATCCCGACAAGCCTCGCCGTTGCATGTTCCTCGAAGACGTATTCCCGGCGGGCTACCACGCCGGGATACCGAGTAGCGAGTGACGAAGTGGGCAGCGGCTACCCCGCACGCCATCGCCTGGCCGCCGCTGGCCCAAGAAACGAGTAGGACGCTGCAGGCGGCAACCTGCAGCGTCCCAGGTGATCTCTGTCTAGGGGGGCAGAATCAGACTCGTCGTCGGCGCCACAGCAACAGGCCGACCATGCCTGCCAGCAGCATGGCGGCAGTGCCCGGCTCGGGGACGATTGTCACGGTGCCGTTGGTGATAACCGGCAAGATCTCCTGGCCCGATCCGGCGATGTTGAAGACCGTGGGGCCGTTGAGGGTGTCCTTCAGGAGCACATCAAAGGTCTCGCCGAGGCCGAATCCCGATCCGTCCAGGGTAATGATTCCCAGCAGCCCGTCGGCCGTGACGGAACCGCCCAACGAGGTGACGGTATTGATGTCGTAGACCTGCGGTCTGAGGGAACCCGGGGGAGATCCACCTACGCCGAATTGTCCTTCGTTGTCGGCGTCGAAGATGGTGGGGCCGAAGGCGCCGGTGTTGTTCGGGTCGCTCAGGTTCTCGACCAACTGAACGTACTGGATCGACGGTCCCGGGATGGTACCACCGAGTTCAGGCCCGCCGTCGGCGATCTGCACGACGAATAGCGCGCCTTCGATGTCGGGATCTCCCGCCTCCGGAACCACGTGGATCGGGATCCTCTGGTTTGGCTCAGGCAGGATGTCGTGATCGCCGACAACGATCATCGCCCCGGAAGCCGGCACAGTCAGGTATAGCGATAGCGCAGCTATCACCACAAGGGTCGCCCTAGACATAAGTCACCTCTCGCTATTTCAAGAAGGTCTAGATTCTTTAAGGAACAACAAGACACAAAGCAGTTCCCGCAACGAACGAAGAACGCGGGATCGACGTTGCCTCCTTAAAGATCTAATAGGGCGAACAGATTGTCAGAGTTTCTAGAACCGATGTTACTAGCATAGACCACAAAACCGGAACCGTCAACACCCGGACTAGGGTTTTCCCAGAAATTTCCCCCAGTTGACGCCAACTTCGTAGTGTCATGACTCTATGGGGTGGCGTAACACAGATCTGTGTGGTTGATTTGCACCCCGTATCAAGCGAAACAGCCGGCAAAAACACCTCCTTTAGGTGGTAGCAGAACAGGCCTATACAACCGCCACTTTGGGATAACGTAAGACCCAGCATATGGGGCTCGCGGCGAGCCGTTGCGACTCGCTCGTGACAACACTCTTCCTTAGGAGGGAGACCGGGGTCGCCACATGGCAAGCATCGCGGCATCGACCGGGGCCGGCGCAAGACGAGCTCGGCGCTGCGCTGGGCCGCCCAGATCGGCGACACGCAGCGCTTCGAGCCATGTCCGATCGGCCGTAGCGGTCGGGGCGTGGGCCGGCGAGGCGAAGTCGACCCGGCTGGGACTTGCCCAACGAGTGTTGGCGTCGTTGGCGTTGGCGGAGAGACTCGCATCGATCGGCGACTCGCCCGGATCGCCGCTCTCGGCTTCCGATAGGTCGATCAACCGCAAGGCCGAGAGGAAACTCGTGTTGTTGTTCCTCGCCAACAAGACGTCCCTCGCGTCGACGCGTTGGTCGCGGTCGTAATCGAAGTTGTACGTGACGCCGGCCGGGTTGAGGAAAGTACGGGGGTTGTTCCGTGCCAGCAACAGGTCGGTCGTCGTAATCCGGGCGTCGGAGGCGGAGTTGCCGGCTTCGGCCACCGCGTTGCCGAAGTAGAAGACGTCGTCGGAGGCCAACGAAAGACCTTCTGATAACACGGTAATCTCCATCCACTGGCCGATAACCGCACGATCCTCGAAGACGATCGAAACGCGATCCGAGTCGTCCACGCCGGCGCCGTCGCGGACCGTCACGCTGGCCGGCACCGTCAATTCCGCCCAACTCCCCGGGTTGTTGTCGTTGCCCACACGGAAGCGGAAGTCCGACGCGGTCGGCCCACGCGCCGGGTCGACGACGTCGATCATGATCCCGTTGATTCCGCGGGAGTAGCTGGTGTAGTTGGCGAAGGTGGCGCTCTGGCCGGGCAACAGGGCCTGCTTGTCCAGCTCGATGGCGCCGTCGTCGGCCGCGTTGGGGGCCGGGTCGGCGCCGTCGAACGACGAGTTGTTGTAGAACGCGTAGCGCCCCGCGATCTCGGTCGACGTGTGATTGCCGAAGTTGACGTCGTCGATGATCCCGATCGTGGTGAATTCGACCACGTGGGTCCCGGCGGGCCGGGCCATGGCCAAGATCGCTTCGCCGAGGGCCAGCATATCGACCCGCTTGAAGTCCAGCCCCGTGTTGGTCACGTTGTCGTCTTCGTCGTCGCCGTCGTTGATCGTGGCGGCCGTGTCGGTCAACAGCGTGGTGAACTCTTCCAGCGTGAGGTGCCGACCCAATTCGCGTTGGGCCAACTCCTGGGCCAAGGCGGCCATGGCGGCCACGTGCGGCGAGGCCTGGCTGGTACCTTGCAGCGTTCGGGTGCTCGTGGCAGTCGTTCCGGCGCCGGTAATCGGGGCACCGGGCGCGAAGGCCGCGAGCATCGTTTCGTGGCGCTGAGTGAAAGGCGCGATGCGGTCGGCGGCCGTTGTGTAGGCGACCGCGCCGCCGCCGTAGCTGCGCCGGCCCACGTTGCCGTCGAAGACCGCGCCGATGGCGATGCTGTTCGGATCGGCCGCCGGATACGACATCCCCTGAACGCTGTCCTGCCGGTAGAAGTCGTTGCCCGAGGCCGCCAGCACCGGAATCTCCATCGAGGCCAACGTGGCGATCTCGTTGCCCAGCCCATAGAGCGTTTTCGGCCGGTTGTGGTTCTCATCGTCGCTGATCGACATGTTCACGCTGACGATGTTGTATTCGTCGGCATGGGCGACGAGCCACTGTAGGGCGTCTTCGATATCGCCGAACGTGCCGGAGCCCGAGTCGGTGAAGACCTTCAACACGACCAGATTCACGCCCGGGGCCATGCCGGTGTAGGTGTCGTCCTGCGAGCCGATGATGCTGGCCACGTTCGATCCGTGACCGTGGCGGTCGTCGGCGTCGTCGTCGTTCTCGCCGAAGTCCCACTGGAAGATGATCCGATCGGCCACGCCGTCGCCGTCCTCGTCGGGACCGAAGAACTCGTGCTCGGCGGTGATGCCCGTATCCAAAATGGCCACCGAGACCGTGCTGCCGTCGATGCCGGCGAACCGCGGATCGGCCAGGAATTCCGTGACGTTGATCACCGATCCGGAGTCGCTGATCTCCGGCAGCGGCTCTTCAGTTTCTTCGCCGTCGACGAACTGCGACGGCAAATAGGCCGGCGCAGCCGAATGCGTCGTGTCGCTCTGCACGGACGACGCGAGCGGGCCGCCACCGGAAGGTTCGCTGCCGGTGGGTTCGCCGCCCGAAGGTTCGCCGCCCGAAGATTCGCTGCCCGGCGAAGGCGCGGCGTCGGAGGCGGTCTCGTCGCCGGGGAAGGTCTGCGTCCAGCCGTTGCGCGGCACTTCGCCCACCAGATACGTGCCTGTGTCCAGACCCGTCAGGGCATAGCGGCCGTCGGCGTCGGTCACGTCGAACGGTTCGCCGTCGTTGAACTGGCCGTCAGCGTCGAGGTCGATGTAGATCGTCCAGCCGGGCAGTCCGGTTTCGTCGGGATCCCAGACGCCGTCGCCGTTGCGGTCGTTGAACTTCGTGCCACGGATTTCGCCCCACACCGGCACCACGTCGAAGGCGTTGCTGTGGCCCGAATGCCCGAGCCCGTCGTCGGCCGTGAGGACCACGTCGGTATCGGACATCTCAACGGTGACTTGCCCGGTCCAGATTCCTTCGACCAGCGGCCCGGTCACCGCCGGCACGACGTCCACGCTGCCGGCGACCCCCGCACCGCTGAGGTTCACCGACTCGCCGTAGACGAGGATCGTCGCCCCGGTCACGTCCTCGGCGCGAATCGTCACGGCAAACGGCTGCCCGGCCGTCTGCGGCGAGGGAACGGGCTCGAAGGCGAAGTGGTGGACGTCGTCGTCGCGGACGTCGATCGAGCCGGCGCCGTCTGCAAAGCCGGCGGCCGACGCGGTCACCACGGCCGTCTGCGGCCCGTCGTAGTCCGCATCGTCGAGCACCGTCAGATCGAAGGCGGCCGACGTATTGCCGGCGAGGATCGTCACGCTGGCGGGGGTCAGCAACTCGGTCGTGTCGTCGGCGGCCAGCGAAACCACCAGATCGGTCAGCAGCATCCCGGAAATTGCGACCTCGCCGGCCGCCCCGCCGACGCCGCTTCCCTCCCAAGCGATCGAGGGCAGCGTGAGGTGCAGGTCGAGATCCTCGTTGTCCGTCACGTCGAAGGTGCCCAAGCCGTCGGTCCAGCCCGGCACATTGGCAGTGACGGCAACCGGTTGCGTCCCGTCGATCAGGTCGTCGTCGACGATCGATACGTCCAGCGGCACGGCGGTTTGTCCCGCGGCGATCAGAACCGACGAAGGCACGGTGGCCTCGGTGAGGTCGCTGGAGAGCAATTCCACCACGACGTCGACCGTCGGCGTGGCGTCGAGCGAGAGCGTGGCCCAACCGGCCAACGTACCGTCGCCTTCGGCGGCCTGCTCGGGCAGATCGACGGAGAGCGTGGCCGTTTCGTTGTCGTAAACGGCGATTGTATCTTCGGCCTCGCCGTACCCGTCGGCCGTGGCGGAGACGGCGACGTGTCGGGTCCGGTCCAAGTGGGGGTCGTCGACGATCGTCAACTCGAACGCTACGGTCGTCTCGCCGGCCGGGATGGTGACCGAGGGCGGTACGGTGGCCTCGTCGGCGTCGTGCGAGTGAAGCGCGACGATCACGTCCGCGTCGGCGGCGCTGGGAATACTCACGCTGCCGAGCAACGTGCCGTCGCCTTCGGTGGCCTGCTCGGGCACGCCGATCAACAGCGGCGGAGGCGGCTCGACGCTAAAGGCGTTGCTCTCGGCCGTATGTTGGTCGCCGTCGTCGGCCAACAGTTGCACGCCGGTGCTCGGCTGCAACACGCGGACGGTTCCCGTCCAACGCCCCTCGACAAAGGCCCCCGTGGCCGTGGGGGCGATTTCGATCGCATCCGGGCTGTTGGAGAAGGGGACGGTCAGATCGACGTTCTGGGTCCCCATTGTCAACGGAAGCGTCCACGCGAAGTCGTCGGCCGTGTTGCGGTCTTCGGTGCCTTGACGCTGAATGGACCCGCCCCCGGTATGAGCGAGGCCGCCGCCGAGAAACTCGTCGTCGATGGTCACCTCAACGCCGTCGACGTTGATCTCCATGGCGGCCCATTGGGCGGCGCTCCATCCCCAGCCGACGAAATCGACCACCGCGTCGGCGGCGTCGAGGATCATCGCCCAGCCGGGGTTGCCGACGCTGTAGTAGATGTTGCCGCCGAAGTAGTTATTGCCCGTGTCGTCGGTCCGGAAGAGGACTTCCCCCGGGGCAATCGTGGCGGGCAGGGCCCAGGTCTGTGGATTGGCGGTGCTGGGGTCGGTATAGTCGTTGCTGACGGCCACGCGCCAGCCGGACGTATCGACCGGCGCGTCGGAGACGTTCTGAATCTCGACGAAATCGGGTCCCCCCAGGCCACACTCGCTAATCAAGACGGTCGAGCCCGCCGCCCTGAGGCCGTGGCCGCTGAGATTCACGGTGCCGCCAAAGCTCGTGGCCACGTAGCCGTGGGCATCCCGCGCGGTCAGCGCCACGCCGACCGGCACGCCGACGTACTGCGGCGAGGGAATCGTGTCGAACTCGAAGTGATCGATCGGCCCGGGGGTCACGTCGAAGAGGTTGCTGGTGCCGGTGTGCTCGAGGCCGTCGTCGGCGGTGAGCACGACCAAGTCGGCCACGGCGTCGACGCTCAACTGGCCCGACCAAACGCCGCCGGTGAGTGTTACGGTTTCCGCAGGCGCGATCGGAATCGGCGTGGCCGGGTCCGCTGCGGCCAGGGCAGCTAGAGTCACTACGCCGGACGCCACCAACACCGGCTCGTCGTTGACGTCTCGGGCGCCGACGGTGACCGCAAACGGTCGGTGGGCGTTTTGCGGCGACGGCACCGGGGCGAACGTGAAATGGTGTACCTCGTCGTCGCGAACCGTCAGAAGCTGGTCGCCCGTGTGGAAGCCGTCCGCGTCGGCGGTCACCATGGCGGCTTGGGCCCCGTCGTAGTCGGCGTCGTCGACGATCGTCAGATCGAAGGCGGCCGAGGTCTCGCCGGCCAGAATGGTCACGATTTCCGGCACCAACACTTCGCTTTGATCGTCGGAGACCAGCGAGACGTCCAAGTCCGCAGGCAACACGCCGGAGATGCTCACCGCACCGGCAACGGCCAGCAGGGCGTCACCTTCCCACACGTCTTCGGGCAACGTCACGGTCAGACCGAGCGTTTCGTTGTCGAACACGTCGATCGTGTCCGAGCCGGCGGTCCAATTCTCGACGCCCGCGGTCACGGCGACGGACCGCACGCCGTCGATCTCGCCGTCGTCGACGACCGTCAGGTCGAAGGCGGCGGAAGACTCGCCGGCCGGGATCGTCGTGGTAGCGGATACGGCCAATTCGGTCGGGTCGTCGGACTGCAAGGTCACGACCACGTCGGTGTCCGGCGGGCGGTCGATGCTGACGGTTCCCCGGCCGACGAGCAGACCGTCGCCTTCGGTGGCCGTGGCGGGCAGGTCGACCGAAAGCACGGCCGTCTCGTTATCCTTGATTGCGATCGTCCCGGCGGTGTCGGAAAATCCGACGGCCGACGCGGTGATCGTGACCTGACGCACCCCGTCCAACCGCTGGTCGTCGACGATCGAAAGCGGGAACGTGGCGGCGGTTTCTCCGGCGAGAATCGTGACGTCCGCCGGCACCGTCAATTCGGTCGCGTCGTCGGCCAGCAACCCAACCACCAGATCTTCCGCCAACGCGGCCGGAATGCTCACGGTGGCCAACACGTCCGCGTCGCCCTCGGTGGCGCCGGCTGGAAGATCGACCGACAGCGGCGGGATGGCGACGTCGTCGTCTGCCACCGTGAACGTAGCGGAACCGGGCGTCCAGTTGTCGGCCGGCCAATTCTCCACGCGTGCCGAAATCGCGACGTCCTGCGGCCCGTCGGGCTGGTCGTCGTCGAAAATGGTCAGGTCGAACACGGCCGTGGTCTCTCCGGCGAGAATCGTCGCCGTGGCCGGCACCGTCGCTTCGGACGGATCGTCCGACGAGAGTTCCACGCGAACGTCGACGGTCGGCGGCCGACTGGCCGTGACCGTGCCCGCGGCGACCAACAAGCCGTCGCTCTCGGTGGCCGACACGGGCAACTCGACCGACAGCACGGCCGTCTCGCCGTCGGCCACGATGATCGTCTCCGAGGCGTCCACGTAGCCTGCCGCCGAGGCGCCGATCGCGACCTGCTGGAACCAGTCCAGTTCCTCATCGTCGGCGATCGTCACATTGAATCCGGCTTGCGTCTGGCCGGCCGCAATAGTAACCGACGCCGGTACGATTACTTCGGTCGCGTCTGCCGAGAACAGGTCGACCGTAAGGTCGGCGGCGGCCGGATCGGGAATCGACACGCTTGCCGGATGCGGGCCGTCGCCCTCGACGGTGATTTGCGGCACCACCAGCAGCAATGTAGGCGGTGGAGGCTCGACCAGCAGAGAGAACTCCTTGGTCGTCGTATGCACCGCACCGCCGGCCAGTGCGGCACCGGCGTCGGTGACTCGCAGCGCGAAGTCGAAACGGCCCGGCTCGGTCGGGGCGCCGCTGATCGTGCCCGTTGCGGCGTCGAGCGTCAGCCCCGCCGGCAGCAGGTCGCCGCCGACAAACGGCACGGTCAAGTTGAGATTCTGCAAGCCTCGGCTGGGCAACGGCACGCGGGCGAAATCGACGGCCGTATTGTGGTCCTCGTTTCCTTTGCGTTGCAGCGTCCCGGCGCCCGTGGTCGCCACGCTTTCGCCGAGGAATTCGTCGCCGATGGTGATCGTGTGCCCGCCGATCGTGGCGCTCATCTCGGCGACGGCCGAGGCGGGCCACCGCCAGGGGACGAAATCGACAACCGCGCCCAAATCGTCCACGATCATCGCCCAGCCGCGGTTGTTGGCGTTGAAGAGGATGTTGGCGCCGAAGTAGTTCTCGTCCGTGGCGTTGTCCGTCCGGTAGAGGATCTCGCCGGGGGCGATCGAGTCGGGCAGTTCCCAGACGGTCGCGTTGGCCTTGCCCGGATCGGTGTAGTCGTCGCTGACGGCCACTACCCAGCCCGACGTGTCGACCGTTTGGGTCGAGGTGTTCTGAATCTCGATGAAGTCGGTGCTGTCGAGCCCCACCTCGGTGATGACCAGCGGCATCGGCAACGACCACTCGTAGGGCGCCACTCCGCCGGCTGCCTCGATCGCGGCGTCGTACGGCTCTGCGAGCGCGGCCGCCGGCAGCGTCGCCGGCGTGGTGATCGCCAGCGGCGAGTAGGTGAACTGCTCGCGGTGTCCCGCGTTAGTGTTGCCCGCGAAGTCCGCTGTTTCGCCTGCGACGAACTCCACGTCGACCGCCCCGACCGGCAATTGCCCAGTATAGCGGTATCGCCACGCGCCGTCGGGCAACTCTTGCGGTCCGCCGTCGACGGTCACCTCGGAGATCTGCACGTCGCCGGCGTCCAGCGTCGACGGATCCAAGCCGGCGCCGCCGAGGTCGACGAACGTCACGTCGATGTAGCCGGGGTCTTCGTAGATCTCGCCGGAGGGGGCCGGGGCTTGCAGGCTGCCGACCGGCCCCGTCACGTCGTAGACGAAGCTCAATTGCCGGGCGATGTTTCCATCGCCGAGGTTGTCGATCACGCCGCCGGCTGCCACGGCTACGTCGACGGTTCCCGGCGGAAGGTTGCCCGTGTAAGAATATCGCCAGACGTCGCCGCCTTGATGTACCGGTGCGTCGACGGTCACGCCGGCGATGCTGAGGTCGGTTGCGTCGAGCGTCGCTGCGTCGACACCCGTACCGCTGAAGTCGAGCCAGCGGACGTCGACGTAGCCGAGATCGACGTTGGTCGCTTCGTCCGGCGAGGGCGCGGCCAGTTCGGCGAACGGCCCGGTGGCAGTGCCGCGGATCGTGGTCTCCGAAGGCAGCGCGTCGGCCGCGGTGACCACCACGTCGCAGTCGCCCAACCGGCCGGCGATCATACCGTCGAACGTCACCCGGCCGGCCGCGTCGGTGGTGCCGACCCAGTAGTCGTCGGTCCCGTCGCCCGAGACGGCCACCAAAGCGCCCGCGACCGGCGCCCCTTCCGTCGTGACCTCGACCGTTACGTCGGCCGCAGTGGCCATCGAGAAGACGGCCGGATGGGAGACGTCGAGCACGGCCGGCGTTTGCGTGCGGAGCATCATTTCCGGATCGCCAAACCAATGGAACTCGTTCAGCTCGATCTCGGTCGTGGTGCCGGCCCCCTTGTAGAGATACATGTAGTACTTGCCGAAGTTCATCGCCTCGGCCGGGCGCAGGCTGTGGGGGTAGGGGTTGCCGGTGTGCGTGGGGTCGTAGTCGGGCCAGAAGGCGGTGTAGATGCCGTGGGTCAACAGGTCGTTGTAGCCGGAGTAGCTGGTCCGGGTGGCCCCCAAGACGCCCACCGCGCCGCCGTTCTCGTGCTTCAGCCAGGCCTCGGCGAAGCTGTCGTCGTAGCCGAAATCGAACGCCCCGGTGGAACAGTTGGTGCTGAAGACGACGGGCGTTTTCACGCCATTGGCCAGCGCGCGGACCTCCGGGTTGTGAAACGACGGATGGCCCCAGCCGGTGGCGCCGCCGTGGTTGCGGTGTTGAATGAAACTCACCCCCGCGTTGACCGCCGCCGAGATGTTCGCCGTGGCCTGCTGGTCGCTCGTCCACAGATCGACGACCTCTTGCGGCACTTCGTAAGGCGGCGACCCGGAGACGGAGATGCGATGGGCGTAGGCCGCGTTGCGATAGTAGTACGGCGGCCCGCCGTCGGTCTGGGCGGCCAGCGCCGTGTGCGTGGTCATCCCCCGCACGTCGCGCACGTAGTCGTGTACGTGCATCGACGTTTCCATGAACCAACGGTCGGCGACGCCGTCGGCTCCGTTCGGCTCGTGGTCCTCGAAGTAGCCGGCGATCAGCACGTCGTCGTACCAGTCGCCCATGTCGGGCGTGCGGTCGTAGCGGAGGATCTTCTCGATCGCCGTGGCCGCCTCTGCCTCGGTGCTCACCGGCAGGCGGCCCAGGGTCAGGTCGGAGAAATTGTCTTCGCCGTCGACCGTGGTGTAGAGATGGTCGGAAACGTAGTAGCCCGGATAGTTCGACGGCACGTCGTCGAAATCGCCGACCAACAACACGTACGAGGTCGGCACGCCCGTGTGATACGCGTCGCGGATGAAGTCGGCTACCTTGTCGGTCGTATTGCCGACCTCGCTCACGCGGGCCACGTGCGTACGGAAGCCCTTGCGATACTTCCACTCGGCCAGCGGCAGGACTTCGTCGTAGAAGCGGTCGGCCGTGATGATCAGGTAGTCGGCCTCTGCGGCGGCGGCCGCCGACTCCGAGAGACTCTCGGCCGGCTGCGCCGACGTCGCAGCACTTTCGGCTGCCGGCGGGCTCTCGACAAACTCCAGCGAAAAAGTGACGTCGGTGGCAACCGTCAACAGGCCGCTGGGCGGGTCGTACCGAAACGGGCTGACTTCGACCGTCACGACCTGCGTTCCGCGGACGATCGCCGGCTCGCTGACCGAGAGAATCGGCGTCGAGTCCAAAGTGCCGCCGAGGTAGTAGTCTTCGTCGAAGCTCAGCGCCGCCGGCACATCGAGATGCCCCGGCACGGACGACTCGGCGATCGGCGCCTGGGCCGGGTAGACGACGTGGCCGGCGCCGAGCGTGACGAATTCATCGACCGTGTAGGCTGCCGCCACGGAGGCACCGGCGGGAACGATCACCGACGTGCGAAACACCGGCAATTCGGGCCGGCCGATCGCGTCGGCGTGTCCCCAGTCGGCGACTGCCAGCCGCGCGAATTCGGTGTCTTCTCTTGCAAGCGTCTCGATCAGGACTCCCGCCGGCAGCAGGCGGCCGATCACGCCGGTGTCGGTCCGTTCGAGCTGGAACGACTCGTCGATGGCGGCTGCGGAAATCTGCGGCTCGGGCAGACGGGGGCCGACGAAGGTAAGATCCGTTCGGAAGTCGGCCCAGAGCCCCGCACGACCCTCTCCCAGCCAGACCGGGTCGATTAAGGCCGGCCTCGGCAGCAGCCCGTCTTCCGCGAGGCTGCCGGCGCTGAGCAGGATTCGGGGCTCGAGCGGTTCGAGAGGACACCGGCGGCGCAAACCGCTGGCCCTGTGGCGGCGGCCACCGCCACCGCCACCCCAAGCTGCCAGCGTCCCGAGACGCCTCAGCGCCTCAGAGAACCTTCCCATGGCCACGTCTCCCTGCCGCGTTTGCCTGCCGGACTTACCTGCCAGACTTACCTGCCGGGTCTGCCAGCAAGCGAGTGCTTTCGCGTCCTTTTGTCTTGCCAAGTACGAGATCATCCCTGCCCGATCGGGTTTCGAGGAAAGCTCGCGTTGGCAATAGATGAGTAGTATAAGAAGAGTGTCGATGTGGAGCCACGCCCCGCTTGGCTCACACGAGCACGGCCCATCGAATTGGAGGGCGTGTCACGAGCGACGGCCCCCGACGTCTCTTCACCATGTCCTCAAACTCAAGGGGAGTCTCGGCGCACACTCCCCCCGACTGTCAGCCAAGACCGACCGCACTAGACTCCATTGTATCCACACTTGCGGCAACGTCAAGAAATTGGGGCTGTCTAGATGTCCAGATTGCGGACAAAATCCCTCAATTGGGTGGAAGGATGGCGAAGTTTCTCCAACGATCGGGCCTGGAGTTGCCGGATGCGCTCCCGAGTCAGTTGAAAGACCTGCCCCGCTTGGGCCAGAGTATAGGAGTAGCCGTCTCCTAGCCCGTATCGCATCTGAAGTATCCCCCGTTCGCGGTAGGATAGGGTCGCCAGCGCCTCCTGGATATACTCCCGAAGAGTATTCAGCTTCCCCTCGCCGTCTGGGGTAAAGGGGAAAGCGATTCGTGAGGGAGGCAGCTCGCCGGTGAACAGGGCGCGCAAAAACCGTTCCTCAGGACGCATCGCATTGTCTGCCACGGTGGATCCTCCACGGAGTATTCGACGTTGCGAAGGTCCACCATATCGCACGGCGTATTCTATGAACAGGGCCCCCACGGCCGATCTACCGGCAGCGTTCTGACGGTGGCACGTTACAAACTCGTTACCCTCCAGCGGGCGTTTTTCTGCGACAATAGTACCCAGTAAGTGGTTGCCCAGGCTGGTGGTTGCTTGGGCTGGTGTTGGCCGCCGGTTGGGCCGTTTAGAAGGAGATGGAAAATGAGCCGTTTGCAGATTCGGATGGTTGCGGCGATGGCGGCGATGACGGCCGCCTCGTTTGCCGCGGTGGCGGAGGCCCAGATCCGCGCGATCTCGTCGAACGTGATCGTGCCGCAGTCGCGATCCTTTGCGGTCAATCGATCGCAGCAGGTGGAGATCACGGGCGTCAAGGTTGGCGTGGTGATCCTGGAGCAGGCGGCCACCACCACGATGGATATCGACCTGAAGAACCCCACCGGCTCGCGTTTGGAAGCAGAGTTGCTGGTCCCGGTGCCGGACGGGGCGGCCGTGCGAGGGTTCGATTTTGCCGGAGCAGGCAAAGAGCCGTCGGCCGAATTGCTGCCTAAGGAGAAGGCCAAGGCCACCTACGATTCGATCGTGGCCAAGATCAAGGACCCGGCCCTGTTGGAGTTTGCCGGCTATAACCTGATCCGCTCCAGCGTGTTTCCGGTAGAAGCGAACGGCACGCAGAAGATCCGCCTGACTTACGAACACCTGCTGCCGGCCGACGGCGCTCGGGTCGACTACGTGTTGCCGCGGACCGAGTCGCTCGACTACAAGGTGCCCTGGGAAGTATCGATCGGGATCAAGTCGAAGCGGCCGATCTCGACGGTCTATTCGCCCAGCCACGACGTCGAGTTTACACGCAGCGGCCAGAACGCCGCGTCGCTGAAGATCGCGCCGGCGGCGATGAACGAGCCGGGGCCGTTGCAGGTCTCCTACTTGCAGGACCTCGACGGCTCGGTGACCGCCTCGCTGCTGGCCTATCCCGATCCGAAGACCGACGGTGGCTACTTCCTGTTGTTGGCCGGTCTGCCGGCTTCCGCCGCGGCAGCCGCCGCCGACGGACGCCCAGCCGTCAAACGCGAGGTGACGATCGTGATCGACCGCAGCGGGTCGATGGCCGGCGAGAAGCTCGAACAGGCCAAGGCCGCGGCCGTGCAGGTGATCGACGGACTGTTCGACGGCGAGGCCTTCAACGTGATCGACTATTCCGATTCGATCTCCAGCTTCGCCGCCAAGCCGGTCGTCAAGAACAAGAATAACGCCAAGCAGGCTCGACACTACGTGCGGCGGCTGGCGGCGGCCGGCGGCACGAACATTCACGACGTGCTGATCGAGGCCCTGCAGCCAAAGCCGATCAAGAACACGCTGCCGATCGTGCTGTTCCTGACCGACGGGCTGCCCACGGTCGGCGTCCGCAACGAAGTGGCCATCCGCAACGCGGCCGCCAAGGTCAACAAGCACAAACGCCGCATCTTCACCTTCGGCGTGGGCTACGACGTCAACGCCCCGCTGTTGGACCACCTCGCCCGCAAGAGCCGGGCGGTGAGCACGTTCGTGTTGCCCAACGAAGAGATCGAAGCCAAGGTGTCGCAGGTCTATCGCCGCTTGTACGGGCCGGTGCTCTCGGAGCCGGACCTGGCCGTGTTGGGCGACGACGGACTGCTGGATACGCAACGGGTCAAAGACATGCTGCCCGGGACGATGCCCGACATGTTCGAGGGCGACCGGCTGGTCATCCTGGGCAAGTACTCCGGCGACGGCCCGTTGCGGTTCCGCCTCGACGGCGATTTCCGCGGCAAGGCCAAGAGCTTTCAGTTCAAGTTCAAGCTCGACAAGGCGACCACCAAGAACGCCTTCGTGCCGCGGCTCTGGGCCAGCCGCAAGATCGGCGTGCTGGTCGAAGAGATCCGTCAGGCCGGAGCCGAATCCGGCGGCACCTCGTCGGTCGTGGCGGCCAACGCGGCCAACGATCCACAGATGAAGGAACTGGTCGACGAGATCGTGCGGCTTTCGATCGAGTTCGGCGTCCTCACCGAGTATACGGCTTTCCTGGCCAAGGAGGGCAGCGATCTGTCCACTCGCGACGCGATCCTCCGCGAGGCCAACGGGAACTTCGTCCACCGGGCCCAGAACACCCGTTCGGGCATGGCGGCGGTCAACCAGGCGTTCAACGGCAACTTCCAGCAGGAGCAGTTCCGCGGCAACCGCCGCAACGAGTTCCTCGACGCCAACATGAACCGCGTGCAGATCACGCGCGTGCAGCAGATCAACGACCGGGCGTTCTTCCAGCAGGACGGCCGCTGGGTCGACGGCAACGCGATCAACGACCGCAACGGTGGCGCCCCGGATCGCACCGTGGTGGCCGGCTCGCCGGAGTTCTCGCAACTGCTCAACCGGCTGGTGACCGAAAACCGCCAAGGGGCGCTGTCGATGTCCGGCGAGATTGTGCTGCACGTGGACGGGCGGAACATCTTGGTCAAGGGAGAGTGATCATGGGAGTTGGCACGGTAGACCGACCTCGGGGTGGCTGGTGGCTGAGCGCAGCGAAGCACCAGGTCTGCAGACTTCCTGGGGCACCGCTGCGCTTTGCCCCAGCCACCCCTTCTCGCAGTGCGGGAAGGCGACTTGTCGGCCTGTTGACGCTCGTAGCGTGCGCGTTCACGGCCCCGCTGAAGGCCGAAGATACCAAATCGCGGCAAGCGCGGCAGCAGGCTACCGAAGAGTGGTACGAAGCGCAGCAGGAGGTGATCGAGGAGTTGGCCGATCGCGACGTCATCGAGTGGTCGAACCGTCTGGCCGCCGAGCTTCCCAAGGCCGACCGCCGAACGCTCTTCGTGACCCTGGACGTCTTCATCCGTGCCGGCCACCAGCACCGCGTGCCCGACGTGGTCCGCTGGCTGTGCGGCCTGGAGCTGCCCACGATCATCCACAAGTACATCGCCGAGGAGCGGCTGATAGCCAACGAACTCTGGGACAGCCTGCGTATTCTGCTAGACACGCACCGCGATTTCTACCCGGTCTACTTCCACAAGTATCGTACGCACTGGTGGGCCAACGGCGATCGGGCAGAGTTGGAGCGTTGGTTGAAGGACCGCTACGAGGCCGACTGGCGAAGTTGGCATCGAGACTATTACTGGGTTCTGATCGAACAAGACAAGATGGCGGCGTTGGTGGCCGAACTGCGGGAACGCGTTCCCCAACACCCGGGCGACGGTCAGTTGGCGTTCGAGTATCTGGCGGCGGCGCGGGCGCTCGCGGCCGTGTCCGAAGCTCCCCACAACAAACCCGACGTCGCCTGGCTGGGCGAGATTGTCCGGCCGCGCTACGCCATGGACGCCTTCGATCTGGCCGGGGCGTTGGCCGAGTGGCAGCATCCCGCCGAGGCGATCCGGCTGTTCGACTACTCGCTCGCCCGGCCGATTACCGACTACGACCGCGAGGCGTTGCAGCAACGATGCTCCAAGCTGTTCGTCGAAGGCGAACACGAACCGACCATCCGCCGGTGGACCAAGGCCGGACTGGCTCGAAGCTGCATGAAGGGCGGTGAACTGAAACGGGCACAGCAACTCGCCGAAGAACTGGTCGGCCCCGGCGCCACGTTCGAAGACCTGGGCACGATCCGACTGGCGGGCGACGTCCAACGAGCCAGCGGCCAGCGGGTGATCGAAGGCCGTATCAAGAGGGCCGAAACGGAGAAGAAGGACTCGATTCGGTACTGGATGGGCCGGGCACAATACTACATCGGCCGCCAAGAGACAGAACGGGCAGAAGAGGCCTATCGAAAGGCCCTGGCGTTGCCCCCGGGCGATTCGCGTCATCCGGCCCTGTTGCTCTACGTCGGATTTCTCCGCCGGCAAGAACGCCATCAGGAAGCGGCGGAACTGTTGCGCAAAGAGCTTCAGCGGATCGGGCCGAAGCACGGCTCGGCCGAGTTCCTCGTGCGGCAGATCATCTACACGGAACGCCGACACGAATTCGGCTTCTCGGCCGACGACCCACTCTTGTGGCGATTCCTCGCCGAACGCGCGGACTATGATTACACCGAGCAGGACGTCTTGCGGGCCTTGCTGGAGAAGGCTCGAGCGGCCGACGGCGAGCAGGCGTTCTGGGAGCGGGCCGTGAAGCTGGCCGGGCCTGGAAGCGACCCGCGCCAAGGGCTCGTCGTGGGCCAGCTTCTGTTGCACCAAGGCGACGCGGACCGGGCCGTACCGCTGCTGCGCGATGCCTTCGACCGCTGGGAGCACGAGAGCCTGCAAGAGCGTTTTGCCTCGTCGCTGATCGACGCGTACGTCAAGACCGGCGACTGGCGGTCGGCGGAGAAGGTCTTCCGCCGTGTCCGTGGCCGGCTGGTCGAAATCGACGTGCGGCAACGGTTGGCCGATCTGGCCGTTGCGGCCGCCAGCCACGGCAGCCGGGACGATTCGCTGCGATTGTGGAAAGAACGTGCGAATTTGGACATGAACGATCTCGACAAAATCGATAGAATGGCCGCCGCGGGCATGGCCGTGCGGTTACAGGCGTTCTATCAGAAGCTGGACAAGCGAGACCCGGACAATCGGGCCGTTGCCGTGGCCTTGGAGGTTCTCGGCTCGCAGTAACAAAGCAGTCATCTCGCTGCGGCGAGATGGAACCATGTCTCGCGGAGCGAGACGCCTACCGTACCAACGAAAGGAAAGTAGTCATGAGTCACAAGTTCCGTAGATGTTCGCGGGCCGTTTGTGGAGTGCTGGCCGTAGCCGTGGTGGCGGCGCTGTTGCCGGCGGCCGCCGAGGCGGGAGCCATCTTCCTGCCGGGCACGCTCGAAGACGGCAAGTTCGTCCCCAACGAGGCGATCAGCCAACCGCACTACTCGGTCCGTTACAGCACGATCACGGCCACGGTCGACAACGGCTACGCGGCCACGAAGGTCCAGGAGACGATCGCCGGGCCCGACGAGGCCGTGCCGTCGGTCTGCCTGATCCCGTTGCCCGAGGGAGCCGACGGCCGGGGCGTGGTGATCGCCTCCGGCGTGCCCAACAAGGATCAGGTGATCCTTCCGGGCGTGAAGTTCCTCGACGCTGATGCCGCCCAGAAGATCTACGAAACGTTGGCCCAAGGGCTCGACTCGTCGAAGATCCTGGCGCTCTCCGGCCGGCCGGCGCTGCTGGTGCCGAAGTACGAACTCAACGGCCGCGTGGAGATCGTCGTACAGTTTCGCCAGCGGGTTCGCGACAACGCGGGCGTGTGGACGTTGGCCTGTCCGATGCCTGCCACGCAGTGGTCAGCCGGCCCGGTCGCCCGGGTGTCGGTGGCGGTAACCGTGGGCAGCAAAGACCGCAAGCCGCTGCGGGCGATGTTCAGCCCGACGCACACCGCGGAAGTCGAACGCGACGGACTGTATGAAGCTGTGGTTCGTGTGAAGACCGACAACTACTCCGGTACCGACGACTTCCAACTCTGCTGGGTGGCCGATCAGGGCGACCTGGGGTTGCGCGTCTTGGCCCATCGCGAGGAAGGCGACGACGAGGGCTACTTCATGCTGTTGGGCAATCCCAGCGGCGGCGCCCGAGGGCAGCAAGGGCTGGCCAAGGACGTGGTCTTCGTGCTCGACACCAGCGGATCGATGCGAGGCGAGAAGGTCGAGCAGGCCCGGGTAGCGATCGAGTATTGCCTGGCCCATCTCAACGCCGGCGACCGCTTCAACATCGTTACCTTCGGCACCGAAGTGCTCAGTTTCCGCGACGACCCGGTCGCCCATTCACCGCAGACCGTGACCGACGCCGAAGAGTTCATCGAAAGCGTGGTGGCCAAGGGACGTACGAACATCAGCGGGGCGCTGGAAAAGGCCCTGGCCGGCAGCCCGGACCAGACGCGGCCGCGGATCACGATCTTCCTGACCGACGGCACGCCGACCGCCGGCGAACTGGTGCCGGAGAAGATCGTCGAGAGCGTCAAGGCCATGCAGCCGTGTCCCACGCGAGTCTTCGTGATGGGCGTCGGCCACGACGTCAACGCCCACCTGCTGGACCAGATCGCCGAGTTGACCGACGGCAGCAGCGAGTACGTCAAGCCGGAAGAGGAAATCGACGCCAAGGTGGCGGCCCTCTACGATCGGCTTTCGCACCCGGTGCTTACCGACGTGGCGATCGATTGCGGCGAGTTGAAGACCATCTCGATCTACCCAAAGAAGATCCCCGCGCTGTTCAAGGGCAGCGAGGTGATGGTCTTCGGCCGTTATCGCGGCGGCGGCAAGCACACGTTCCGTATTTCCGGCACGCTGGCCGGACAGGCGGCGGAGTACGCCTGCGTGGCCGATTTGCCCGAGCAAGTGGCCGGCGAGGTCAACGAGTTCGTGGCCCCGCTCTGGGCGTCCCGGAAGATCGGCTACCTGTTGCAGGAGATGCGGTTGCACGGCGAGGACGAAGAACTGATCGCCGAGGTCGTGCGGTTGAGCAAGAAGTTCGGCATCGTCACCGAGTATACGGAGTTCCTCGCTTGGGCCGGCTCCGAAGTGACCGGCGACGTGGCGCTGAATGAAGCCCGGGCGCGGATGAACGTGGCCAACGGCCTGCAGGCCGGACACTGGGCCGTCAACCAGGCGTTCAACGACAAGAACCTCCAGTATCGGACCGTGGCCACGCAGGAAGGCAACAACTACATCGACCGCCGCGGTAACATGGTGACCAACGGCAGCGTGCGGCAGGTCGGCAGCCAGGCGCTTTATCTCCGCGACGGCCAGTGGGTCGACGGCGAAGAGGCCGGCGATCGGAAAACCCGAGTCGTGCAACTCCATAGCGACGAGTTCAACGACCTGGTCCGCAACAACCGCCGCTTTGCCGAGGCGCAGAAACTCGGCTGGGCCCTTTCGCTGAACGTCGGAGACGAGCGGATCGTGGTCGAGAAGAACGGCCGTCAGCAAGACGCCGAACTGCAGGAGCAGTTCCGTGCAGAGCAGAGCCTGCGGATGCAGGACATGGGCCGCTTCCAGATGGAAATCAACCAGCTCGACAACGTTGAACTCCGCAATCAACTCCAAGCCGAGCCGCGCTTCCAGGAGTTCCGCGGCCAGCAAGAGAAGTTCAACCAACTCGACAACCGGCTGCAAATCCAGCAGGCCCCCAACGGCCGGCAGTTCAACGATCTCGACTTCAACCAGATCAGACAACTCCAGCAGATCCCCGAGTTGAACCAAATTCCCGATCAGCTTCGCAACGTCGCCCCCAGAGAGGACAACTGACGATGACACGCAATCTACTTGCCGCCTTGGCGGCGCTCGTCGCGGCGACGCTGACGGCGGCGCCGGTGGACGTCACCGCGCAAACCACGCAGGCCGGGCAGGCGCCGTCCCAGCCGCCGATCACCGCCAAGAAGATCCGCGTGGCCATCGACGACGCGGTGATGTATCTCCGCAGCCGCCAGATGGCCGACGGATCGATCAGCCTCGGCGGATATCGCGACGGCGAAACGGCCTTGGCCGCCTTGACGATGCTCGCTGCCGGGGCCCATCCGGCCAGCGACGGACAACTCAAGAAGGCCCTGGACTACCTGGCCAAAGTCGAGCCGGACAACACCTATGTCCGCGGCATTCGGGCGAACGTCTGGGAATACGCTCTGCGGAAAGTGCCTTACGACACGCGGATCCGGGCGATGCTCGAGAAGGACTACAAGTGGCTGCTGGCCGCGCTGGGTGATCGCTCCGGCTGGCGATACAGCATGCGGGCGTCGAACTGGGACAATTCCTGTACGCAATACGGCGTGCTGGGAATCTGGGCCGCCGCCCGGGCCGGTTTCGAGCCGGGCGACGTGTTCTGGCAGCGGATGTCGAAACACTTCCGCGGCTGTCAGAACGCCGACGGCGGTTGGGGATACATGACCGGAAGTTCTTCGGCCAATATGGCCACCGCCGGGCTGGCCAGTATGTTCCTGGTCTTCGATATGTATCACGGCAAGAGCTACTATCGGGCCGACGACCCCCGTACGTTTACCGAAGGCGAGGCGGCCGAGGTGCTGGCCTCGATCGACCGCGGCATGGCCTGGCTGGGCAAGTCGCAGGGCAGCGGCGGGTATTACCTCTACGGCATCGAACGCACCGGCGTGGCCGGCGGCCGAAAGTACATCGGCGGCCACGACTGGTTCGCCCGCGGAGCCCTCGAAGTGCTGCAAACCCAAGGTCCCCTGGGCGATATCAACGGCGGCTACGGCTCGGTGATCAACACGGCGTTCTGCACGCTGTTTCTCGTCTACGGCGGAGCACCGGTGGCGATCGAGAAGCTGCAGTACGGCGAGACGCACGACTGGAACCTCAACCCCCGCGATCTGGCCAATCTGAGCAAGTACCTTTGGTCGGCCTACGAACGGCCGATCAATTGGCAGACAGTTTCGATTGATGCGAAGGCCGAGCAGTTCGAGGCCCCGATCTTGCTGATTACCGGCTCGATGGCCGCGCGTTTCAGCGAAGAGGAGATGCTCAAGCTTCGCGAGTACATCTTCCGCGGCGGCACGATCCTGGCCGAGCCGAGCGATCATAGCGAACACTTCGCCAAGTCGATCAAGGATCTCGTCGCCCAGATGTTTCCCAAGACCGACTTCCCGGGCTATGAGTTGAAACCGTTGCCGGCCGATCACGGCATTTACACGGTGATCAAACAGGACTGGAAAGAGCGGCCGAAGTTGCAGGGCGTTTCCGACGGCTCGCGGACTTTCCTGCTGCTCTCCGAAGAGTACCTTTCGGCCGACTGGCAGACCGACCGCACCGAGAGCGACGCCTTCCCGCTGGCGATGAACCTGCTGTTTTACGCCACGGACCTCGGCGCGATGGAGGGCAAGTTCACGTCGATTCTGCCCGAGACGCCGCCGGCGGACGTTCGTGAAGAGGTGGTGCGGCTAGCGCGGGTGAAACACGCCGGCGTCGAGGACTTTCCTCGCGATTGGGACGCCGCGCCGCTTTGTTGGCGGAAATATGCTCCGTACGTGCGTCACGTCACCGGCTGCAAGGTAGTCGAATCGCCGCCGGTAACGCTCGGCAAAAGTGATTTGGGCGAATTGAAGCTGCTGCATCTGACCGGCCGCCAGAAGCTGACGCTTTCGGCCGCCGAACGCGCGGCGCTGAAGAAGTTTGTCGCCGGCGGGGGCACGTTGTTGGTCGATGCCTACGCGGGCTCGCCGGAGTTTGCCGCTTCGGCCCGGGCCGAGATGGAGGCGATCTTCGGCCAACTTCAGCCACTCGCGCCGGACCACCTGATCGCCGAGGGCCGTTTTGAAGGTGGAGCCGACCTATCGCGCGGCATCCGCTTCAAGCTCCCCGCGCGGCAGCTTCTCCGCCGCCGCGGCGAGACGTCCCAAGGCCAGAAGCTGCTGATGGCCGGCGTGAACGGTTCCCGACCGGCCGTCTACTTCTCCGAGTTCGACCTCTGCTCGGCGATGGGCGGCATCGAGAACTACCGTTCGCTGGGCTACAAGCCGGCCTCGGCCAGGAAGATCGTCGGCAACGTGCTGGCCTACATGATGGCCGATTGAACGCCGCGTGTGTTGGCCGACGGCTGCTCAGAAACGCGGGTGGCTGGGGCAAAGCGCAGCGGTGCCCCAGGGATTCACGGTACGATGCGCACTCCGGCAACCTGGCGCACCGGTGCGCTTTGCCCCAGCCACCCTCCATGGAAACTCCCAACTCCCCGCTCCCAACTTCACGCCCCCTCTCGCAACCCCAACACCAACTCCACTTCGCCCACCGGCACGCCGATCCGTTGGGCGATTTCGGGGGCGCCGTAACCGTAGTCCGACAAGGTGAAGATCTCTTGGCGGCGCTGACGGGCGGAAGTCCGATTGCGTTTCTCGGATGGCGGAGGCTGCGACGGGGGGAGCTTGAGTGCCTGGGCCTGATCGCCGGCCGCAACGGCGTCTGACGCTGGAGAATCGGCGGCTGCCGGGGGGCCGCCAGTTGCCGCCTCCAATTGGGCCGCCTCCAATCGGGCCGCCGCTCGATCGGCCTCTTCGATCAGCACGCGCAATGCACGCATCTTGCTGTCCAATTCCGCCGACAACTCGCGGGCCGTCTCGTGCATGCGTACCTCCCAGCGAGCCACATCGTCGGGGGCGCCGAGGTTGTGGCCTTGCGGTTCGGGTGCCGGTCGGGGCGTTTCGACCAAGGTGGAACCGCCGCCGCGTTGACGTCGAAACGAGCTGTGCGTTCGCAACAGCAGCCAACCGGTCACCAACGCCAGCCCGCCCAGGATGATCGCCGTCGTCGCACCGGATTGGGCCAAGAGGGTCATGTCCGGCCACCTCGATCGGTTTCTTCGGGCTCAAACGCAGCGTGGGCCGCCTCGTAGACGTCGCGCAGCGGCACGCCGCGGTCGGCGGCAATCTGCCGGCAAGATTCGTACTCGGGCGCGAATCGCTGCAGACCGTCGGCCAGCCATCCGAGCTTCCCGTCGACCGGCCCGAAAGGGGTCTCGACCTGATGTGGCCGGCGCGAGAGGACGTGGCGAGCGGCCGTCCAGCGCCGCACGCCCAGCGTCGTGGTCTCGGCAAACAACACGGCCTCGACCCGTTCGACGTCTTCGCCGCGGCATAGCACGGTGAGCTTCACGCCGGGCCGATTCTTCTTCATGCCGATGGCCGTGGTGTAAACGTCCAGGGCCCCGGCCTCCCACAACCGCTCGATACAATAGCCGATCACCTCGCCGGGGATGTCGTCGAGGTTGGTCTCCAGGATCGCGATTTGGTCGCTTTCCGCGGCCGTGTCGGCGATCGGAGCGTCGGCAACGGCCTCGCCGACCATCAACCGCAGCACGTTCGGCTGCTCGGCCAGGTCGCGTTGGCCGGCCCCGTAGCCGATCTGCTCGACGGTCATCGCCGGCAGCGGCCCGAAGGCGTCGGCCAGCGTGGCCAGAATGGCTGCACCGGTCGGTGTGGTCAGTTCACATCGAATCGACGACTCGGCCAGTGGGATGCCGCAAAGCAGTTCCGCCGTGGCAGGGGCGGGAATCCCGGTCCTGCCATGGGCGATCTTGGCCGTACCCGTGCCCGTGGGCACCGGCGAGGCCACGATCCGATCGACTCCCAACAGGTCCCATCCTACGGCCGCCCCCACGATGTCGGCGATCGAATCGGCTGCCCCGACCTCGTGGAAATGGACCTTGTCGATCGTCGTCCCGTGGACTTTCGCCTCCGCTTCGGCCAGCCGGGTGAAGATCTTGCGGGCGATTCCCTTCTGCGAAGGGGTGAGTTGCGATCCGTCGATCAGGTCGCAGATGTGCGACAAGTGCCGATGAACGTGTTCCGGCTCGTACTTGACCATGATTTGGGTGGCCCGAAACCCGGCCTTGCGGACCTCTTCCACCACCAACCGGCAACCGGGCAGCCCGAGCGATCGGACGGCGTCGTCGAGTTTGGCTAGATCCACGCCCGCGTCGACCAAGGCTCCCAGAGTCATGTCGCCGCTGATGCCGCTGGAACAATCGAGGTACGCGATTCTCGTCATGGGGTCTTCTCTCACTTAAGCGGTCAGATCGAAGCCCCATTTTGCCAGTTCCTCGCTTTCGATGCCATGCCAAGACGCACTTGCGGGCACTCAACAAGACATTGACTCGATCGCCCGGCTTCGCTACAGTACCGCACCCTTATTGGGTCCCGGTCCCCAAGGCCTCGATACGGAAGCAGGTTTGCCCATGGGTGTGACGTTCAAGAGCCGCCAGACGGCAATCGCACCGAAGTCGGCCTCGTGGCACGGACTTCCCCCTAAAATGAGTGTTCTGTACATCGCCACCCGCGGACGTACGGGCGGATGGCTGGCCGAGGCGTTTGCGGCCGACAGTGCCTCGGAAGTCCTGCTGCAAGAGGCCGTCGGTTCGGCGGCCGGCCTGGAGCGGCTTCGCGATGAGACGTACGACGCCGTGTTGGTCAGCCACGAACCCGACGAGCTCGATGCGTTGGGCTTGATCGAGGGTTATCGGGCCGGCGGGGCCGATGAGCCGATCGTCGTGTTGGGCAACCAGAGCGAACAGGAGATGTCGGCCCTCTGCTACGAGGTCGGTGCCGACGGCTACGTCTGTGTGCATACTACAACTACGCGGAACCTGATCTGGGTCACCGCCCGGGCCGTACAGCGCCAGCAGTTGGTGCGGGAGAATCACCGGCTGAATCTGGCCGAGCAGACCCGGCTGCAACGCGAACACGACGAGGCCGAGCAGCTTCTCGGGCAACAGCGGGCGCTGTTGGCCGACCTGGAGACGTTGCGCCATCGGCCGCCCTGTGAGCATTGCAGCGAAGACGGCCTCGACGCCGACTCCTCGGCCACGCTCCCGGAAGAGCTTATTGCCCATTATCGGGAGCTATTGCGAACCTACGTGATCATGGGGTCCGGCAACCTGGCGACGGAGTTGAAGCAGTTGGCCGAACTGCTGGTCGCCACCGGTATGAACGCCCGGCAGACGATGCAACTGCATCTGAAGGTGCTCGAGGAGCTGGTCCGAGGGCTCGGCGCCCGCAGCACGCGTCACGTGATGACCCGGGCCGATCTGCTGGTGCTCGAGGTGATGATCCACCTGGCCGAGGGCTACCGGAAGCGCTACCGAGAGCGGATCCACCCGCCGGCGCAACTCACCTTGCCGGGCTTCGA
Source organism: uncultured Planctomycetaceae bacterium (assembly GCA_964472545.1). GTDB lineage: Bacteria > Planctomycetota > Planctomycetia > Pirellulales > Thermoguttaceae > CAYYNP01. The sequence goes on along the minus strand of CAYYNP010000001.1, from coordinate 37,810 downwards.
GTAGGCCGGCGGTCCCGCAGGAGCCCGGTTGGTATTGCGCATCTGCCGTCGCCTCTCTTGCGACGGCCTTCTGCACGTGTGGCCGCGCGCGAGACGGCCCCCCCCGCACGGCACGGAATTTTCTTTCCCCGGACCAGATTGATGGCATTGTCGTTGCAGGCGCCCTACAATCGGGGCGAAGCGGGAGGGCGTGGTGATTGCACGGTCGCCGTCTCGCTCTGCGAAATGAGGCCGTCCCATGAGGCGGGACGCCCACGGAGACATCAACGTCGGATCTAGAAACCCTTTACACCCGGTCGGAGGTTTTCCATGGTAGGTGAACAGAAGGTGACGCGCCGGCGCTTCCTCGAGGCCTCGGCGGCAGGAGTGGCGGCGGGCGTGGCGGCGGCGACGATCGTGCCGCGCAACGTGCTGGGCCAGGGCGAAACGCCCCCCAGCGAAGAACTCGGCGGGGCATTGATCGGCTGCGGCGGCCGCGGCGGCGGAACGTTCGGGTGCCTTGGCGGAGGTGTCCGGCGGCTGGCCTCCTGCGACGTGAAGTACAAGGACCGCTGCGACAACAAGATGTTCTACGTCGACTTCCGCAAGCTGCTCGAGCGGGAGGATATCGACGTGGTGGCCGTCGCCACCCCGCCGGGTTGGCACGCCCTGATCTCGATCGCCGCCATGGAGGCCGGCAAGCACGTGGTCTGCGAGAAACCGATGTGCCGGTTCATCGCCGAAGGCCGCGCCGTGGCCGACGCCGAAAAGCGATTCAACCGCGTCTACCAGACCGAACGCAAGGGCCCCTATCGGGCCGACACGATCCGCAAGATCTTCGAGAGCGGGCTGCTGAGCAATTGCGACTCGGTGCTCGTGCGCCGCGGCGGGTTCAAGGTCCGTGGCTGGAGCGGCATGGTGAAGTATCAAGTCGAAGAAGTGCCGGCGAATCTCGATTGGGACTTCTACTGCGGGCCGGCCCCAATACGGCCCTACAACCGCCACCGCTTCGGCGGCAGCCACCGCGGTTATTGGGACCTCGAAGGCGGCGGTCTGGCCGACATGGCCCACCACCACCTGCACGGACTGGCCTACCAATACGGCCGCGATCTGAGTGCCCCGGTCGAGGTCACGCCCCACGCCCCGCCCGCCCATCCCGAGTGTTGCGGGCTGTGGGGATGGTGTGAACTGAAATACGCCGACGGTTTCACGCTGGTGCTCGACAGCGGCGAATGGGACGAGCCCTACGGCCGCATGCAGCCGAAGAATACCAGCGCGGGCGACCTGCTGGCGATGCTCAGCGAAGAAGATCGCAAGCAGATCGAAGCGATGCCCGATTCGGAACCGATGCCGATGTTCCAGGAGGCGATCCGCCGAGGCGTGCCCGCGGCCGCCAACGCCGAGCGCTCGCAACGCGTAGCCACCATTTACCACCTGGCCAATATCGCCTTCCGCTGCGGGCGAACGCTGCGCTTCGATCCCGACACGGAGCAGATCATCGGCGATGAAGAAGCGAACCGGTTGGTGAATCAGCCGATGCGGGCGCCGTGGAGGCTTTGAGTAGTAGGCGGTAGGCAGTAGGTAGTATGCAGTTCTCGATGGCCAACGTTGCAGGTTGTAGGGGACTGAGAACACGAACACAATACCCAAAAGGGAAGGAATACGACCGATGGCAGTTTCTGAACAACTCAAACAGTTGGTGGCCGAGATGCCCGATCCGGACGGGCGCGGCATGTTCACGGAGAATATCGACAAAGCCAAGATCGAAAAGGCGGTCGGGCTGATTGCCGAAGGCGGTGCGGGCAGCATGGGCGGGCTGATCGAAATGCTCGGCGAGCCGGGCACGGCCGAGAACGCCAAACCGCATTACGCGCTGCACTGCGTGATCAACCATGCCCTGGTCGCCAAGAACGAGAGGCTCCGCAAGGCGTTCTGCGAGATGGTTGCCAAGCAGGTGACCAACGAGAAGCTCTCGACCTACAACCGGGCGTACCTCTGCCAGGAGTTGCAGTGGGCCGGACGCGAAGAGTCCTGCGCCGCGTTGGGCAACGTGCTCTTGGACGAAGAGTTGACCGAAGCTGCGTCGATGGCGTTGGCCGCCATCGGCGGCGAACGAGCCGCCTCGCAACTTCGCGCGGCAGTGCCCAACGCCACCGGCAAATGCCGCCTCTGCGTGATCGACGCCCTGGCCGCGCTGGCCGATCAGAAGGCCGCCGCCATTTTCAAGCAAGCACTCGGCGACGACGATCGCGAGGTCCGGCTGGCTGCCGGCTCCGGTCTCTCGCGGCTCGGCGACGGTACGGCGGCCGATCTGCTGATCAGAGCCGCCGACTGCGACCCCGGCTGGGAACGCATCCGGCAGACCAAGCACTGCATGGTGCTGGCCGAGAAACTGATCGAAGCCGGCGACAAGCCCACCGCCGCACGGATCTACGAGCATCTTCGCGATACACGTAGCGACCCGTCCGAAAAGTACATCCGCGACGCGGCCGAAGCGGCGTTGAAGTAGGCTCTATCGAGCCCGAGGTGAAAGGTTGGCGCCATGTCCACGGGTGCGTGGGCATGGCGAGGGACACGGCCTACAGCAGCGCGTCCAACTCGTCGACCAGCCGGCCGAATTGCCCTAGCGCCGTGTCGACGGCCTCGGGCTGCTGCATATCGACGCCGGCGCCGCGGAGCAGGTCCAAGGGGTCCTTCGAGCATCCGCCGCCGAGAAAGCCGAGGTAGTCGTTCAACTCGCTACGGCCGCCGCCGGTAACCCGTTCGGCCAGTGCGATCGCGGCCGACATTCCCGTGGCGTATTTGTAGACGTAGAACGCCCGATAGAAATGCGGGATCCGTAAGCACTCCAGATCGAGTTGCTCGTCGAGCGTAAAATCCGGCCCAAAGTACTTCACCAGCAAGCCGCGGTAGATCTCCGCGAACCGATCGACCGTAAGCGGCTCGCCTGTTTCGGCCGACGCGTGGGTGAGCTTTTCGAACTCGGCGAACATCGTCTGGCGAAAGATGGTCGCCCGCATGGCGTCGATCTGCCGATTGATCAGGAAGGCCCGCTGGTGGTCGTCCGGGGCCCGTTCGAGCAGGTGACGGGCCAGCAGTTGTTCATTAAACGTGCTGGCCACCTCGGCCACGAAGATCGTGTAGTCGTAGTAGGCGAACGGCTGCCGCCGGGCGGAGTAGAAGCTGTGCATCGAGTGGCCCGCCTCGTGGGCCAAGGTGAAGACGTGATCGAGCACGTCGCTTTGGTAGTTCATCAGGATGTACGGATCGCCGTCGAACGAGCCGCAGCTAAAAGCCCCGCTCTGCTTGCCGCGGTTCTCGTAGCGGTCGCACCACCGTGCCCGCAGCCCTTTGCCGAGCGCTTCGCAATACGCGGCTCCCAGCGGCTGAAGTGCCGCGATCACCATTTCCACGGCCTCGTCCCAGGTGTACTGCGTTTGCAGTTCCGCGAGGATCGGCACGTAGGTGTCGTAGTGGTAGATTTCCTTCAGCCGCATCTTCCGCCGCCGCAGTTCGTAGTAGCGATAGAGCGAGGGCAGGTGACGATGCACCGATTCGATCAGGTTGTCGTAGACGGCCGTCGGCACGCGGTCGGGAAACAGGGCCGCCTCGAGCGAGCCGCCGAAGTTGCGGGCTCGGGCGTAGTAGACGTCGCGCTGGATCGAACCGTTCAGCGACGCCGCGAGCGTGTGGCGATGGGCGGCGAACTGTTCGTAGTACTTCGTAAACGCCGTCTTGCGGACGCTTCGTTTGGGCGAATGCAGCAGCGTGCCGAAGGTGGCGTGGCTGAGTTCGATTCGCCGGCCCTGGTGGTCGGTGACGGTGGCGAACTTCAAGTCGGCGTCGTTGAGTTGCCGGAAGATCTGACCGGAGGCCTGGGCCATCTCGGTCTGCATCGCCAGCAGCTTCTCTTCCTTTTTGCCCAGCGTGTGCGGCTTGTAGCGGATCAACCGCGTAAGCATCAGCCGATATGGTGCCAGACACTTCTCGGCCATGAACCGTTTCAGGTTCGCCCGGGAGATGGCCAGGATCTCGGGGCGGATATACGCCGCCGCCTCGGCCGCGCCGCTGGCGGCGTGCATGAATCGGCCCTGCATCCGCTGATACGCCCCCTCCGTGGTATCTTCCGCCGTCTTCAAGAAAGCATAAGTCCCCAGCCGCTCGCCGGAACGATCCAGATCGAGGTCAAACTTCAGACACTTCGCCAGCGTCGCCGCGTCGTCGGCCAACCGGCCCTGGAACTTCACGTATCCGCCGATCCGCTTCTCCCACTTCGCGAACGCCTTCTCCCAGGCGTCGTCGTCGGGAAAGAGGCTGCCGAGGTCCCAGATGTCCTGTTCTTTGACTTCGCTGCGGACGGGAAGTCTCTCAATGCTGCTCATGTGAATTGCTTTCGGTGTGAAGGTCTTCCTCGATCTTCTCGAAATCACCCGAGGCGAGCAGGATTGCCTCAATGTCTCTGATGATTTCGTCTGATTTTCCTTCGGCCGCGATACTCAGGTCCCAGATATCATCGTGGATCGAAATCCGGCCCTTCTTGCAGGTCGCCTCGTGAATCACCTCATCCGTGGCCAATGCATAAACCACCATTCCCTCGGAAAGAGGCTGAAACACTGCACCGTATTCCGCTTCGAGAAGGCCGTAGATATCCGGAAAACCCTCCGATTTGTGGTCGCACCAGAAGTCGATTACAGGGATCCCGTCCTCGCTGTTGTGGCGAACTCTGAAAGCGTACTTCTGTTTCGGAGTTTTACGGCGTTTGAACCACTTGAAGATCATCCCTACCCACTCACAGCAGAAGGTAACAGGTAGATGTCAAGCGCAGTGTTGCCGGCTTCGCCCCTACCTCTCACCACTTCATCAACGCCGTCCCCCAAGCCAGCCCCGCCCCGAAGCAACTGAACAGGATATGGTCGCCGCGTTTGATGAGGCCCTTCTGATAGGCCTCGTCCAGCGCCAGGGGGATGCTGGCCGAGGAGGTGTTGCCGAAGCGCTGCAGGTTGTTGAAGACCTTGTCGCGGTCGATCTGCAGGTCTTTCACCACGGAGTCGATGATCCGTATGTTGGCCTGATGGAAGATCACCAGGTCGACGTCGTCGAGCGTCATGGCGGCCGAGCGGAGCGTGTGGTTGATCGTCTTGCGAAGCATGCGGACGACCCACTTGAAGACCGGCCGGCCTTGCATGTGGAGGAAGTGGGCGCCGTTTTGTGCCGTGTCGGAAGAATAGGGCATCAACGAGCCGCCCATCGGCCGGCAGAGCAGGTCCCCACCCGATCCGTCGGAGCCCATCGTGAAGGCCAACAGCCCCTGGTCCTCCTCGCCGCGCTCGATCAACACGGCCCCGGCCGCGTCGCCAAACAGTGGATAGGTCTTTTTGTCCGCCGGGTTGACCACGCGCGAATTGCAGTCGGCCCCGATCACCAACGCCAGCCGGCTGCAGCCAGTGGCCACGTACTGCATGGCGCTGATCATCGCGAAGATGAAACTCGAACAGGCCGCCTGCAGCTCGAGCGCCGGGGCACAGAGCCCGAGGCGATCCTGCACGATATTGGCCGTAGCGGGCAAAAGTTGGTCGGGCGTGTAGGTGCCCAGGAGGATCAGGTCGATTTGCCCCGGATCGACGCCCGCCCGCTCGATACAACGCTGGGCGGCCTCGACCGCCAGGTCGCTGGTGGCGGTGTCCGGCTCGGCGTGGCGGCGCTCGAGGATCCCGGTTCGCTTGACGATCCACTCGGCGTCGTAGCCCAGTTCGGCCAGATCCTCGTTCCGCACCACGTTGTCGGGCACGCTGCTGCCGATGCCCACGAAGCGGAGCCCCATCAGCCGCCCCAGTCGTGACCGCTTGATCTCCAGGTCGACAACGTCGATGGAGGCTTTATCTTCGGACATCGCATCTTCTCTGCCGGCGTGGGATGTAAAGAAAGCACGGGCGACCGCGGTCTGCGGCGCCGTCGCCAACCACGCATCCCACCATTTCAGCTTGAACTTTGCCCCTTCACGTATCCAGCGGAGCAGTCGCGCGTGGGGCAAAGGTATCCAACCTATCGCGTTCGCCTCAGCTTCTCAAGCCCAAGCAGCAGAAAAGGCGGATTCTGCCCGCTCGGCACGTACCATCGCGCCGTCATCAACCTCCCCATCATGGGCTGACGGTAGCTGATTGTGAGGAATTTAGCGAGGGCGTGGGGGGCGGCCTGCCGGATCGGCCTCAATTTACCTCTAAAGAGGGGTGCAACACGTGGCCGCGGGCCATTACACTGTTTGGTTTGTGCAACCACCGATCCCAGTAGTCAAAAGGATATTCGGGTAGCCAACCACCCCAACCAGGCTGCATGCCCGATCGTGATGCTTATGTGCGTAATGGCCATCCTCTTCAAGACTGCAAAGAACACCCCCATTCTGCTGGCTGCCAATCGGGAGGAACGCTTCGATCGTCCCACGCAGATCCCCAAGATTCAGTCGGGAACCCCTCGATCGGTATGCGGTATCGACAAGAGAGAGGGGGGGACGTGGCTCGGCGTAAACCAATTCGGCATGGTTGCCGCGGTGACGAACCGCCGCAAAACGTCGCAGCCGGCCGATCCTCGTTCGCGCGGAATCCTCTGCCGCGAGCTGCTCAACTTCCGCACGGCCCGCAAGGCGGCCCAGCACGCGGCCGATGAGCTGGCCACCGGCTACTACGCCGGTGCGAACTACGTCTGTGCCGACGCCGACTACGCGGCCGTCGTCTATGGGGGCAACCGGATCGAGATCATCGAACTCGCCCCGGGACTGCACCTGTTGAGCAACGGCGACCTGAACGATCCGCACGACCAACGCCAGGGTTTCGTCCGCCGGATGCTCACCCTGCACACGCTCGATTCGGCCGTGACGTTCCTGGCGGTCGCCAGCCGCGCGCTTTCCCGCCGGCCCGACGTCTCCGGCCGCCGTGGGGTGGTGGTCACCGGCAACGAGTTTGGCACGGTCTCTTCGACGCTGTTGTCCTTGCCCGAGAAGACGCTCCAGGCCGTCTATCAATACAGCCCCGGCCCGCCTTGCGACCACGCCTACGACGATCTTTCCGCGTTGCTCCGCCAGGTTCTCTCGACCGACAAGAGCCGTCAGAAGCTCGAGAAGGAGAAAGAGGAACTCGAGTACGACATCGACGAGCTCGAATACGAGGAAGCCGAGTAGCACTCCGTCCACATCAGAGCGTGGGGCAGGCATCCTGCTTGCCTTTCGCAGCTTTGCATCAAGCGCAAGCTGGAAGCTTACGCCACCAGAACCGTCACTCCAAGAATTGCGCTGGCTCCGCGCTAGCAGACTCCGGGCCGGCAGACTCCGGGCCGGAGAGATCGATCAACCTCAGCGCACTGAGGAAATTCGTCTGGTTGTTTCTTGCCAGCAGCACGTCGGTCGCGTTGACGCGCCGGTCGCGGTTGTAGTCGTAGGCGAAGTCGATCGCCGCCGGATCGAGGAAGTTGCGAGGGTTGTTCCGGGCCAGCAGCAGATCGGTGGCCGTGACTTGGGCGTCGCTCGGCGAGTTGCCCGCTTCGGCCACGGCGCTGCCGAAGTAGAAGACGTCGTCGGCCGCCAGCCCGAAGCGCTCGGCCGGCACGGTAACCCGCAACCACTGCTGGCGGATCGCATGGTCCGGCCAGATCAGCGTCACGCGATCGGAGCCGCCCACGCCTCCGCCCGGGCGAACCGCCACGCCGCTCGGCGCCGGGGCCTCGGACCATGCGTTGGGGGCTTTGCGGTTGCCGACGTGCAGTACGAAGTCCGTGGGCGCCGGCACGAAATCGGGTGGCAGATAGGCCACGTCGACCATCACGCCGACGATACCCATGCTGAAGTTGGTGTAATTGTCACTCGTGGCGGCCTGGCCGGGCAGCAGCGCGTGTTTGTTTTGGGCGATCGCCCCGTCATCGGCCGGGCCGGGCGACGCGTCGTTGCCGTCGAAGTCGGAGTGGTTGTAGAAGACGTGGCGGCCGACGACTTCCGGGCGGACCAACGCGGCGACGTCTTCGGTTCCCGGCGTCGATGGAGCCGCGGTCCAGCTCGTCTCGTACGTCCCGCCGAGGCCCATGCCCGCCCGGTGGAGTGAGTCGCCTTCGCCGTCGGCCTCCACGGGCCAGGGGGCCGTTGGCCGATAGTCGATCCGATCGACCGTGAGCATCGGCACCAGGGTCGGCGCGTTTTGCGGCGGCTCGTCCGGGCGCAGCAGCCGGAGGTTCTCGCCGGCGTTGTTCAGGGCGCCACCGTACGGCCCCAAGATCGGCACGTCGGCCGGAACGTCGACCGTCGCACGGAACGCCTGCGGTGTGACCGGCACCACCAGGATCACCTGGCCTGGGGCGATTTCGACACCCGGCGGGAAATCGAAGTCGACTCCTTCCAACCGCCAGGTGTTGGCCGGCCGCTGGGGATCGAACATAGGTACGGCCACCGACGACGGATTCAACAATTCGACGAACTCGAGGCCGCCGGCAGCCGGGTTGTACATCACCTCGCTGATCAGCACCGGGCCGATGCGCGGGCGGCCGTTGGCCCGGCCGAGCGTCGGCTCGAGCATCGGGTAGAGGCCGCCGGAAGTGTTCGGCCAGCGGCCCAGCGACTCGCCGGCGGCCGCCGCGGGAAAGTCGACGTGATCGGCGAATCGGGTGAGGTTCCCGACGTCGTCGGCTTCGAGTAGCCAAACGTCGTCGCCTTCGGCGCCGCTGAGCGCGAAGCCTCCCGCGGCGGGGTCGCCGAATTCGTCCTCGGCGTACCGCAGCGCGTTGCCTTCGTAGTGCCCCTCGCGAAAGACGACGTATCCGCCGGCGGGAATCGTGGTGTTCTCGGGGATGCGGAACTTGCGGTAATCGTCCTCCGGGGCGCCGGTCCCCAGCCCCCAAGCGTCGCTGAGGAACCAGCCGCCGACGTCGATCGGCGCGGCAGTTGTGTTGAGCAGTTCAATGGCGTCGGCCAGCGGGGCGTCGGTGTGCGTGAGCACTTCGTTGATGATGACGCCCGTCTCGGCCGCCGGTCCGCGGCCCGGCGTGCCGCCGAAGGCGACGCTGGAGCGCCAGCTCTCGGGTCGATTGAGATCATCGTCTGCCGCCGGTTGCGGATCGACCCGTTCCAGCGTAGCTCCTTTGCCATCGGCCCGGCCGGGCCAGCGGCCGCCGTTGTCGTACTCGAAGTCGGCAATCGTCCGCCCGAAACGGTCGACAAGCGTGACACGCTCACCGGAATTGCTAAGGCTCCGTTCGTATCGGCCGGCCACGCGGACCCCGTTGCCGTATCGGGCCGCAAATGCGTCGAGGTCCTTGACCAGGACCACGTACTCGCCGGGGGCAAGCTCGATAGGACTGGCCGAGAACGGGACCGTCAGCAGCGAGTTGGTGCTCCCCTTCGATCCGGACGTGCCGAACGACCAATCTGCGGCGTTGTCGCGGTCCGCGTTGCCTTGCCGCAGGATCAGACTCGGCGCGCCGTCGTGCGGCAGAACCGAAGGCCCGCTCCAAGACGAGCCGGCGGTAGCCTGGAACTCGCCGAGGGTGACGTCCAACAACGCGACCTCCTCGGTCGTGTAACCCCAAACGACAAAATCGACCACGTCCCCGGCGGCATCGACGATCATCACCCAGCCACTGGCGGCCGTCCTCCAAAAGACGTCGCCGCCGAAGTAGTGGTCGGCTTCGTCGTCGGTTCGGTAGAGCACGTCCGCGGCGTCCATCGACTCGGGCAAGTTCCAGAGAACCGGCTCCACCGCATTGACACTGTTCTGCTCCGCGTCGTTGAACGCCACCACCCAGCCGGCCGTGTCGATTGTCGAGGCAGCGACGTTCTGGATCTCGACGTAGTCGGGCGTGGACGTGCCGATCTCGGTGATCAGCACTGTGGGGCCCTCGCTCTCGGCGGCAAACGTGAACTCGATCCCGTCGGTGAACCGCACGCCCGTCAGGTCGATCGTCTGTTGGCCCGTGTTCTGCAATTCGACGAATTCGAACAACTCCGGGTCGTCGAAGCCTTCGGTCGTGGAATCGTAGGGGTGGTAGTTCAACTCCGTCAGCCGCAGGGCGACGGGAATCGGCCGTCCGCCGACGAGGAACTCGGCCTCGCTCAGCGCGCTGAACTGTCCGCCATCGATTGCCCTCGCCTTTACAACGCGCGATTCGGTCAGCGGGATCGGATCCGAATCGTAACGCCGAGCGCTCGGCGAAACGCCGCCGGCCAGCCGCGGGTCGGAGCCGTCGAGCGTGTAGTAGACCGTGCCGGTGGCGGCGGGCATGGCGAGCAGGTCACCCTCGTCGACCGGGCCGCCGTGCTGGCGCAAGCTGTTGACGTAGAACTCGGGAGCGGCCGTTTGAGGATAGAGGCCGTCGTCACGAAACTGCTCAAGAACTACGTCGGAACGCGCCGGAATAATCGAGTTCATTACGCGGGCCAATTCGGCGACCCATTCCACGTCGCGCCGGTACGGCGGCTCGCGTTTCGAGTCGCCCCAGCGGGCCGATTCGGCCACGATCGAACGGTCGATCTCCGCGGCCCGCCGGGCGAACCGTTCGGCCACTCTGTCCGGCGTGAGCGGGCCATCGTTGAAGAACCACTTGTGTACGCGGTCGGCAAAACGCAGGCGGTACTCGGCGTTTGCCCGCAGCTTCATGTGCAGCCGGGCCGGGTTTTCCGAGCCCAGGCGGTCGCTCACGTCGGTGTCGGTCCGCTCGAAGGTAAACTCGGCGTCCCAGGGAAAGAACCGAAACCGCCCGCTCGCGTCGCGTCGGCGCTGGCCGTAGAAGTTCTTCGGCGTGCTCTGCCCGGCGACGATCCCGGTCGGCCCGTCGCGATCGCCCGTGTAGATGATGCCGATGTTGTAGTCGATCAGTTGGTCGATATCGACGTATTGCTGGATTTCGGCGTAGCTGGCCGGGTCGCTCATATCCCGCTCGGCGACGGCGAACATCGTGCTCCAGGCGTCGCGCGTGCCCTTGACCATCATCGCCTGCGAGGTCTCGCCGTGGCGCACGCCCTTGAACACGTCGTAGTCGTCCTTGTCGCCGCCGAAGTTCTCCGCGGCGAAGTTGTCGTCGGGCCGCTCGGCGAGGTTGTACTGCCCCCAATACAGCCCGTTGAGATAGAGGTTCACGAACATGCCGTTGACGTGGGCATGCCCCGGTTCGAGTTGTTGGAGGTCGCGCGAGACCTGGTCGCGCAGATAGAGCGCGTTGGCGACACCCGTAGCCCACGACTGATTATGCCCGTTGATCACCACCAGGTTGTCGAACCGCTCGACGGGCGAGCCTTCAAACAACGGGAATTCGAGCTTGCTGTTGCCGAAACGCTCCTGGAAGCTTAGCCGAAAGGAGTGCTTCGGGTTGCTCATGCGGCGGCTGTAGATGCCGGCGATCCGCACGCCCACGCGCTCGCCGAACCCGTCTCCCGCCCGATAGCCTCCGTAATCGTCGGGATAGAAGAACTCGACCGATCCGGGACGGATCCAGGCGTCTCCGCGTCCCTCGGGATTCTGATAGATGCCAGTCGAACCAAACAGATCGACGTCGTCCATCACGATCGACAGGACCGGCAGGTCGACGAGGCCCTCGGCCGCGCTGTAGGTCTGCGTGGCGTCGCCGACGACTTGCGGGTCCATGGCGGTGTCCCAGTGGGCGCCCGGCGGCGCGACGTCGGGTTGCCGCAGGATCTGGTCGAGGAAGATATACGTTTGCGTGTCGACGTTGGTCGGCTCGAGGTCTTCCTTGAAGGCCGCGGCCCGGAGTGTGGTGGTACGATCGACGTGGATCGGACCGGTGTAGACGGCACCGTGATCGGGCGTGGGCTGGCTGCCGTCGAGCGTGTAGATGATCGTGGCGCCCGGCGTGGCGGTAGTGATGGCGACGTCGAAGGGGGCGTCGTACATACCGCGGTCGACGCTGAACTTCGTGTCCTTCACAAAATCGACGAACCCAGACGCGTTTGCCTTTCCCGGCGTAGGATTGCCGAAGTAGCGGCGGCCGGCATAGACCAACTCCGGCGAGACCAGGAAGCCCCCCTCGGCGGCGGCCGAATTAAGTCCGTGGATCGCCAGCAGGTTCTCGCCGGGTCGCAGTGCGTCGAGGTCGTCGGCCAAATCGATCTGAAGCGGCTGCAACGAATCCTCGACGCTGCGGGCGGCCGTTGCCGCCGAGTTCCACTGGGGCAAATCGGGGGCGTTTGCCTCGGCGATCTTCCGGCCGTTGAGGTAGGCGATGAAGCCGTCGTTGTACCTCATCCGCAGGTGCAGCTTGTCGATCCGTCTGGGATCTTCCAGCGTGCAGGGAATCCGCGCCCAGAAAGACGCGTTGACGCCGTGCATCGGCGTCGCCACGTCGACTTGGATCGCGTCGGCCAGACCGCTGGAATCGACGTCGAATCCCATGCCGACGGCCACGTCCGTGGTGAAAGGCACGGTCAGGCCGGGATTGGCGGCGCCTTTCGACTGCGGTTCGGCGAAGGCCCAATCCGTGGCCGTGTCGTGGTCCGAACCGCCCAATCGTTGCAGCCACGTCGTGGGGCTCCCGGCGGCGACCACCTCGGGGCCGATCCAAGCGCCCCCGACCGCGACCGGACGGCCGTCGATCTCCACGCTGAGCGACTGCACGGCGGCACGGGAGTATCCCCAGACGACGAAGTCGGCGACCTCTTTGGCGTCGTCGACGACCATCACCCAGCCGACGCCCCGGGTGCGCCAGAACAACTCCTCTCCCCAATAGTGTTGTTCGTCTTCGGCGTCGTCGCTGCGGTAGAGGATCTGCTCGGCGGCCATCGTGTCGGGAAGGTGCCAAAGGGAGTGCATCGCGTTGATGTCGCCGCTGAGCGAGTCGTTGACCACGACGACCCAGCCGGCCGTGTCGACGCGCTCTCCAGAGAGGTTCTGGATTTCGACGTAGTCGGGGTCGCCGGTTCCGACTTCGGTGATCAACACCCGAGATCGCCGCCGATACCCGTTCCAGCCGGCATCGTCGAAACCGGGATCGGTCCAGGCCGCTGCCAGCGCGGCGTCCTCCGGCGCGGGGACCTTGTACGCCAGTCGGGCCTCTTCGGCCACCGCGAAGGTAGCGAGGGCGTCATCCGTGCCGTAGGAGACGTCGGCCCGTTGGGGCGGATACTGCGGAGCGTAGGCGTGCGAGACGGCCGTGCCGCCGGGCCGGACCACCGCCAGGTACTCTCCTTCGTCGGCGAGGCGGAAATTGGCGTGCAGTTCGTCCGCCGGATCGGCGCGGTCCTTACCCGAGGCAAACACCAGCACGTACCCGCCCGGTGCCAGCGTCTGCGGGGGGAACCTCCACTCAGCCAGGTCCGCCGCGTCGTCGGTCAGATACCATCCGTCGAGGTCCACCGGATCGCCGGACGGATTGTGGATCTCGATCCAATCGGAGGCGTCACCGTCCTCATCGAACAGCGTCGAGTCGTTCAGGGCCATGAACTCGCTGATCACCAGAGGCCCCGCGTCGAGCACTAGGCGAGACTCGAGCGGCTCAATTCGCAGCCGCCGGCGGTGGCCGAACCGCGATCGCACGGCGGCCGGGCCGTGGAGAAGACTTCGCCTGTTCGCAATCACCACTTCTCTTCCCAAGTTAACCTCGCCGCCGCCGGATCCACAGCAGTCCGAGCAGGCCGGCAATCAGCATGACCACGGTGCCCGGTTCGGGCACCACGTGGATCGAGCCGATCTGCGGCTCGCTGCCGAATCCGCTAACGTACGTCAGCAGGAACTCGCGGGCGTCGGTTCCCGGCTCTGCGATTTGCCCCAGATCGACCTTGGCGTAGGTGAACGGCGACGCGCCCGGCAGGCCTTCGCCAATCGTGTTCGGATTGGCCGAAACCAGGTTCTCCGGATCGCCCAGTGGCAGGACGCCGTGCAATGCGCCCACGTCGGAGCCGGTGAACATACCGTCGCTGGCAAGACTCCAGTTCATCACGCCTTCGACCAGGATTTTGAACTCGCCGGTAGCCGGGTTGTACTCGGCGGCGGCGGTGCCCGGTTCGACGGGGCCGGCGTCGCCGGTGAAGTTGGTGATCAGGTCGGTGATGTCCTGGCCGTCGACCCAGCCGTCGCCGCGGCCCGCGTCGCCGCCGGCCGTGTCGTTTTGAAGCCAGTTGCGGTCGGCCGGATCGCCGGGGAGGTTGAAGTTGATGATCAGGCCCTGGATATCCTGGCCGTCGATGTTGCCGTCGGCGTTGCCGTCTCCGCCGCGGGCGATATACAGATCGACGTCGACGCCCGTAATCACCCCCGGCCCAACGTCTTCGACGTACGTGACCCCGCGGTGGAACACGCCCAGCCCCAGGTGGCCCATGCTCGGCGGATCGGCCGGAACGGCGTCGAAATCGGGCGACGGCGGGACGGTTGCGAACGACTCCAGCAGGCTCGTCTCGCCCTCGGCGGCGACGATCGACCGGGTGACAGTGGTGCCGATTTGCGACGCTTCGACGGAACGGGGAATCAGGGTAAGTGTACCGCCGGGAAATGCGTCTTGTCCCTTGAAGATCAGCCGGTCGTTCGCTGCGCCGACGATTTCGCAAACGTACTCGGCCGTTTCGCCGAGTTCGCCGGAACCGTCGATCGTCAGCACCGCCGCACCGGGGCCGGCACCGGGACCGGCACCGGGGCCGGGAGAGACCACGCCGGTCAGGTTGAAACCACCGCGAATCGTCCCGCTGCCGCTGAGGGTCCCCGCACAAGTCACCTCTGCGGCCGTCAGCGTGCCGTCGACGTGCAACGTGCCGTCGATGCCGACGGCCACTTCGCCGGTCACCGCGAGCACGCCGTCGCCGCCCACGTCGACCGTTCCGCCGAGCGAGGGAGCGATGGCCAACGACTCGGCCGGCGTGTCGCTCAGATCGGCGTCCACGTCGATCCAGCCGGCCGCCGAATCGACCGTCAGGATTTCTCCGCCACGCGGCGCGACCCAAGTCGTCCCCCCGTCGGGAGTCCAATTGGCCGAGGCATAGTCTGCGGCGAGGTCGCCTCTCCATTGCAGAAAGGACAGCGACACCACGTCCGGCCCCCACGCAAACAACTCGGCGATCGCCTCGGCGTCCAGAGCGTAGTCGTAGAGGCGGGCCTCGTTGATGAAGCCGTCGTAGACCTGACCGTGGTCGCCGTGCCGCGGGCCGATCTGGACCACCGCGTTGGAGTCGAAGAACTGCAGGGTTCCTTTGGTGTACGAGCCGTACTCGACGCCCTCGCGATAGAGCGTGATGCTGTTGTCGCTGCCGTAGGCGACGGCAATCATCACTTCGTCCGGATCGGCGATGGTCTCCTCGATGCCAAACAACTGCGGGTTTTGCGTCCGCGCAAAGAAGTTACTGCCGGCCATCCACTTCTGCGGAACGACTTCCGCGTAAACGATCGCGTCGAACACGGCTCCGGCGGCGTTGTTCTCGATCGTCAAGGCCGAACCGTTGGTCTTGCGCGTGACGTCTCGCAGGCTGGTCCAGACCACCAGCGTCTTCTCGGCCGTGGGATGCCCCAACGGCTCGGTGAGCATCTTGGTGCCCGCCGTGCCGTCGACCAGCAGCCTCCCGTCGTCGATCGTGGCCGCGCCGAAGAGCGTGCCGTGGGCCTCGCCGACCAGGTCGTCAGCCGTTCCGTCGTTGAACGACCAGCGGTGTGCCAGCACGCCGCCTTCGATGCTCCCGCCTCCGGCTACCGGCCCCTCGTTGAAGACCTCCAGGATCTCGGCCGCGTCCAGAGCGTAGTTATAGATGCGGGCCTCGTTGACGAAACCGTCGTACACGTCCTGGTGTGTTCCATGCCGGGGGCCGATCTGGACCATCGCCTCGGGGCCGTACGAGACGACGGCGCCCTTGGTATTGGTGCCGTAAAGTTCTGCATCGCGATACAGCGTGATGCTGTTGTCCGCCCCGTAGGCGATCGCCATCATCACCTCGCCCGGGTCCTCGACGGTTTCGTCGAAGCCGTACGACTGCGGGTTTTGCGTCCGCACGTAGCCGTTGCTGCCGTTCATCCATCGCTGTGGCAGGAGTTCCGCGTAGACGACGGCGTCGAAAACTCCGCCCGCGGCGTTGTTTTGGATCGTCAGGGCCGAACCGTTGGTCTTGTTGGTGAAGTCCCGCAGGCTGGTCCAAACCACCAACGTCTTCTCCGAGATGGGCTGGCCGAGCGAACCGGTGAGCATCATGCTGCCCGGATTGCCGTCGACCGACAACCGCCCGTCGATCACCTCGGCGCCGCCGACCAGGATTGCGGCGGCGTCGCCGACGGCGTCGTCGAGCGACCCGTTGAACGTCCACTGATGCACCAATGCGGGCTCCGGTGGCGGCGGAAACGGGTAGGCGGCCCCGAGGTCGTATTTGTCGTTGAGATACGTGCCCACGTCGTCGTGTTCCTGGAGGGTCAACGCACGGTCGTAGACGACGATTTCGGCCAGATCGCCGTCGAGAAACTCGGCGAACACCGTTTGCTTCTTGCCCACGGCGGCCCCGGCGGCGCCGATGTTCATTGCCCCGGGGTTTCCGGTACGTCCCGAGTAGAGCACGCCGTTGTCGTAGAGGTTGATGTTGTTGTCCAGGGCGTTGTTCACCTCCAAATCGGTCAGCCGCCACTGATTCGCACCGAAGGCTACCAGGTCGTGCCGGTCGTTGTTCTGTCCGTTGAAACCGTAGCGGCTGCCGACCGCCAATACGGCGGAGCGGGCATTTGCACCCGGGCCGGCCTGTTCGTAGGGCGATTGGACCCCGTTGTTCTTGTGCGGCTGCCATACGACGAAGTAGGTGTAGTCGTCGTCTCCCTCGGCCAACGGCCCGGGACCGATCAGGTGGTCGTCGACTCCGTCGAACGTCAGCACGTCCAGCCCGTTCAGCGCGTTGACGGTGACCATGGGCCCTTGAAGGAACGTCGGCTGAGTGAAGTGGTTGGTGCCAACGGACGACTTATCGACCCATTGCGACACCTCCCCGCCGGCCAGTGTGATCGTCGCCGGGTCGGTGGCGTCCAGCCAAAGGACGGTGCCCGGCACTTCGGTGGGATCCGTAATCACGGCCTGCACATCGGTGCCGGACGCTGGGAAGAACAAAGCCGCTACGAACAACACGCAAACTACTCGGATCTTCATGGCACGATCTCCGAATTCTCTTGATTCCGGGAGCGAACGCCGCACCCTCACAAAACAACCGCAACCGATCCAGTTCCGTCCAAGCGCCGCGGCCTCTGCAACCCGTGCACGCCAAATCGGGCTGCGCGTGGGCATGGGGTCGATTCACCCCGGCGGGCTTGGAACCCTTGAAGAAGGCACCCGAAAGAAACGGCAACCGGCCCTCGGTGATTGCCACGGTGGGTGCCTAAAACTGCCTCACCTTCCACCCTGAAGCCCCGGGTCGTAGTGCGTCCCTGAAGATACCAAACGTGGCGACACAATGCCAGCAGAAGACACAATGCCAGCAGATTCGCCGCCCCTGCGGCGTGTTCGCTTCCTGGTGCTGACCCTGCCTCGCGAAGCGTCAACCGGATATTCCCGCCTCTTGTGCGGCAGCCGGAAGGTACGTCGTTGGTCAATCCACTACGACGTCGGTGCACACCGCAGACAGCGCAAGTCGTTCGGCTACCTGGGGATACACATTGGATCCCGTAAGCAATCGCCCAACCCGTTCGTAGTGCCCCGATTCATCGGGGCCGTGCAGCGGAATCCCGTGAAAGACCGCATGAATGCGGTCACTACGAACGGCTCTTGACGGGTTCGGCGAATGAGTACTGGATCCCTAAACGAAGGCGACTCCCCTCTTGCCGGCAGCGGGTCGTACGCCCAAGCGGATCACGGAGGCCTCCGACGGTAGCCCCCATTCTCGTCTGCGGCTATCATGGGTGCGATTGGCTGTGCCATCAAGAGGGCTTTGTTGGTGTTCGAGAGAGTCCCGGTAGGGCGGGCAGCGGACCGTCGGAAGCACCCGCCGCACGTCCGGAAAGCGAACTTGTGGATCTTCGAGGAACCTGCCGCTTTGTTGCCCTAGACGCAAAGGAGGCAGGCTCGTGCGCCCGCCGGAGTTGACGACCAAGGATCGGTATTACAGCGAGTTCAGGGACAAGGTCTTCGTGATCGAGGCCGAGCGCGAGGCCGTCGAAAAGCCGCAGGTCATGACGGCCATCCTGGAAGGCATCAAGGAACTGCTCGATCATGGGATTCGCGTTGCCATGGTCTTTGGCAAGGGAACCGGGTTCGAGGAGAATCTCCGCAGGGAGTTTGGGGCACGCCGGCATGCGGAGACGAACCGGCTGATCATCCCCGAGGCAGCCTTGGGCCGCATCTGCGAGGAGCGCGCCCGAATCGGCCGGATGATCACGGACTTGTGCCGTGCTCGGGGTGTTCACCATCGCCTGTTTCCGGAATCGGCCGTGCGAGCCGAGCGTCGCATCGCCCATGGAAGTACCGGCGTCGTTGCCGGACTCGACGTGGACGGTCTGCTCGCCGCACTGAGCGACGGGCGTTTGGCGATCGTGGGTTTTGGGGGCCTGGACGATCGCGGCCAGTTTCTCCACGTTCCGTCCGTGTCTCTCGCTGCGGAAGTCGCCGTGGAGACCTCGGCCCGAAAGCTCCTGTTTCTGACGCAGGAGGACGGCATCCTGCTTTCCGGCGCCGCCGGGCGCGTGCGGCAGCTTAGTTTCGCCGACCTCGACGGTCTGCTTTGCCTACTACAGCGCAGAGACCACCGCGGCGACTTGCTGCTGGCCGGCGACGTGGTGGCCAAGGTCCATTCGAGTATCCGCGCCGTCGCCGGCGGGGTCGGCCAGATTCACCTGGTGGCCTACTCCCGGTTGCTCGAGGAGATCCTCACGCGTACGGGCGTCGGGACGATGATCGAGCGTCGGCAAAGCCATCACGTCGACCATGCGCGGGCCGAAGACCTGGCAGAAATCGAGCGGCTGCACGTCGAGTCGCAACGCTACACGAGCGATCGTGGTACGCCCTACGTCAAGCCGCTTACGCGCGGTGACCTTAAGCGGTTGCTGGTGCATACGCTCGTGTTGAAGCACCGCGACGTCATCGTCGGCAAACTGCACGCGACGGAAGTCTCCGGCACGCCGGGAACGCTTCAGATCGGGGGGGTCGTGATCGCAGAGAACCACCACGACTCGCAACACGGGCAACTGCTGCTCTCGGAAGCCCTCGTGCGGCTTGCCGGCCGAGGGTGTGACTCGGCCGTTGCCGTGACGGCGTCCGAGCGGGCAAAGCGTCTGTTCTCGCGATGTGGCGGGCAGACCGCTGCCGGCCATGACTGGCAGAGCCGGTTGTTAGAACGCGCGCTGCAACGATACCATCCCGAGGAGCAAAGCCAAGTGCAACTCTTCGCGTTCGCTCTCGCCGAGAGCTTCGTCCCGCCGCCGGAAGGGCAAGGACAACCGTCTTGAAGGAACTGCGGCCATCCCACCGTTACTGGCAACTACTTCTATCTGCCGCTGGTACGAGCGCGTTCACTTGCGGCCCGCCACCAGAACGCCAAGACCTTTGCGGCCAGTTTGGCCGGGATAATGTCGCATCCGGGGGCCGGCGTGCTGGGAACGAACTCACAGATATCGGCCCCGACGACCTGGCACCGTGCACTCATTACCGCCTGGAGCACGTCGATCGTCTGCCGCCAACTCAGGCCGTCCGGTTGAGGTGTCCCCGTGCTGGGGATGACGGAAGGGTCCAGACCGTCAACGTCGATGCTCAAGTAAACCTCTCCGGTGAGTTGCCCGAGCCGCTCGAGCACGCCGTCCCACTGCTCGGGCAGTCGATGGGCAAAATGCGTCTCGATACGTCCGTCGGCGGCAGCGAGATCGTATTCACCGCGCGAGAGGCTGCGGACGCCGATTTGCACGATCCGGCAGCCTTCGTCCCAGAGCCTCTTCATCACCGTGCCGTGCGACCACCGCTGTCCGTCGAGTTCCTCGGCAAGGTCGGCGTGAGCGTCGATCTGGACGATCGTCAAACGCGTCAGGTATTCGACCAAACCGCGAACCACACCGTAGCTGACCGTATGCTCGCCGCCCAGCGCCAGCACGAACTTACCCGGATGACGGGCGACCCGCTCTTGGATGCTGGCCAAGTACTTGCGAACGCTGCTGCCGTACGGCACCGGCGGCGCGGTGTGGATCTTGGGGCCCTGCTCGAAGTCGACCGCCGTCTGCTCATCGAACAGTTCGATCTGGCAGCTTGCGTCGATGATGGCCCCTGGGGCCCTCGACGTGCCCGCTCCGTAGGAAACGGTCTTCTCCAGCGGCAAGGGCAGGATGATCACGTCGGCCTCCTCCACGGAGCACGGCGGCCGGCCCAGGAATTGGTCGGGATAGGTCTTGTTCATTCGGTTTCCGTTACCTCCGCAGAGCCGTCCAACGATTCGATCCAGGCGCGAATCAGCAGTGGCCAGGCGATCGTGGCGTCGCAGCGGACTTCGGCGAATTGCCCACCTTCCTCCCGACTGACGAACTTACCCCAAGAGACGCCTTCGGAGTAGCTGCACCCGCTCAAGCCGCCCCAGTGATCCGGCTCGGGACAGATGCGCACGCCGTAGGTGAATCGTGGCACGGTCAAGTCCGTGCCCAATCGCATGTTGACGACGTCGACAAAGGGGCCGATCTGCTGGGCCCAATTGCGCGGGACACCGCCGCCGATGGTGAAGATCCCCAGCCGCTTGGCCGCCATAGCCCGCTGGGCATAGTCGTACAGGTCGAGAAACGGATTCAGCGGCGGGACGGCCCGAAAGAGGGCGGCCTTCGCGTCGGTGCCCTCTTTGCCGACAGATGCCGCCATGACGTGCGTCGCCACGTCCAACCCCAGTTCCGAGTCGGTGAACGCGGGAACGTAGACGGGCACTTCCCGCCGATAGGCACAGCCGAGGATGCTGGGCATCTGGTCGTGCTCGACCAGCCGGCGTCCGATCTGGCGGTTGATCTGCCACGAGGACGCCGGGCTCGACCAGTCGAACTCCGAAAGCACCTCGCTGACCGTGCTGAAGGCTTCGCACAGGTTGGCCTCCATCTCCAGGGTGTCGTAGACGCGGTTGTAGCCCCGGGCGTAGAGCGCAGAGTCCGACAACGAGTCATCCGCCTTGTAGTGAACGCCGCCGATCGCCTCCGACAGGCCATGGGCCATGATGGCGCCCGTGGTGACGACGACGTCGGCCAGCCGCCGTCCGATCATCTCGCACAGAAGCCCCCCCATCTTGGCGACCGTCATCGCGCCGGAAACGGTCACCACGACCATGCACTGCGGGTCCTTGGCCATTTGGGTAAGCACCTCGAACGCCTCTCCCAGGGCACGGCCGCCAAAGGCCGTCCGCGACATCCGCCGCAGCAGATCCGCCACACCTTCGGCCTCCCCGACGTTGAGGGACTCCAGCGGGACAAGGCCGTCCGACGCGCCGTCGTGAAGCGTTCTCTCCATGGTGCTAACCTCCTTGGCAAGATGGTGAAGCCGTTGCATTCGCTGGGTTGACAAGCGCCCCGAGGGGGCCTAATGTAGGCGATTACGGTTTGCATCTCGGGTGCCGCATGTGGCCGGGACGCCCACACGTGAGTTGTAACCGTAATCTCTCGATCGGCCAAGGAGAAGGCATGGCTGTTGAACCCTTGATCCCGCAAGAGACGTTCTTTACCAAGGGCGTAGGGAAACACCGCAACCGCCTCCAGAGCTTTGAACTCGCGTTGCGAGCCGCCGGAATCCAGGCCTGCAACCTGGTGAGGGTCTCCAGCATCCTCCCGCCGAACTGCAAGCAAATCTCGAAGAATCAGGGCGTCGGCAAACTCCGGCCCGGCCAGATTACCCATTGCGTGCTGGCGGAAGCCGCCACCAACGAGCCGTCAAGGCTGGTCGGCTCCGGGATCGGGTTGGCCGTTCCGGCCGACGGAGAGCAGTACGGCTACATCGCCGAACACCACGGCTACGGAATGGCCGAGCCGAAACTGGCCGATTTCGTCGAAGACATGGCCGCCACCATGCTGGCCACTACCCTGGGTATCGAATTCGACCCGGAAACGGCCTACGACCAACGGAAGGAGATCTACCACATGTCCGGCAAGATCGTCCGCACCCGGGCCTGCGTTCAGACGGCCGAGGGCGACAAGAACGGGCTGTGGACGACGGTCGTCGTCGCCGCCGTTTTTCTTCCGTAGAGGCACGTGCCCCTACCAGCCCGCTGAAGAAGCAGGAGTCTGAGAATTCGGGTGCCACTGCTGGCTTGCCCAGCAGTGTTCTTGCGTTAGTGTCAACTCTGCACTGCTGGGCAACCCAGCCGTGGCACCCAGTTTCGCCTTTTTCAACGGGCCTCTACCTGCCGTGTGGTATGATTGCTGGAGGTGATCGGGGCTGGGAAATCGTTGCCGAACTGCGCAATCTATGGCAACCTGAACGAAGGCGTGGAGTGAATAGAATGGGCGCGGCCTGTGAAATGCCGAGACCCTTATGCGGCATTGTCCCGCCGTTGGTCACGCCGCTGGCCGACGGCGACACGCTCGATGTCCCGGGGCTCGAACGGCTGCTCGAACACGTGCTGGGCGGCGGTGTGCACGGGCTGTTTCTGTTGGGCACGTCCGGCGAAGGCCCCAGTCTGGGCTATCGGCTGCGATGCGAGTTGATCGATCGGGTGTGCGAGCAGGTGGCCGGACGCGTACCCGTGCTGGTAGGGATTTCGGATACGTCCGCGGTCGAGTCGATCAACCTGGCCGATTACGCGGCCGATGCGGGTGCGTCGGCGGTGGTGGCGGCGGCGCCGTACTACTTCCCGATGACGCGAGAGGAGCTTGCCCGACACGTCCGCCATCTGGCCGCCGAATCGCCGCTGCCGCTGTTGTTGTACAACATGCCCAGCCATACGAAGATCGTCTTCGAGCCGGATACGCTGGCGTCGCTGATCGAAGTCCCCAAGATCGTCGGCATCAAAGACAGTTCCGGCGACCTGGACTACTTCTCGCAGGCTTGCCGGCTTGCCGAACAGCGTCCCGATTGGACCGTGCTAATGGGCCCCGAGGAGTTGCTGGCCGAAGCCGTTTCCCTGGGCGCCCATGGCGGCGTGTGCGGCGGGGCGAATCTCTGGCCGCGGCTCTATGTCGATCTTTACGAGGCCGCCAGCCGCGGCGACACCGAGACGGCCGACCGCTTGCATCGCCGAGTAATCGACGTTTGCGAGCGAATCTACACGGTTGCCCGGGGCGGCGCGGCGGTGACCAAGGGATTGAAGTCGGCCCTGTCGTGCCTGGAGATTTGCAGCGACCGGATGGCGCCGCCGTTTCGGCGCCTCGACGACGCCCAAAGAACGACGATCCGGCGGCACTTGGACGCTTTGGGCCTGCCCCTTGCGGCGTCCGATCGCGTGGAACGCACGTAGCAGATCGCATGTAGCCCCCTCCACGTCTAGCCGCCGCCCGCACGGCGGCGTGACTCCGAAAAACGCGACGCCAACAACGCCCCCGTGCCCGCAGCGGCTAAACGACGAGGCACTGCCGCCCCTGTGTCGGGGTGGTCACGGCGTGACGAACTCCTCGACGCGCACGCCGTCGGCGTCGATTGTCACGTGTACTGCGCCCGTGTCGGCCGTGTGCAACACGCGGCTGCCGACGGCCCCGTAGACTTCGCGTATCGGTTCCGGGTCCCAGCGGCGGCTGCCGCTGATGATCACCCAGTCGGGCGTCGACCAGGCGGCCAGCTCAGGCGTGTTGTTGCCTCGGCTGCCGTGGTGCGGGGCCAAGAGCACGTCACAGTCGAGCGGCTCTTCGGCCAAGATGGCGTTGAGCCCGGGCGTCGACCCGCCGTAGCCGGGCGTGCCGATGTCGCCGGTCAACAGAATCCGCCGGCCGAGATACTCCACCACCAGCACGATGCTGTTGGCGTTGTCCTCGCCCAGGCTTCCTTTCTTGGGCGGATGCAGCACCCGAATCTCACAGCGCCGGCCGCCGGGCAGCCGGTCGTTGGCGTAGATCTCCTTAAGCGGTACGCCGGAGCGGTCGATCGCCTCCCTCAGCGCGTCGAGTGCCGCGTTCTGCTCCTGCCACATCTTCGGCGAAACGTAGACCACGCCGATCGAAATTCCCTGCTCGAACAGCCCCGGCAGGGCGTTGTAGTGGTCGATGTCGGCGTGCGAGAGGATTACGGCGTCGAGGTGCGTGACGCCGCGTGAGATGAGCGCCGCGGAGATGCTCTGCGTGGCCGTTGCGGGCGAACTGAAGCGGCCGGCGTCGTAGAGGATCGTTTCGCCGGAGGGCAACTCCAACAGCACGGCGCAACCGTGTCCCATCGAGAGGAACGTGCAATCCAACCGCTCGGTCTGCCGTCGCGATTCCGATGCCGTAACGCCCACCGCCACCCAAACGGCCGCCAACGCCACGCACCATCGTAGCGGCGGCCGGATGCGCGGAAACGCCACCACCAACGCCATGGCACCGTAGAACCCGATCAACCACCAATCGGCCGGCCCCGGCACGCGACAATGGCCCCAGGAGATTTCCTGGCCGTGTGCAACGCCCCATTGCAGCACGCCCAGCAGCCGGTCGCAGCAACCGCCAAAGACCTGGCCCGACGCGGCCGACCACGACCCGAACACCAACGTGGCGAATCCGCTCATCAAGGCCAGCGACATCGGAAGCCAGAGCAGTGGGTTGAGCACCAATGCGATCGGCGTCAACAGATGGAATCGGGCCATCACCAGCGGCAGCGCAATCAGCCAGATGATGGCACTGATCAAGACCAATTGCCAAACGTGTCTGCCGATCCACGCGCCCGCGCCAACGGGCCAGGGGCGGTTCTCGCGGATCAATCGCTTCAGAGGGTCCTCCTCTCCAGGCGATCCCAGCCACAACGGGCCGAACCACATCAACGCAGCTACGGCGAGAAAGGAAAGCTGGGCTCCAACCTGAAACACCTGCACCGGATTGACCACCAACACGATCAGCGCCGCGGCGGCCAGCGAGTTGAACGACAGCCCCCGCCGGCCCAGCCAGAGCGACCAGCAGATCATCAACACCAGGATGGTCGCCCGAATGACCGGCGGCCGGGCGTCGGTGATCAGCATGTAGCAGACCGTAGCCGCGGCCACTAACGCCAAGCCGGGCGATCGCGGCAAGGGCAACCTCTGCACGAGCCAGAGCAGTGTCCCGGCCAAGATGCCCACGTGCAGGCCGGAGATTGCCAAGAGGTGGACGGTGCCCGTCTCCATAAACGCCCGCTTCTCGTCGGGGTCGAGCCGGTCGCGAATCCCCAACAACACGGCCGCGGCCAGCGGGCTGCGACGGTGGTCGATGTGGCGCTGCAGCGTGCGGTTGCCGGCCGAGCGGGTCTGCTCGATCAGCCGTCGCGGGCTGAAATCGCCCGGGGCGAGCACTTCGACACACCTCGAAAAGCCCACGGCGATCCGCGCCCCGACGCGCTGGCCGCGGAGATACGTGGCGTAGTCGAACTCGCCCGGATTCTGCGGGCTCTGCGGGGCGGCGAGTTCTCCGAAGATCCGCAGCCGGTCGCCGGCGTCGATGCCAGAGAGGCGGCCGAAGACCTCGACTTGCGTGCGTCCGGAAGCCGGCACCCAACGCGCGCCGTCGCGGATCGCCACCACCTCCGCCTCGAACCGCGCCCGATCGCCCAGCGGCAGCGCCCGCATCGGATCCAGCGGCGGCCGCGGCACCTCCTGCACCGACTTCAGCGCCACCACCTCGACGCACGCTGGCTGCTCTTCCGTCCGGGCGAAGCGCCCCAGATCGTCGTTGCCGAAAAGAAACCAGCAGCAATGGTGCCACGACGCAGACGTCGTCGCCACGGCCAGCAACAACGCCGCGGCCCCGGCCCGTTCCCAGCGTCTCCCCCACAGCACGGCCCAAACGCCCCACGCCCCCATCGCGCCCGCCCACCACACAAAGACCGACATCGGCCAGAACCGATCGACCACAATCCCCGCACAAGCCGCCACCAGCACGATCACCAGCGGCTGGTACTGCGGCGCGGACGGACGGCGATCATCTGTCGTCTTGTCGGCGTTGGATGAGCGACTCCCCATAAGGGGTATTGTCGCATGCGGGTGGGGGATTGGCAAGCGGATGGCTTTGCACGCAGAGCGAATCAGGTAGAATCGGGCTAAAATTGCGGCGACGGCGCGTAGTAGACGTAGCGCGGCATTGTCGAGAAATGCACGCCGTAGATTACGCCGTAGGCGTTTGACAACATAGCCTGGGGTCGCCGCACAGCGGCGCACCCTGGGTCGACGTGCCCATCACGAACGGAACCCTGCAAGGGTTCTACAATGACGCCGGGTTGTACAACGCTTTCAGCGTTGCGTTTTCCTCCCGCCTCCCATCCCAGGGTGGCGCTTCGCGGCTGCGCCGCTTCGCTGACCCTGGGCTACAGTGTTTAACCGCTCCGCGGTATTTCGGAGAACGACGCCTGCAAGAGCCACCGTCACAGGAAGCCACGATAACTGGAGCCACCCATGCCCCAATACATCTTCGACCGCGAAGACTGCACCCACATCCGCCCGCAAGAGGGCGCTCTCGTGTTGGCCACCGAATGCGACAAAATGACGCTGACGATTATGGAGTTCGAGCCGAACGTGGTGTTGCCGGAACATAGCCATCCGCACGAGCAGATGGGGTTCATGATCGAGGGCGAAGCCGTGTTTAAGATCGACGGCCAAGAGTACCCCGTCCACGCCGGACAGATGTGGCGGCTGCCCGGCGGGGTGATGCACCAGGTCACCGTCGGCGACAAGCCGATGCGGGTGGTCGAGTCGTTCTATCCGATCCGCGAAGATTTTCGCACGCCGAAGGGATGATCAGGCTCCCCAATTTTCAATTTGCAATTGTCAACTCTCAATTTGCAATCTCCTCATCCGCCACGTTCATCGCCTCCCGCTGCCCAAGTCGTAACCGGTCATCGGCACCTGAGAGTACCCCATCGCCGCGCAAATCACGTCGCTGCGATAGATCGGATCCTGCATCAGACACGCGCGGCGGTCGGCGGCCGGAATGGTCGTGGTGTAGATGCGCAGTCCGCCGGGCACGCTGGTGACGATCTCCTCGCGCCAATCGCCGAGCACGTCGGCCACCGCGGCGATGTGGCCTTCGACCTTGGGGCCCAACTCGAGGCCTTTGTACTTGCGGATCCGCTGGCCGTAGACCAACTCGCGCTGCAAGTCGGCGTCCCAATAGGCTGATCTGGGTGCCAGGCCGCCGAGATTCTCGGTCGAAAGCACGCGGCCGCGGCAGTCGCGCAGCCAACGCTTGTCCTCAAAGTCGCGCTCGCCGCTGTAACACTCGCTGCCGGGGCTTGCTGCGTCGATATCGCTGCATAGCCCCGAGCTGTGGATGTGGATCGTCGGCTCTTGATGCCCCCAGATCACCTCGCCGGTCTTGGCGTCGACCAGGCACATCGTGTTCTTCGAGCGCCGCGGCTCGATGCCGTAGTAGATCTCCAGGCCCGGCCGCTGCGGGTCGATATCGCCGACGTAGAAATGGTCGGGGTGTCCCAGGCCGGTCGTCCAGAGCGCGGTGCCGTCGTCGTCGATCACTGAGGAGCCGAGCAGCACTTCCTCGCGACCGTCCCCGTCGACGTCGGCCGCGTGCATCCAATGGGCGCCCTGGCCCCAGTAGCTCCGCGGCAGGTCCCTGTTGTCCCATTGCCAGACCTCGTGCAACTCCCCGTCACGCAGCCGATAGGCGATCAGCTTCATGAGGCCGTAAGTGCCCCGCTGCACCAACAGGTGCGGGTGCTTGCCGTCCAGATAGGCCACGGCGAGCTGGTTGCGGCAGTAGTAGTTGTACGCGTGCTCGCCGGAAAAACCTTCGCGCGACGGCCAGGGGGCTTGCGTGCGCGGCTTGCCGGTGACGCCGTCGAGGATGGCGAGGAACTCCGGGCCGCTGCGGACCTTGCCGTCCTCGCCGCGGGGGTCACCCTCGCCGGTCTTCACCGCCACCTCCGCCCGGCCGTCGCCGTCGAGGTCGTAGACTACGTAGGGCGAATACCAGATCCCACGTTCGATGGCCCAGCCGAGATCGTGTTGCCAGAGCAGCTTACCGTCGTGGCGATAGGCTTCGAGCTTGTAGGTCTCCGGGCTGCGCTTCCAGTACTTGTACCAGGGGTCGATGTTGGCGTTGGGCCCCTTGATGACGAAGTCGTAGCGGCGGTCGCCGTCGAGATCGGCGATGCCCACTTTCTGGAACGTACGGTTCTCGCCTATCGGCATCGAGACGTACGGTGCGGCCGCGTCGCCGGGCGTGGCCGCGACGGAGCGAGACATGGCCTCTTCCGTGTCCGTAAACGCCCGTACCGACCAGGTGCACGAGACGCCCTTGGGAGCGGAATCGTCCACGAAGTCGGTCGTCTTGTGGATTATCTCTTGGTTGAGCTTCACCGGCTTGCCGTCGGCGGCAGAACGATAGACGTCGAACGCCACGTTGTCCGGGTCGGTCTGCAAGAGCCGCCAACCGACGTAGACCTTCCCGTCAGCCAACGGCCGAGCGATCAGGCCGCGATCGAGTTGTTCGCGTGGCGGCGCTGCCGCCGTGTGAGTTGTCATCAAGACCAGCAGGCTCAGCAGAACGGTGGCACGCATCGCGATTCTCCTCGTCGGCAATACCCGAGACACGACCCTTACGGCGCGGAGTATAGCAGACAACCAGCCGGCGATCCATCGTCAGGCACGACCAAGACCGTTCAGTCGACTATCGAGCCTAGCCGAGGGCGGAAGCCCACGGACGGTTCGCAGCACGAGAGTCTCGGCGGTCACAACAATGTCGACCGTGCGGGGGCTTCCGCCCCCGGCTATTTCCTACGTGCGGTGGCGCGCGTTGGAACTTACACCCAACTCAACCCCTCGGGCAGCCGATTGAGACTCTCGCCGCCGTTGTCGGTGACGATGATGATGTCTTCTACGCGGACGCCGCCGATCGCCTTGCTGTAGAGCCCGGGCTCGATGGTAACCGCTTCGTTGAGGACCAACGGTGGTCCGTTGCGATCCAACAGCGGCGGCTCGTGGACGTCGAGCCCCACGCCGTGGCCGGTGCCGTGGGTTAGCGCACAATACGTATCCGGGGCGTCGTCGGCCGGCAGGCCGAATGCATAGCCCGCAGCCTTGATCGCGGCCACGGTCGCGTCGTGTACGGCCTCGCCGGTCACGCCGGGCTTTGCGGCGGCCGTGGCGGCGGCCTTGGCCTGGCGTACGGCGGCGTTCATTCGGGTCAATTCATCGGACACCTCGCCGTGGACGACCGTGCGCGTGCAGTCGCCGTTGAAGCGCGTTTTCCGGCTGCGGGGAAAG
This sequence comes from uncultured Planctomycetaceae bacterium, assembly GCA_964472545.1. GTDB lineage: Bacteria > Planctomycetota > Planctomycetia > Pirellulales > Thermoguttaceae > CAYYNP01. The sequence continues at coordinate 8,598 of CAYYNP010000001.1, read as the reverse complement.
ACGTCGATGATCACCGGCTGGCCGGTCTTCAACTCGCCGGCACCGTGGTCGTGGCAATCGGCCCCCTGTGGACCGCCGGCGATGATCGAGGTCGGGTTGACGTAGCCACGATCCATCAGCCAATGGTCGACCGCCGCACGGACGCGTTCGGACGTCAGCGGCGTATCATCCACCAGCAACACGCCGTCCTCGCGGGCGTCGGCCTTGGCGATCATCTCGCAGGCCATGCGGATGGCGTCTTCGGTCATGCCCTGGGCCTCGCGAAGGTGGGCGATCTCTTCGTCGTCCTTGCTGCGGCGTTCGAGCACGAACATCTCCCGGTCGCAGTCGACGGCGATGCCCGCTTTGCCGATCAGGTCGGCAAAGATCAGCGGCAGCGTGCGGTCGGCCACCACGCGCTGGGCACCCGCCCGGCGAAGACACTCAGCCGCGGCCTGGGCCGTGGCCGTCTCGCGGTCGCCGGAGAGGCCGCCGTCGGGCGTGTAGTCGGCCGGACACCCGACCAGATCGGCCCGGGCGTGGCGGCGTGCTCGATCCATCTCGATATCCCGCAGCAAGAGCACGGACTTGCCGGGACCGTCACTGCCGGGCAGTTCCATGTAGGCCACCGGGTCGCCCACCAAGAATCGTATCTTCCAGTAGAGCGTGCTGTTGATTTCCGGAATGCCGGCCATCAGCCGGGCGGTCGTTGCGTCGGGCATGGTTCGTCCTTTCGGTCCGAGGGGTCAACGCCCGATTGTAACAGCTTCACGTTGGTTGAAAAGGCACCCGGCGGTGAGCATAATGGTGTTTGCCACCGTCCGGGTCGGCGATTGACCGTTTAGCCGCCGCCGGCACGGCGGCGTGACGTACTTGATCTACTTCAACGTCGCGCCGCCGTGCCGGCGGCGGCTAAACGAAGAAGACCATCCACCGAACGAGCGTGAATAGCGAGCATCAATGATGAGAACCCCACTGCGTTTCACATTTGCCCTGCTGACGATTCTATGTGCCACCCGCTCATTCGCTGCGGAAGCGAAGGACGACCCGTCGCTATTGACCGTGGCCAGGATCTACGGCTCCGGCGAGTTTCACAGCGAATCGGCTTCCGGCCGTTGGCTGCCGGGCGGCTCGGGCCTGATCGAATGGCAAGACGCCGAAGGCCCCGGCGGCGGACGCGATCTGGTCTGCCGCGATCCGAAGACCGGCGAACCGACGGTGCTGATCCCCGCCACGCGACTGGTCCCTCCGGGCGAAACCTCGCCGCTTGAGATCGACGGCTATACGCTCTCCGAAAACCGAACCCTGCTGTTGATCTACACCAACTCGAAACGCGTCTGGCGCCGCAATACGCGGGGCGACTACTGGGTGCTCGATCGCACGAGTCACGAACTGAAGAAGCTCGGCGGCGATGCGAAATCGTCGACGTTGATGTTCGCCAAGCTCTCGCCCACCGGACGCCACGCGGCCTACGTCCGCGAGCGGAATCTCTACGTCGAAGACCTTCGCGACGGCGGCGTCAAGCCGTTGACCACCGACGGCGGCGAGTCGCTGATCAACGGTACCTCCGACTGGGTCTACGAAGAGGAACTCTCGCTGCGCGACGCGTTTCGTTGGAGCCCCGACGGCAAGTCGATCGCCTACTGGCAGTTCGACACCACCGGCGTGCGGGTGTTCACGATGATCAACAATACCGACGGGCTCTATCCCCGCACGATTCCGTTCGAGTATCCCAAGGTCGGCCAGCAGAACGCGTCCTGCCGCGTAGGCGTGGTGAGCGTCGAGGGCGGTGATACGCGATGGATGAACGTGTCCGGCGATCCTCGCAACCACTACATCGCGCGGATGGAGTGGGCGACCGGGTCGCAACAGCTCGTCATCCAGCAACTCAATCGGCTGCAGAACACCAATCGCGTGATGCTGGCCGAGGCCCGCAGCGGCGAGGTCGAAACGATCCTCACCGAAACGGACGACGCCTGGCTTCGTGTGCAGAATCCCGTCTGGTTCGACGACGGCCAGCGCTTCACCTGGCTCAGCGAACGCGACGGCTGGCGACACGTCTATCTCGTCTCTCGCGACGGCAAGCAGGTCGAACTGGCCACGCCGGGCGAGTTCGACGTGATCGAGTTGCTGCACGTCGACGAAGAACGGGAGTGTCTCTACTTCCTCGCCTCGCCCGACAATCCCACGCAACGTTATCTCTACAGCGTGGGACTCGACGGAAAGGGCCTCACACGCCTCACGCCGGCCGATCAACCCGGCAGCCATCGCTACGAGATCTCGCCAAACGGCCGTTGGGCGATCCACAGCCGTTCATCGTTCGATACGCCGGGGCCGACCGAAATGGTGAGCCTGCCGAAGCACGAGAGTGTGCGGGTGATGGCCGACAACAAAGGGCTGCTGGAGAAACTGGCCAAGCTGAAGCGGCGGCCCTCGGAGTTCTTCCGCGTCGACATCGGCGACGGCGTGTTGCTGGACGGTTGGTGCATCAAGCCACACAGTTTCGATCCCAACAAGAAATACCCGCTGCTGGTCTACGTCTACGGCGAGCCGGCCGGCCAAACCGTGCTCGACCGCTACGGCGGCAGCGGCTATCTGTGGCACTTGATGCTGGCCCAGCAAGGTTATCTGGTGATCAGCATCGACAACCGCGGCACGCCTGCCCCGCGCGGCCGGGCGTGGCGCAAATCGGTCTATCGCCAGGTCGGCGTGATTGCGCCGAAGGACCAGGCCGCCGCCATCCGCAAGTTGATCGCCGAGCGGCCCTACATCGACACCGAGCGGATTGGCGTCTGGGGCTGGAGCGGCGGGGGATCGATGAGCCTCAACGCGATTTTCAAGTACCCCGACCTCTACCGCACGGCCATGTCCGTGGCCCCCGTGCCCAATCAGCGTTACTACGACACGATCTACCAGGAGCGCTACATGGGCCTGCCGGACGACAACGCCGAGGGCTTCTATCAGGGCTCGCCGATCAACTTTGCCCATCAACTCGAGGGCAACCTGCTGCTGGTCCACGGCACGGGCGACGACAATTGCCACTATCAAACGACCGAGCTGTTGATCAACGAGTTGATCCGCCACAACAAGCCGTTCACGATGATGGCCTATCCGAATCGCTCGCACTCGATCCGCGAGGGCGCCGGCACCACGCGGCATCTTCGCGAGTTGCTCACGCGCTATCTGAAGGAGAATCTCCCGCCGGGGCCGGCGGCGGATTGACTCGCCGGTGCGAGAGCAGTACGCTGCGGTTGTATCGGTACCTGGTGCGTTCCGTGTGAACGGTGTGTCGAATACTGGATTCCCTCTTGACGTTGACGATGAGCCGTTTAGCCGCCGCCGGCACGGCAGCGTGATTCTGGTGTACACTGCGCCGACAAAGCCGCCGTGCCGGCGGCTGCTAAACGGTCGAAGGAGAAGCCCGTGAGAACGAAGACTCCCACCCCCCGGCGACGTTTCCTGAAAGCCGCTGCTGCCACGGTCACGGCCCCGTGGCTCCTCCCCGCCTCGGCTTCCGGCCGCGACGGCATCGTTGCCCCCAGCGAGCGGATCCTGCTGGGCGGCATCGGCATTCGCAACCGTGGCGGATACGTGCTCAGCACCATGCTGCCGCAGCCCGACGTACGGTTCGTGGCCATCGCCGACGTGCGGGCCGACCGCCGCCAGGTCGTCAAGGCGATGGCCGACCAGCGCAACGGCAACGACAAGTGTGCCACGTATCGCGATTTCCGCGAGTTGCTACAGCGCGACGATATCGACGCCGTGTTGATCGCCACCGGCGACCGCTGGCACGCCCCGGCCTCGATCCTGGCGGCCGAGGCCGGCAAGGACGTCTATTCGGAGAAGCCGTGTGCCATCTCGATCGACTTGGCCCGGCGCCTGGCCGATTGCATCCGCCGTACGGGCCGCGTCTTTCAGGCCGGCACGCAACGCCGCAGCATCTCGAACTTCATCCACGCGATCAAGCTGGCCCAAACCGGACGCCTCGGCAATTTGCACACGCTGCACGCCTCGATCTACCAGCTTAGCGACAACTACGGCTGGCTGCCCGCCCAACCCGAGCCGCCGCGCGAGGTGATCGATTGGGATATGTGGCTCGGCCCGGCGCCCTGGCGGCCGTACAATCGGGCGTACGTCGACGGCGGTTGGCGCGGCTACTACGACTTCGACTCCGGCGCCCGCCTGCTCGACTGGGGTGCCCACACGTTGGACCTCTGCCAGGCGGCAGCCGGGGCCGACGGAACGGTGCCGATCGAATACGAACCGCTGGCAGTCGAGGGCGACAACGCGATCGCCTGCCGCTATGCCGACGGCGTGAAACTGATCCTTCGCCGCACCGGCTGGCTGGGATTGGGCACTTGTCCGGTGCGTTTCGAGGGCGACGAAGGCTGGGTCGAGACGGGCGATACCGGCCGAATTGCCGTTTCGCTCGATTCGCTGCGGGCGGAGTTGCCGGCTCCCACGATACGCGGGACGGCCACCGACACCCATGTCCGCGACTTTCTCAACTGCGTGAAATCGCGCGGCACGACCGCCGCCAACGCCGACGTGATGCGCAAGTCGCACATCGCCTGCCACGCGGCCGCCATCGCCTGGAAACTCGGCCGCAAGCTCCGCTTCGATCACGCCAAAGAGGAATTCCTCGGCGACGACGAGGCGAACCGGATGCGCTCCCGGGCGATGCGCGAGCCGTGGGCCGTTTGACGTGAAACGAGAACAAAGGAATCTGTGATGCGCTGCATGACGACCGTTCGATCTGTGCTCGGCTTGGCCAGAACGCCGTATAGTAGTCGTCTCGCTCCGCGAGATGTCATATCGTCTCGCGGAGCGAGACGACTACTATACGCCGTACTATACGCCGTACTATACGCCGCAAGCCTCGCGACCATCCTGCCAACTGTGTTGCTTGGCCAAGAACCGGCCCAGCCGCCGCAGGTTGTACAACTGGCCGCCACGCTGGCCTCCGACGCCACCGTCTTCGACAAGGCCCGGGCGTGTGAGCAACTGGCCCGCGCGGGCGACGCGCGGGCCGTGCCTGCGTTGGCGAAGCTGCTCGACGACGAACAACTCGCCTGCTACGCCCGTTGTGCTTTGGAAGGGATTCCGGACGCGGCGGCCGGCGCGGCGCTGCGTGAGGCGGCCGGGCAGCTTGACGGCGAGATGCTCATCGGCGTACTTGGCTCGATCGGCACGCGGCGCGATGAGGCGGCGATCGACGTGGTCGTGCCCTTGCTCGACGGCGATGATGCAAAGGTCGCAGCGGCGGCCGCCCGCACGCTCGGCCAGATTGGCACGCCACGAACGGCCGAACTGTTGCAGCAGAGCCTTGCCAAAGCCGAGCCGGACCGCCGCCCCGCCTTGGGCAACGCCTGCTTGATCTGCGCGGAGCGGCTCGCGGCTGAGGGCGAGCCGAAGACGGCCATCGTGCTTTGCGACGCCCTGCAACGTACCGATCTACCGGATCACGTTCATCGGGCGGCCATCTACCGCACGATCCTCATCCAAGGCAAGAACGGGGCGGCGCTAATCGGCAAACTCGTCGAGTCCGACGACGACGCCCGTTTCCGGCTGGCATTGCAGGCCGCCCGGCAGTTGGAGGCCAAAACGGCCGTGTCGCGGCAGTTGATCCCTCGGTTCTCGGCGCAATCTTCCCAGCGGAAGGCGTTGTTGTTGATCGTGCTGGGCGAGTTGGGCGACGAGGCAGCACTGCCGTTGGTCGCCGAAGCGGCGCGTGCCGGCGAGACGGAGGTTCGCGTCGAGGCGCTGCGGGCGTTGGCCACACTGGGCGACGCCTCGGTCGTGGCCGTGCTGCTCGGTGCCGCCGCGGAGTCCGACGAGCGCATCGCCACGGCGGCCCGGTCCACGTTGGCGGTGCTCGAGAGCGACGAGATCAACGCGGCAATCGTGGAATTGCTCGACGCCGACGACCCGAAGACGCGGCAAATGGCCGTCGACATGGCGGCCGGGCGGCGGATCACCTCGGCCACGCCGGCGTTGTTGAAGCTGGCAGGCGCCTCCGAAGCATTCATCCGACAAGCGGCCATTCGTGCGTTGGGAGCCACGGTCCAAATCGCCGATCTTCCGGAGTTCATCGACGTAGCGGCCGACACGATCGGCTCGGACGACTTTTCCACCGCGGAAACGGCACTCAAGGCGGCCTGTCTGCGAATGCCGCAAGAGGCGTGTGCCCAGCGGCTGACCGCGGCAGCTTCCGAAGCAACGGTCGTCGAGCAAGTCTTCCTTCTCGAACAACTCACCGCCGTGGGCGGCACGACTGCCTTGAAGACGGTTGCCGCCGCCGCGCGCACCGACGACGACGCGCTGCAAGACGCCGCTACGCGATTGCTCGGGCAATGGGCCACCGCCGACGCCGCCCCGGCCTTGCTCGATCTGGCCCGGACGCTCACGTCTGAAAAGTACCGCGTGCGTGCGGTGCGCGGCTACGTGCGCGTCGCCCGGCAGCTTGATATGACGGCGGCGGAGCGACTGGCCGTATGTCGCAATACGTTGGCCATCGCCGGCCGCAATGCCGACAAGGTGCTGGTGTTCGAGGTTCTGCGGCGGTATCCAACGCCCGAGGGGCTGGCCCTGGCCGTGTCGCTGTTGGACGACGAAGAATTGCGGCAGCCGGCCTGTGTGGCGATCGTCGGCATGGCGGCCGGCGTGGTCGTGCGAGCGCCCGAGGCAACCGAGAAAGCCCTACACGGCGTACTTGATCTGACCGACGATCCGGCATTGCGACAAGAGATCCAACGTGAACTCGCCCGGGCACATGAATTGGCCGAGCAACGCCGCGAGGAATCGGAATTCACGCCGCTTTTCGACGGGGTGGGCCTCGACGGCTGGGAAGGCGGCCAGGGCGTGTTTCGCGTGGCCGACGGGGCGATCGTCGGTGGCGACGCCAACCGGGCGATCGGCCGCGGCAACGACTTCATCTGCACCCAGAAGCAGTACGGCGACTTCGAGTTGCGTCTGCAATTCAAGCTCACCGGCGCGAACGTCAACGGCGGCGTCAACCTGCGTTCGAAGCGCGATCCGCAGAGTGGCGTCGCCGCCGGCTATCAGGCCGATCTGGGAGCGGGCTGGTGGGGTTGCCTCTACGACGAAGCTCGCCGCAACCGCGTGTTGGCTGCCTCCGTGGTCGAGCCGCGCGAGAAGCCGCTGCGAGCCGGCGAGTTCAACGACTATCGCATCCGCTGCGAAGGCCGGCAGATTCAACTCTGGATCAACGGCGTGCAGACGGTCGATTATACGGAGCAAGATGCGAGTATCCCCGTCAGAGGGATCATCGCCCTGCAGGTTCAGGCGAATCGTCCCGGGGAGGCGGCGTATCGCAATCTGCGGATTCGGGAGTTGGGAGGAGGAAGGGGTGGGTAGTAGGCGGTAGGCAGTATGCAGTAGACAGTAGGTGGGAGGGTGGTTGCGGCAATCTCGCGAGAATCCCCGGTTAGCTCACAGGAATCGACAAATCAGGAGGGACGGTATGATGGCAAACGAGGACGCCGATGACTTTCTCAAGGGGCTTGAGAATGACGGAGCCGAGGTAGGAGCGGACACGAACGCACCGACGTCGATTCGGCAGGTCGATGTCAGTGGCCTACCACGATTGTCCTTCTGGACGGTGCCTATGAGCTTGAGGCTGCTCTCACTGCCAGTAGCAATCCTCGTATTGGCGGTACTCCTGCTTCACGAGTTCGTGGAACCCGACCAATTCACTCCCATCGGGGAGACCACAGCGATTCTGGCGGTCCCGGCGTCCATATGGGCGTCTCTTCGAGCCTATAGGCGAGGTTGGCAAGATGGAAATAGGCAAGGCCGGCGGCAAACATAGCCCCCCAGCCACCCCGCTCCGCTTTAGCCACCCAACGGCCAAGTCATACGTTTTGCCGCGTACTACACGTACTCCCAATCCTTCAACCACTGGTAGTGGTACGGCAGCTTGGCCCAGGCTTCGTCCATGGCCTCTTCCAACTCGGCCTTCTCCTGGACGTCGAGTTCGCGGCGCTCCTTCACCGCCAAGGCGACGTTGTCGACCTGCTGCGGCGTGATCAGCCCGGGGATGGGGGCCGTGATGGCCGGGTTGCAGAGGATGTAGCGGATGGCCAGTCGAGCGATGCGGTTGTCCTTTTCGGCCGTGGGGCTGTCCGGCGAGCTGTCGCCCTCGAAGACCGAGTTGCTGGCAAACGGCTTGATACCGAACCAGCCCACGTCGTGCTTCTGCATCGTGGCCCAGAGGCCGCTCTCGTCGGTCTGCACTTTGGTCTTGGCCGTGTAGGGCGTGCAGACGACGTCCATGATCTCGGGATAGGTTTCAATCATCCGCTTGATGTGCGGTCGGTCGTGCGACGAAATGCCCACGAAGCGGGCGCGGCCGGTCTTGCGGGCCCACTCCAGAGCCTGCATGACGACGTCCATCTCGGCGTCGCTATGGCGGCTGCTCTTTTCGTGGCACGTAATCCGCCAGACGTCGGCGTACTCGATGCCGCCGTCCTTCAGCCCCCAGTCCATGGTCTCCTGCAGTTTCGCCAGTGTGCGATACTGCTCGCGGCGGACCTCGATCTGCTCCCAGGAACAGGCCATGTACATTTCGTCGCGGCGGCCCTTCAGCGCCTTCGAGTA